>NZ_LOMM01000021.1:0-1308 GCF_001605945.1 Enterobacter sp. SENG-6
CAAAAGGGGTTTTTATAACTGACTTAAAGCTGAAAGCTTTCCGGAACCCCCAGCCTAGCTGGGGGTTTTCAGTGCACAAAAAAAGAAAAGCCGGGCGCTATGTCCCGGCTTTTTATAACGAAAAATCAAATCAGCTGGCGATAGCCATGCCTACCGTCATATGCAGGCCGTAAAACACACCGCGACCGATCAACTCCCCTGCCAGCACCAGCACAAAGGCCACTGACAGTAACGGCAGTGCGGGCTGATAATCTTTAAGCTGAGGGGCAATCCAGCACACCAGCGCAACAGCAAGCAACACCACACGCCAGGCCATCAGAGAACCGTACTCTGGCACCAGAGTTGAGGCCTGCTGAATGGAGCTGTGAATGGTTGCCAGCTCAGCGCCCTGCATCAGCGCAACCATCGTGCTCACCACCAGCGCCAACAGCGAAACGGCAGGGAGCAGACGCATCGCCCAGCCGTCCACACCCGCCACGCGCAGCAGCAGGTAGCCCAGCAGCGGCCCACCGATAAACATCGTCAGGAAGAAACTCATTGGCGTCCAGACGCTATACCAGGTGGGAACGGTATCGATGGTGTTATAAACCCGCACCATCATCCACACGAAGACCACGCCCAGCACCATTGTCACGATCAGCCACACGTTGCGCAGCCCCGCAGGAAGCTTTTTCAGGGCTGCCAGCAGCCAACCCAGCCCACCGACGGCAAAGAAGATCGCCCCGCTGGCAATTTCGTTACTCAGTGAGGATGTCCCCACGCGATTGAGAGAGTTGAACGCGCGCATTGGCGAGCCGAGGTGCAGCGTAGAGGCAATAAAACCGATCCCCATCAACACCCACAGACCAAACATACTCAGCACCACGCGCTGCTGCTGTTCAGCTTTCAAATCGCCTTTCAGTAACGCCAGCGCGAGCACAATAAAGCCACCCGCCACGCACTGCCCAAAGACCGTGAAGATCATCAGCGGCCATTCATGCCATCCACTTCCCATCTCACACCTCCTTCGGGTTTGCCAGATAGCCGGTGGTATCTCCCGTCGGGCGGCTGTTGGCGTTAGGTTTAATCACAATGCTTGGCTTCGTGAAGTGCGCGGACGGCAGCGGCGCGACGGCCGCAAGCTGGCCGTGTTTTTTACGCAGCTCGTCAATCGGGCCGAAGTCCAGCGCGCGCAGCGGACAGGACTCCACGCAAATCGGCTTTTTGCCTTCCGCCACGCGGTCGTGGCAGCCGTCGCACTTGGTCATGTGGCCTTTGGCGGCGTTGTACTGCGGCGCACCGTACGGACAGGCCATATGGCAGTAGCGG
>NZ_LOMM01000021.1:1318-66009 GCF_001605945.1 Enterobacter sp. SENG-6
GATGCAGACATCCTCATTCACCACCACAAACCCGTCGTCACGCTTGTGCATTGCCCCGCTCGGGCACACTTTGGTGCAGGCCGGGTCTTCACAGTGGTTACAGGCAATCGACAGGTAATAGGCAAAGACGTTCTGATGCCAGACGCCGTTATCCTCCTGCCAGTCGCCGCCCGCGTATTCGTAGATCCGGCGGAAGCTGACGTCCGGGGTCAGGTCTTTGTAATCCTTGCAGGCCAGCTCGCAGGTTTTGCACCCGGTGCAACGGCTGGAGTCAATAAAAAATCCATACTGGGTTGTCATCGGTTACTCCTTACACCTTCTCAACCTGAACAAGGTTTGTGTGGGACGGGTTGCCTTTCGCCAGCGGCGACGGGCGCTGCGTGGTCAGTACGTTAATACTGCCAGCCTGGTCGATGCGGTTTGCATCCGGGCTGTACCACGCGCCTTCCCCCAACGCGACAACACCAGGCATCATGCGGGGCGTCACTTTGGCTTCGATATGCACCTCGCCGCGATCGTTAAAGATACGCACACGATCGCCATTGCTGATGCCTCGCGCTTTCGCATCCGTCGGGTTAATCCACATCTCCTGGCGGCAGGCGGCTTTCAGCACATCAACGTTGCCGTAAGTGGAGTGAACGCGCGCTTTGTAGTGGAATCCGGTCAGTTGCAGCGGGAATTTTGCGGTCAGCGGATCGTTATAATTTTCAAACCCGGGCGTGTAGATCGGCAGGGGATCGATAACATCCCCTTCCGGCAATTCCCAGGTTGCGGCAATGTTTGTCAGCTCTTCGGAGTAAATCTCGATTTTGCCCGATGGCGTGGTCAGCGGATTCGCCTGCGGATCCTCGCGGAAGGCTTTGTACGCCACGTGGTGCCCTTGCGGATCGCGCTGTTTATAGATGCCCTGCTTGCGGAAGGTATCGAAATCCGGCAGGTCAGGGATCGCTTTACGGGAAAGTTCATGCAGATGACGCATCCACTCTTCCTGAGTGCGGCCTTCTGTGAACTGTTGTTCGACACCAAGACGTTTCGCCAGCTCAGAGGTCATCTCATAGATAGTTTTGCACTCGAAACGCGGTTTGATGGCCTGGTCGGTGAAGATCACGTAGGACATGTTGCCGCAGGAGGCATCCAGCGCGAAATCCATCTGCTCCGAGGCGGTGCAATCCGGCAGCAAAATATCCGCATATTTCGCCGATGAGGTCATGTGGCAGTCGATCACCACAATCATCTCGCACTTCTTGTCATCCTGCAGGATTTCGTGGGTGCGGTTGATCTCCGAGTGCTGGTTAATAAGGCAGTTACCGGCGTAGTTCCAGATCATCTTGATCGGCACATCCAGCTTGTCTTTGCCCCGTACGCCATCGCGCAGGGCGGTCATCTCCGGCCCGCGCTCAATGGCGTCGGTCCACATAAACATGGAGATACTGGTCTGAACCGGGTTTTCCAGAGTTGGCATCCGTTCAAACGGCAGCGAATAGGAACCTTCGCGCGCGCCACTATTCCCACCATTAATACCCACGTTACCGGTCAGAATGGAGAGCATCGAAATAGCACGAGTGGCGATTTCGCCATTCGCGTGACGCTGTGGCCCCCAGCCCTGGCTGATATAGGCCGGTTTCGCTGAACCGATTTCACGCGCCAGCTGGACAATACGTTCCGCCGGTATCCCGGTGATTTTTGATGCCCACTCCGGGGTCTTCGCCACGCCGTCACTACCCTGGCCCAGAATATACGCCTTGTAATGCCCGTTGGCAGGCGCACTGGCGGGCAGGGTTTTCTCGTCATAGCCGACGCAGTATTTATCGAGGAATGGCTGATCGACAAGGTCCTCGGTGATCATGACCCACGCCAGCGCACTGACCAGCGCCGCATCGGTACCCGGGCGAATAGGGATCCACTCATCTTCCCGGCCTGCCCCCGTATCGGTATAACGCGGATCAATGATGATCATCCGGGCGTTAGATTTGGCGCGAGCCTGTTCAAGGTAATAGGTTACCCCACCGCCGCTCATGCGCGTTTCACCAGGGTTGTTACCGAAAAGCACCACCAGTTTACTGTTTTCGATATCGGACGGGCTGTTACCGTCTGCCCAGCCACCGTAGGTGTAGTTCAGGCCGGCAGCAATCTGTGCAGAAGAGTAGTCACCGTAGTGATTGAGATAACCGCCGCAGCAGTTCATCAAGCGCGCCACCAGCGTTTTGCCCGGTGGCCAGGAGCGGGTCAGCGTTCCCCCGAGCGTTCCGGTGCCATAGTTCAGGTAGATGGATTCGTTACCGTACTCTTTTATCAGACGCTGCATATTGCTGGCGATGATATCGTAAGCTTCATCCCAGCTGATGCGCTCGAACTTCCCTTCCCCGCGCTTACCGACGCGTTTCATCGGGTACTTCAGACGGTCCGGGTTATAAACCCGGCGGCGCATTGAGCGGCCACGCAGACAGGCGCGAACCTGATGCAAGCCGTCGTAGTTATCGTCGCCGGTATTGTCGGTTTCGACGTATTTGATCTCGCCATCCACCACATGCATACGTAATGGACAACGGCTACCACAGTTTACGGTACAGGCGCTCCACACCACGTTTTCCGGGGCCGTAGCCGGGGACAACGCATCCGCCGCCGACGCCAGTCGGGTAAAAGGGAGAGTGAAGGCACTGCTGGCAACGGCGAGACCGCCAATTGCCGTGGTTTTCATCAACCCACGGCGAGTGACCTCGGCAGCCATTAACGCTTCAGGCGCTTTGATTTTCATAAAGACTCACTTTGGTTGCTCACAAAGAATAAGGGGCGGAATTAACCGCGATATAGTTTTATATATAACGAGCTAATGCGTTATGCGTGTTTTATGCTGGCTTTCATTCGCAGGAGTATTACTACTTTAGAGGGAGGGGGTATTGCGTCGTATCAAACCGAGGGTATAAAAAAAGCGCCAAAAGGCGCTTTTTTGTTGTAAGGCAAAGAATTAGCCGATGTACTGCTGGCCTTTCATGTATGGGCGCAGCACTTCAGGGATCTCAATACGTCCGTCTGCCTGCTGATAGTTTTCCAGCACGGCAACCAGCGTACGGCCAACAGCCAGACCAGAGCCGTTCAGGGTATGCACCAGACGGGTTTTCTTGTCGGACTTGCTGCGACAGCGTGCCTGCATACGACGCGCCTGGAAATCCCAGACGTTAGAGCAGGAGGAGATTTCACGGTAGGTGTTCTGCGCAGGTACCCACACTTCCAGATCGAAGGTTTTGCAGGCGCCAAAGCCCATATCACCGGTGCACAGCGCCATACGACGGTACGGCAGACCGAGCAGCTCCAGCACTTTCTCCGCGTGGCCGGTCATCTCTTCCAGCGCGTCCATGGACTCTTCCGGACGAACGATCTGTACCATCTCAACTTTATCGAACTGGTGCATACGGATCAGACCACGCGTGTCACGGCCGTAAGAACCCGCTTCAGAGCGGAAGCACGGAGAGTGCGCCGTCAGTTTGATTGGCAGGTCGTCTTCGTCGATGATCTCATCACGCACGAGGTTGGTCAGCGGCACTTCCGCGGTTGGGATCAGCGCGTAGTTGCTGCTGTCGGCTTCCTCGTCCAGCGGACGGGTATGGAACAGATCGCCGGCAAATTTCGGCAGTTGTCCGGTACCGTACAGAGTATCGTGGTTAACCAGATACGGAACGTAGGTTTCGCTGTAACCGTGCTGCTCGGTGTGCAGATCCAGCATGAACTGTGCCAGCGCACGGTGCAGATGAGCAATCTGACCTTTCATCACCACGAAGCGAGAACCGGTCAGCTTCACGGCTGCCGCAAAGTCCAGGCCCGCGTGCATTTCGCCCAGAGTAACGTGATCGCGAACCTCGAAGTCGAACTCACGAGGCGTACCCCAGCGTTTCACTTCAACGTTGTCGTTTTCGTCTTTACCGACAGGAACGCTGTCGTCAGGAATGTTCGGGATAGCCAGGGCGATATCACGAATTTCGGCCTGAAGAACATCCAGCTCAGCTTTCGCCTGGTCCAGCTCTTCACCCAGTTTGTTCACTTCCAGGCGTAATGGCTCAATGTCTTCCCCGCGCGCTTTCGCCTGGCCGATGGACTTCGATCGAGAGTTACGCTCTGCCTGCAGATTTTCAGTTTGTACCTGCAGAACTTTACGACGCTCTTCAAGAGCGCGCAGCTTATCTACATCCAGCTTAAAGCCCCGGCGTGCCAGTTTTTCAGCGACTGCGTCTGGCTCATTACGCAGCAGATTGGGATCGAGCATGCTTATCCTGTGCTTATCGAATTAAAATAGGAAAATGTGGCCACAGCCTGCGGCCACAGGGATACAATGCCAACATTACCGCAACGACTGAACTAACGGTAGCGTTTTATAGGGCTATTTTGATCCTGTCCGGCGAGCCAGGCGAGCTTTTCGCCAATCTTGCCTTCAAGACCTCTGTTTGTGGGGTGATAATAGCGGGTTTGTGCCATTTCCTGCGGGAAATACTCCTCCCCGGCCGCGTAAGCGTTGGGTTCATCGTGAGCGTAACGATACTCCTGCCCGTACCCCATCTCTTTCATCAGCTTCGTTGGCGCATTACGCAGATGCACCGGCACATCGTAGTCCGGGCGCTCACGCGCATCCGACATGGCCGCTTTGAATGCGGTATAGACGGCATTACTTTTCGGCGCGCAGGCCAGATAGACAATCGCCTGAGCAATAGCGCGCTCACCTTCTGCCGGCCCGACGCGAGTAAAACAATCCCAGGCCGAAAGCGCCACCTGCATGGCGCGCGGATCGGCATTGCCAACATCTTCTGAGGCAATCGCCAGACAGCGACGCGCGACGTACAGCGGATCGCCACCGGCAGTGATAATGCGTGCATACCAGTAAAGCGCGGCATCCGGCGCGCTGCCGCGTACCGACTTATGCAGCGCCGAGATCAGATCGTAAAAGCGATCGCCTTTGTTATCAAAACGGGCGCTACGCTCACCGGCAATTTCGGTCAACAGTTCCGGTTTTAATACCCGTTTGCCGGCGTCGTCGACTTCGGCCATATCGGCCATCATTTCCAGGGTATTCAGCGCCCGCCGCGCATCGCCGTTGACCAGCTCCGCAATTGCCCGACGCGTGTCGTCAGGCAGGACAATGTCCTGTCCGCCATAGCCGCGGGCTTTGTCGTCCATCGCCTGGGTGAGGACGTTTTCAATATCCTCGGTGGTGAGCGATTTAAGCAGGTAGACGCGCGCCCGGGAAAGCAGTGCCGAGTTGAGTTCAAACGACGGGTTTTCGGTGGTGGCACCAATGAAAAAGATGGTGCCGTCTTCGATGTGCGGCAGGAATGCATCCTGCTGACTTTTATTAAAGCGATGGACTTCGTCCACAAAGAGGATGGTTCGTCGCCCGGCGTTACGGTTCTGGCGCGCGCGCTCAATTGCCTCGCGGATCTCCTTCACACCGGATGTGACCGCCGAGATGCGCTCGACGTCCGCGTTAGCGTAGCGGGCGATCACTTCAGCAAGCGTGGTTTTACCGGTACCGGGTGGTCCCCAGAGGATCATCGAGTGCAGATGCCCGGCTTCAATGGCCCGCGGCAACGGCTTACCCGCAGCCAGCAGGTGCTGCTGACCAATATACTGAGCTAAATTTTCTGGCCGCATACGCGCGGCCAGAGGTTGAAACGCATTATCTGAAAAATCGAGCGACAGGTTGCCCACTCATGCCTCTTACTTACGTTGGTCGTCCACCGTTACGCCCTGCGGCGGGGTAAAGGTAAATTTAGATGCATCGACAGCGCCATTTTGCTGTGATTTGAGCTGATAGCTGCTGCGCTGATCGTCCTGCTCAACGGCGCCGAACTGATTGATGGTACCGTTGGTGCTTACATTGATGGTGAACTGCTTCAGGTTGCCGTTGCTGCCTTTTGGCGTCAGGACAAACTCATCACCGTTCTGCTTAATATTATACTGCTGCCAGTCGCTGGCCTGGTTACGGGCAATCAGCATAAATGGCGTGTTGCTGGTCGCATCTTTCAGCCAGGTGGCGGTTGCCTGCTCAACAAACGGGTTGAAGAACCACAGGGTTTTGCCGTCAGAGACCAGGATGCTCTCATCCGGCTGAGTCATGTGCCAGTTGAAAAGATTTGGGCGTTTAACCCACAGATCGCCCTGGCCTTCCTGCACCGCATTACCGCTGCCGTCAGTCACTTTTTGCGTGAAGCTGGCGTGGAAGCTGCTCACTTTATCCAGGCGGCTTTTAAGGTCGCTGGCCGCATCAGCCCAGACGCTGCTGGCGACAAAACTGGTGAGTAATGCACAGGCGATTGCGATTTTTTTCATTGTTGTTCCTTAAAATACGTCATCCCGAAATGGGGTTTCCGTTTTCTATTCTGGACCTGCCCGCAGGCAGGTGACAGAAGAAAATGCTTAAATTTGGCTGATTTACCCTTCTTTGCACACGCTGAAGATCAATCAAACGGCGGCGGAGCCAGCACCTCACGGTTACCGTTATGCCCCTGCTCACTGACAATGCCCTGAGCTTCCATCTGCTCAATGATGCGCGCCGCGCGGTTGTAGCCAATACGGAACTGACGCTGAACGCCGGAGATCGACGCTTTGCGTTTTTCGGTAACAAAATTAACCGCCTGGTCGAATAACGGATCCAGCTCTTCGCCGCCGTCAAAGCCACCGCCGCCGCCTTCGCTTTCGCTGTCGGAGGTAATGCCGTCAACGTATTGTGGACGACCGCGCGCTTTCCAGTCCTGCACCACGGCATGCACTTCCTGGTCGCGAACGAATGCGCCGTGAACGCGCACCGGAGAGGTGGAGTTCGGGCCGGAGTAGAGCATATCCCCCATCCCCAGCAGCGATTCAGCACCGCCCTGATCAAGGATGGTACGCGAGTCAATTTTGCTTGATACGGTAAAGGCGATACGGGTCGGAATGTTGGCTTTAATCAGACCCGTAATGACGTCCACAGAAGGACGCTGCGTCGCCAGGACGAGGTGAATACCGGCCGCACGCGCTTTCTGTGCCAGACGGGCAATCAACTCTTCCACTTTCTTACCGACGGTCATCATCAGGTCGGCGAACTCATCCACCAGCACGACGATGTAAGGCAGTTTTTCCAGCACCGGATGTTGGGCATCCATGCTATCGCCCGGTTTCCAGTATGGATCGGGAATTGGACGACCCATCCGCGCCGCCTCGGCGATTTTCTCGTTATAACCGGCAAGGTTACGCACGCCCAGAGCCGACATCAGCTTATAACGGCGCTCCATCTCGTTGACGCTCCAGCGCAGGGCGTTGGCCGCGTCTTTCATGTCGGTCACAACTTCCGTCAGCAGATGCGGGATCCCCTCATAGACCGACAGTTCCAGCATTTTCGGATCGATCATGATGAAACGGACATCTTCCGGCTGCGCTTTGTAGAGCATGCTGAGGATCATGGCGTTCACACCTACCGACTTACCGGAACCGGTTGTACCCGCGACCAGCAGGTGAGGCATTTTCGCCAGATCGGCTACCACCGGCTCACCCGCGATATCTTTACCCAGCACCACGGTCAGTGGTGAAGGGTTGTCGCGGAATTTGGTGTTGTCCAGCACTTCACGCAGGTACACGGTCTGACGTTTTTTGTTCGGCAACTCAAGACCGACATAAGGTTTACCAGGAATGACTTCAACCACACGAACCGCAACGGTCGACAGAGAACGCGCCAGGTCGCGGGACAGGTTTGAAATACGCGCGGCTTTAACGCCAGGCGCCAGGTTGAGTTCGAAACGGGTTATGACAGGGCCTGGAGAGTAGTTGACCACGTCCGCTTTAATGCGGAAGTCAGCCAGACGCGCTTCTACCAGACGGGCCATTTGCTCCAGCGCGAAGGTATCGACCGGCTCAACTTCTGCTGGCGGCGGCGTTAACAGATCCAGCGACGGCAGAGGCGTGCTCGGACGTTGCAACGGACGACTGTCACCGTTACGCATCAGCAACGGATGAATGAGACTTTCTTGCGGCTGTGCCTGAGGCTGCTGGAATTGTGGCTGCTGTGGCTGCGCATAAGATTGTGGCGCAGGCTGCTGCGGCTGGGCGTAAGCCTGTGGCGCAGGGGCCGGCTGCTGACGCACCGGCTCGGCTTCCGGCATGACGCTCGGCGTGAACAGCGGTTCACTCGGACCATCATCGACCAGATCTTTCATCGGTGAGAATTCGAAATCCGACAGCGAGAACGGGTTCGCACCAGCAGGTTGCTCACCTGAATAGCGTTGCTGCTGGGTGGCCGCAAACTGGCGTGCTAATTCTGCCTCTGCGGCATCATCATCGTCCGCCTGAGCAGGATGATCGTGCTGATACTCCTCGCCATAGCGCTGATGCTGCTGTGCGGCGAACTGACGCGCCAGTTCGTCCTGCTGCATTTCATCTGCATCATCGTCGTAATCAGATTCACGGGCTTTCTCCTCAGCCATACGCTGAGAAGGCAGCTTAATGCCATAGGATGCCAGCTCGCGGCGGGTTGGCACACGCACGCGGTTAGGACGCGGCAACTGCGGACCAATCCCCTCTTTTACCTGAGGACGTGGTGTTCCACCTGTCGCCAGGCTAAAGACCGGCGCCGAAGCGGCTGCTGTGGCCTGTTTCACGCTCTCTGCCACTGGTGCAACCGCAGGCGTTGGAGTAACCGGCGGTGCGGAGACAGAAGGTGTATTCACAACAGGCTCCTGCACCGGCTCAGGAACAGGCTGATACCATGCTGCCAGTTGCTCGCGCTCACGGGCACGGCGCTCTTCAACCTCTTCGAAATAGTACATTGGCGGACGAGACGGTTTGACCTCTTCCACCACCTCAGGTTCTGGTTGAGGCGCGACGTAAGGCTCAGCAGGCGGAACAGGCTCAGGGACATACTCCTGATACGGTTGCGCGACGGGCTGCTCGTCGTACGGGTACCCCTGCGGCTCATGAACGGGCTCAGGCTGATAAGGTTGCTGCCACGGTTCCTGCTGGACCGGCGCATAGCTTTCTGGCTCTGGTGCGATAACCGGCTCTGGCGTATGAACGCCAGGCGCCGTTTGCCACTCTACATGAGGCTGTTGAATAGCGGACTCGGGAGCGGGAACCGACGCAGACGGCATAACGGCTTCCGCTGGTGCTGCATAAGCCTGCGCCGCCGTAGTCGCGGCTGCCGCGGCAGCAACCGGTGCGGTAACAGAGTGACCGTTTAGCAGTGGATCGTATTCATCAAAATCGCCCGGCATGGCGCGACTGCCAGAGAAAAGCACATCATCAGGATCGACGGCGGCACCGGCTGAACGGTACTCAACATGATCGTCTTCGTCCATGCGTTTACCGGAGAAGAGCGCCGCATCGGTTTTACGGCCCAGCGGGTTGGCAAATTTCTCGGCGACGCGCTGACGGCGTGCCAGTGCTCCACGCAAAATACGTGCACGACGAGATTCACGACGCTGTACTGGCGCATCGTCTTCCTCTTCGTACTCATCTTCATATTCGTCTTCATCGACCCATGTGTCGTCACGACGGGTACGGTTGCTGGCAAAGGTCAGAATAGTGAGGACAAAACTGCCGATCTTCTCGGCAATGCTCACCCACGACCAGCCGGTGAACAGCGTTAATCCTGCCGCCCAGATACACAGCAAGGCCAGGGTACCGCCGCTGCTGTGAAGCATAGGCTGCAGCGCAGAGCTCAGCAGGCTACCGATGACCCCGCCAGAGGCGAAATACCAGATGTCATCGGCGTTGATGGCTGCCAGCCCGCAGGAGGTGAGGATCAACGCCAGCGCGCCTATCAGGCGCAGCGAAACCGCGAAATAGTCGATGTAGTCGTCGTTCTGACGATGGCGCCAGGCAAACCAGCATCCGCCAATAATAATGACGGGAATGGTATAGGCCATCACACCGAAAATGAAAAACAGGGTGTCCGCAAGCCAGGCACCGGGAACGCCGCCTAAATTATGGATAGGCTCATGCCATGCAGTTTGTGACCAGCTGGGATCTGAGGGGTTGAAACTGAGTAAGGCTGCCATCAGCCAGACGGCAAAAAGGGCAATAACAATCAGCAACGCCTCAAGGAGCCGACGTCCGCTGCTTAGCTTCGATAATGTGACTTCTTTGTCTTCAGTGTATTCCTGGCTCAAGAAAGGCTCTCCAGGTATCAGGCATATCCTGCCTGTTTGCTAAAACGGACAACAGCGCCGGGACACCCCGGCACTGTTGCTGTATGGATTAACAGGAGTGTAATCAAACTACACTGATTTTGCACCTGTTCCGTGTTAGCGCGTCTTAATAACCAGACGATTGCTCTGTTTGACCTCTTCCATCACCACATAGGTACGGGTGTCGTTCACGCCTGGCAGACGCAGCAGGGTTTCACCCAGCAGCTTACGGTAGGCGGACATATCTGGTACGCGGGTTTTCAACAGGTAGTCGAAATCGCCAGAAACCAGATGACACTCTTGAATTTCTTCAAGTTTTTGTACAGCGGCGTTAAATTGCTCAAACACATCCGGTGCACCACGATTCAGAGTAATCTCAACAAATACCAGAAGTGAGGCATCCAGATAATGCGGGTTCAGCAGAGCCGTATAGCCCTGAATAAAACCCTGTCTTTCCAGTCGGCGCACACGCTCAAGGCACGGCGTCGGGGAAAGTCCCACACGTTTTGAAAGCTCGACGTTGGAAATACGCCCATCCTTTTGCAATTCATTAAGAATGTTACGATCGATACGGTCGAGATCTTTGCCAGGGCGCTTCTTGCTATCTACCATTATTATTGTCTCTCTGTATTCCTTCCCTACTCCTGCCTGGACCCTGTGCACATCACTGTTCAGAGCCTGTACCCGTTAGTCATCACATCGCCTGGTTATCTATTAGACGCGATGCGGATTCGGGTTCTGTTGGTAAGAAGACCGTTGCCCGAAGGCAGTCACCGACATCACGTATGGCGTCTGTCCACGCCATGCGTAGATTTCACTGACCCGGTAAAAATGGCATTTACGTGCATGCCTATGCGGCACACGGTTAACGCGGTTTTTTTTCTTCCTTGAATGTTTTCGCAAAAGCGCAGGGGATTGTCAAAGCAAAACATCGATTTTTAGTACAACATGCCGGATATTCATTTCGGTGGGGTATTAATCCTCATTTTATTGCCTTATAAACAAGCGAATTTAAGAAGTAAGCCTGATGTTATAGCGCTCAATTTATCGTCATTGCCTATCGTACAGATTGAGATCAACATTGCTGTGCTCTTTTTTTACGGCAACAAATTCCCTACAATCCTGCCAACTGTCTGCCAACAACAATGGGGATCTCATGGGCACGGCCAAACACAGTAAGCTGCTAATTCTTGGTTCTGGACCTGCGGGATATACCGCGGCGGTCTATGCTGCACGCGCTAACCTGCAACCGGTTTTGATTACCGGTATGGAAAAAGGCGGTCAGCTGACCACCACCACTGAAGTGGAAAACTGGCCAGGCGACCCTAACGACCTGACCGGGCCGCTGCTGATGGAGCGTATGCACGAGCATGCGGCTAAATTCGAAACCGAAATTCTGTTCGACCATATTAACAAGGTCGATTTGCAGAACCGTCCGTTCCGCCTGACGGGCGACAGCGGCGAGTACACCTGCGATGCGCTGATCATCGCAACGGGCGCTTCTGCCCGCTACCTTGGCCTGCCGTCAGAAGAGGCGTTCAAAGGTCGCGGCGTTTCTGCCTGCGCAACCTGCGACGGTTTCTTCTATCGCAACCAGAAAGTCGCGGTCATCGGCGGCGGTAACACCGCCGTAGAAGAGGCGCTCTATCTGGCGAACATCGCTTCAGAAGTGCACCTGATCCACCGTCGCGACACTTTCCGCGCCGAGAAAATCCTGATCAAACGTCTGATGGATAAAGTGGCGAGCGGCAACATTGTGCTGCACACCAACCGTACGCTGGAAGAAGTGACGGGCGATCAGATGGGCGTTGCCGGTCTGCGTATTCGTGATACCCAGAACACCGATAACGTCGAAACGCTGGAAGTGGCGGGCCTGTTTGTGGCTATCGGCCACAGCCCGAACACGGCAATCTTCGAGGGGCAACTGGAGCTGGAAAACGGCTACATCAAAGTGCAGTCCGGTATTCACGGCAACGCGACCCAGACCAGCATCCCGGGTGTGTTCGCTGCTGGTGACGTAATGGACCATATTTACCGTCAGGCGATCACCTCCGCAGGCACCGGTTGCATGGCCGCGCTGGACGCTGAACGCTACCTTGATGGGCTGGCTGAACAAGGTAAATAATCTTTACAAGTCAGTAACAAACGTAAATAAAGGCGGCGATAAGTCGCCTTTATTGTCTCCTCGTTGTAACATTGCGCTGCCCACTTTCTAATAACATCACCTGCAAAGCACGCAATGGAAAAAAACCGTCAACAAGAGTTAACACGCTGGCTAAAACAGCAGAGCGTTCTTTCCCGCCGCTGGCTCATGATTTCCCGTCTTCTGGGACTGATCAGTGGTCTGTTGATTGTTGCCCAGGCATGGCTGCTGGCCCGCATTCTCAATCATATGATCATGGAGAACATTCCGCGTGAAGCGCTTCTGCTGCCCTTCATCGTCCTGATCCTGGTTTTCATTCTGCGCGCCTGGGTCGTCTGGCTGCGCGAACGCGTTGGTTTTCACGCGGGGCAGCATATTCGCTACGAAATTCGCCGACAGGTGCTTGATCGTCTTCATGAAGCCGGGCCCGCATGGATCCAGGGAAAACCAGCCGGAAGCTGGGCAACGTTAATCCTTGAACAGATTGACGATATGCACGACTACTACGCCCGCTATCTTCCGCAGATGGCGCTGGCCGTCTGCGTCCCGCTGCTGATTGTGATAACCATTTTCCCTGTCAACTGGGTGGCAGCGCTGATCCTGCTGGGTACCGCCCCGCTGATCCCCCTGTTTATGGCGATGGTGGGGATGGGAGCGGCCGATGCGAACCGCCGTAACTTCCTTGCGTTGGGTCGCCTGAGCGGCCATTTCCTTGATCGTCTGCGCGGGATGGAGACGTTACGCATTTTTGGCCGGGGTGAAGCCGAAACGGAAAACATTCGCCTGGCGTCGCAGGATTTCCGTCAGCGCACGATGGAAGTGTTACGTCTGGCGTTTCTGTCGTCTGGCGTACTGGAATTCTTTACCTCGCTCTCTATCGCCCTCGTGGCGGTCTATTTTGGTTTCTCGTATCTCGGTGCGCTGGATTTTGGTCATTACGGCACGGCGGTAACGCTGTCGGCCGGTTTCCTGGCGCTTATTCTGGCTCCGGAATTTTTCCAGCCGCTTCGCGATCTTGGCACCTTCTACCATGCCAAAGCGCAGGCCGTTGGCGCGGCTGACAGCCTGAAAACGTTCCTGGAGACGCCGCTGGCGCATCCGGAGCGGGGAGAGGTAACGCTGAACGCCAATGAACCCGTGACTATTGAAGCACGTGATTTCTCTATCCTGTCACCGGAAGGGAAAGTGCTGGCTGGCCCACTGAACTTTACCTTACCCGCCGGGCAACGGGTGGTGCTGGTAGGGACCAGTGGTTCAGGGAAAAGCTCGCTGATTAATGCGTTATCCGGTTTTATGGCTTATACCGGCTCACTGCGCATCAACAAAACCGAACTGCGCGATCTCGATCCGAACGCCTGGCGAAAACAGCTCAGTTGGGTGGGGCAAAACCCGCAGCTGCCAGCCCCGACGCTACGGGAAAACGTCCTGCTGGCTCGCCCGGATGCACGTGAAGACGAGTTGCAATCTGTTCTCGACCGCGCCTGGGTCAGCGAGTTTCTGCCGCTGCTTCCGCATGGCGTCGATACCGTTGTCGGCGATCAGTCTGCCGGGTTATCCGTGGGCCAGGCGCAGCGCGTGGCGGTCGCCCGCGCGTTGCTTAATCCATGCCAGTTAATGCTGCTGGACGAGCCAGCGGCCAGCCTGGATGCGCACAGTGAACAGCGCGTGATGGCGGCCCTGAACGCCGCCTCGCGGCAGCAAACCACCCTGATGGTCACTCATCAGCTGGAGGGCATTGCCGACTGGGACCAGATCTGGGTCATGGAAAATGGTCGTATTGTTGAGCAAGGCGATTACGCCTCTCTCGTTACCGCGCAGGGCCCCTTCGCTGCCCTGCTGGCGAATCGTCAGGAGGACATCTGATGCGTGCCCTGCTTCCCTATCTCGCGCTCTATAAACGCCACAAATGGATGCTGACGCTGGGCATCGTGTTGGCCATTGTGACCCTGCTTGCCAGCATCGGCCTGCTCACGCTTTCCGGCTGGTTCTTGTCTGCCTCTGCCGTGGCGGGGGTTGCCGGGCTCTACAGCTTCAACTACATGCTTCCGGCGGCGGGCGTCCGCGGCACTGCCATTACCCGTACGGCAGGACGGTACTTCGAGCGACTGGTCAGCCATGACGCGACATTCCGCGTGCTGCAACATCTGCGCATTTACACCTTCAGTAAACTGCTGCCCCTCTCCCCTGCCGGACTGGCGCGTTTTCGTCAGGGGGAATTGCTCAACCGTGTGGTTGCGGATGTCGACACCCTGGATCACCTCTACCTGCGCGTGATTTCCCCGATAGTCGGCGCGTTTGTGGTGATTGTGGTAGTCACGCTGGGTCTGTCGGTGCTGGATGTCGCTGTTGCGCTGACGCTGGGCGGGATCATGCTTTTGACGCTCATTATCCTGCCGCCGCTATTTTACCGCGCGGGTAAATCCACCGGAGAGAACCTGACGCGTCTGCGCGGGGAGTACCGCCAGCAGCTTACCTCCTGGTTACAGGGGCAGGCCGAACTGACGATATTTGGCGCCAGCGAGCGCTACCGTGCGCGAATGGAGAATACAGAACTGAACTGGCATGAAGCCCAGCGCCGTCAGTCTGAGCTTACCGCGTTCTCTCAGGCGCTTATGATGTTAATCGGGGGTGTCGCAGTCATCGCCATGCTCTGGATGGCGTCCGGTGGCGTTGGCAATAACGCACAGCCGGGCCCTCTGATTGCCTTGTTCGTATTCTGTGCCCTGGCGGCCTTTGAAGCGCTGGCGCCGGTGACGGGTGCCTTCCAGCATCTCGGTCAGGTCATCGCCTCCGCCCTGCGCATCACGGAGATTGCGGAGCAGGATCCGGAGGTGAAGTTCACCGCAGAGCAAACGGCCACGCCTGAGCAGGTTGCCCTAACGCTCAGTAACGTCACCTTCGCCTATGACAAGCAGGCACAGAATGCGCTGGAAGGCATCAGCCTCGCTGTGGATGCGGGTCAGCGGATTGCGATCCTCGGCCGTACCGGCTGCGGCAAATCCACGCTTTTGCAGTTGTTAACGCGAGCCTGGGATCCACAGCAAGGTCAGATTCAGTTTAACGGAACTCCGCTGGCAGACTTCAGCGAACAGGCGCTGCGCAAAACCGTCAGCGTGGTTCCGCAGCGCGTTCATCTCTTCAGCGCCACGCTGCGCGATAACCTGCTGCTGGCTGCACCGGAGGCCACTGATGACGTACTCCGCGCCATGCTGGAGCAGGTCGGGCTGCATAAGCTGCTTGAAGACGATGGCCTGAACAGCTGGCTGGGTGAAGGCGGTCGTCAACTCTCTGGCGGTGAGCTGCGTCGTCTGGCGATTGCGCGCGCGCTGCTGCATGATGCGCCGCTGATGTTGCTCGACGAGCCCACAGAAGGGCTTGATGCGACAACTGAAAGCCAGATCCTTGATTTACTTGCGAATGTTATGGCCGGTAAAACCGTCCTGATGGTGACACACCGCCTGCGTGGACTGGCAAGTTTTGATCGGATAATTGTGATGGACAACGGACACATTATTGAGCAAGGTAGTCACGCAGAGCTGTTGACGAAACAGGGTCGCTACTACCAGTTTAAACAGCGTCTGTAGACTATATTTGTAGCGTCCTCACTCGCGTACTGGAGTTTTGCTGTCATGCGCCTGGTCCAGCTTTCTCGTCATAACATTGCGTTCCCGTCGCCAGAGGGAGCGCTGCGTGAACCCAATGGGCTGCTGGCACTTGGCGGCGATCTCAGCCCTGCCCGGCTCCTGATGGCCTACCAGCGCGGCATATTCCCGTGGTTTTCACCTGGCGACCCTATTTTATGGTGGTCTCCTGATCCGCGCGCCGTGCTCTGGCCCACGCAGTTTCACCTGAGCCGCAGCATGAAGCGTTTCCATGCAAAATCACCGTACCGGGTCACATTGAATCACGCCTTCGGTCAGGTGATAGAAGGGTGTGCGGAAGACCGTCATGAGGGGACTTGGATCACCCGCGATATCATCACTGCCTATCATCAACTGCACGAGCTTGGCTACGCCCACTCCATTGAGGTGTGGGAAGGTGGCGAACTTGTTGGCGGTATGTACGGCGTCGCGCAGGGGACGTTGTTCTGCGGTGAGTCGATGTTCTCCCGGGCGGTAAACGCCTCGAAAACGGCCCTGCTGGTTTTCTGCCAGGAGTTTGCTCAGCGCGGCGGGCAGCTGCTGGATTGTCAGGTTCTGAACGAGCATACCGCCTCCCTCGGTGCGGTTGAAATCTCCCGCCGCCACTACATTGAGCACCTGCATAACTGCCGTCAGGAGAAGCTGCCGCGCGATTTTTGGGTACCGCGGACACTCTTTATGCCCAATGTCTAAATGTTTTCCGCATATTTTTTATGAGGGTGTTATAATTATGCCGCAGAGTAGCTTCTGCCTGTTGCCCCGCCGCCGTTTGGGACCTTCGCTTCAGATAACGTCCTGACGTTTATCCTGTTGTATCCCCTTTACGAATGCGCTTTCCGTTCGGTTGTACCGTGACGCTTGGGCAATGCGCCGAAACTGTTTTGCTGCGTTTTAAACGCGCAATTCTTTACTTAATTGATGAATTTCGGCATTATCTTGCCGGTTCAAAACTTGGTAGTGATACCCCAGAGGATTAGATGGCCAAAGAAGACAATATTGAAATGCAGGGTACCGTACTTGATACGTTGCCTAACACCATGTTTCGCGTAGAGCTGGAAAACGGTCACGTGGTAACTGCGCACATCTCCGGTAAAATGCGCAAAAACTATATCCGCATTTTGACGGGCGACAAAGTGACTGTTGAACTGACCCCGTACGACCTGAGTAAAGGCCGCATTGTCTTCCGTAGTCGCTAATTGTTTTCGCCTGTAATGGCAGATGAATATTTAATAAGGCCGGGAGATTCCCGGCCTTAAATTTATGAAAAACCCTACCCTCTGTTATACAACCGCCTTTCTTGCCGGGTGGCGCTGCGCTTACCCAGCCTACGTCGATGTCAATAAATTACATAACTCATTGTAGGCCTGTGCAAGCGTAGCGCCGCCAGTTAAGGTCAGAATCTGGCTGACCCTATCTTTCTTTGTACAGAACATATTCATTTCGCATTGCCAGACAAATGACTATAATAAATCATGACAAATGACATATCAGGAGGTCAAAATGAGAACATGGGTTCCTGCGCAGAAGCCTGCTGATAACGCACTTTGGCGCTATGCCGGTTTACCTGCAAATCGAGGTATGCAACTGATCGAGTTACTCAGCCAAGGTCTACCCGTTAGCGTGCTCGACAATATTCATGAATGGACGGCGATGTCAAAAGCAGACATTTTGCGCGTCACCGGTATAAACGAACGCAATGTCGCGCGTCGTAAAAGTGCGGGTCGTACGTTGACCCCCGATGAAAGTGAGCGCGTGGCGCGCTTCGTACGCGTTTTGGATGCTGCCGTTGATTATTTTGGCAGTAAAGATGATGCATGGAACTGGCTGCAATCACCGGTCCGTGGACTCGGAAATGTTGCGCCTGTCGATTTGATTGCAACAGAAACCGGTGCACTGGAAGTGACCGATTTGATTGGTCGCCTGGAACATGGAGTATTCGCATGATTTTTTATCGTCTGGTGACAGGACGATATGCCAGCGAAGCGTGGAGTGGAAGCGGCGCAAACCAGTATGGCGGCCGCTGGAATCACAAAGGACACCCGGCGGTATACGTCTCTACATCCATCTCGCTGGCATCACTTGAAATTCTGGTTCACGTTAAAAAAGATACCGTGTTAAACCAGTACCAGCTTTTCAGCATTGATATCCCGGAAGAGCAAATTGAGTATCTGGATAAAGCATGGCTACCCAAAGACTGGCAGGAGGATCCTGCACCGATGTCGACAATGGATCTGGGAACCGGTTGGCTCCAGTCCAGCAGCGCGCTGGCGCTTATTCTACCGTCCTGCATCATTCCTTCTGAAAATAACGCCATACTGAATCCACTGCATCCCGATTTTCATCAGAGACTGGAGACCGTCCAGCAACTCCCTTTTAGCTTTGATAACCGGCTAGCAGAAAAAACCGCATCCTGAGAACGAATGCGGTGGTCACGTTTCAAAACCAGGGGATCGTGGCTGTAGCGCTTAGCCCGTAGGTGGAAAATACTCCCGTAACGGGTGCGGAGAGCAAATCACCATGACGGATAAACAGCCTGAACGATTGACCCGTCGAGAGACTACGCAAATTTAGCCACGGCAAATCAGTCCTAGCCTCTGCCATCGTCAACATACGCTGCTGCGCTTCCTCTTCAGTTAACCATCCCTTCTTCACCGAACGTCGCATGAGCCGCTGCGCACTACTTTTGACCTGTACCCGGCTGACACAACGCCAGTGATTTACCTCTGGCACATTCTTAATCTCCGTACAGTCGCAGTAATCACTCAGCCCTTTTCTCCAGGCCAGTTGCTCAAGCTCATTGAGTGCCTGCCGGTGGCCATGCAAACGCAGAATAGCGCCAGGTTTTACAGTATACGCAGGGAAACTAATACCAATATCGCCCTGCCCTCTCTGACCCAATGCGCGATGCAGTTTTGCCACCAGCGCGGCCATTAGCATCTCTTCACTGAATTCGGGATCTGGCAACACACGGATCTCAAGATAGTGATCCATAAACAGCTCCTTACTCGCTCTTCTCGCCGAAGACACCACCACGGATCAATACGGCCATCACGTAATGTTGCTGATCCACATCCGGCTTCTGGCCTTTGGTGACCCAATTATCGAGAAGCGTGTAGAAATCCATTTTCTCTTTCGGCTGACGACACGCCACTCCACGGCTGGTGACAGATCCATAGGGTTCAACGGCTATCGCACCAAGTTCGTCCACTTTAGGATGCCAGGTATCGATAGTTCGAATCGCATTACCGATTTTCTGCGAGTGGATGCCAGCGACTTCATCCACCTGATAAAGCAGACGGCTCTTGCTGTTGTTGCTGTCCAGTACTAACTCCTGCGACGGGAAGATCTCCTGCCCTGCGCCAAGCAAAACCTGCGCCTCTACGTTGAGCAGAACAAATCCTTTTCCACTGAGCCCCTTTTCTATTTCCTGAGCGAGTTCTGTGAGGCTCTTGTCACGGGCGGTAAAATCACGCAGCGCATAACTGTACGCATCAAACGTCCACGACTGGCTGCCTGTCACTTTCACAACGATTTTTTCTGCACCAACGCGGTTACGCCATAAAAAACGACCATTCGCCAGGTTGTTGGCGTAACGACGCGCCAGTTCGGCGAAACCATGTTCATGTATGTAGCCGTCGATAACCTGCTGGAGTTCTTCCTGATAAGCGCGGTCATTACATACAGAAGGAGTCGATAAGTTTCCCAACACGCGCAGGGTAAATTTAACCTGTAAGGTATCCGCGTCCGCAGGCAGTGCCGCCACATCTACACGCTGGAGATTGGCTTTCTGGATCTCAGCATCCAGTTTTGCCGGATCGTTGGTGAGCGCGTTTTTTAGACGGTTAGAGATAGTGCCGCGTACTGCTTTTTCCTGAATCCGAATCGGTTGCCAGGTTTCTCCTTCCCAGCATCCTGAATACATTACCGCATCCGAGGTCGCCAGTTTACGTTCAAATGCCAGTACAGATGCCGTTTTAACGGCAGTTGGAGCCTTTGCCATAAATAAGTCCTTTTTAATTTAGAGGTTCAGATGTCACCGGCGCGCCCGCGCCCTGACAGTAGTAGCCTGTTTCCGTCGTGCGATAGCGCCAGAAAATGTCTTCTAATGACCGAATCCGGTGCAGACCGCACCACTCGCCCACGCCATATACGGCTTCGGTAAACGCGAACGGTGTTTCTGCATCACGCGCATTTGCCACGACGCCGGGTGCGTAGAGTTCAGAGATGCGCTGGTATCCTGTCATTAATGGCACCAGATACCCGGGTTTAGGTTTGGGAACGTAGAGCCAACTGGCCGGATCGCCTTCCTGGATAGCGCCCTCGTCCGGCATTTCGGCCTGCAGTTTCAGCGAAGCAAAATCGAGCCAGGCATCAAGTAGCGTGGCATCAGGATTGTTTTCCAGAAGCGTTTGATGATGTTCGCCCAGCCAGCTGCTGCGGTCGCGCAGGGCAAAGCCCGGCATCAATTGCCACTGTAATCGGCCCATTTCCTGAACGCTGGCAGGCATCGCCATAACCGAAATATTCTGGATATCGACGATGATTCCCCCCGCCAGTCGAAGCGTCGGGCATATCTGAGACAGAAACTCGGCGAGGTCACGCTGCCCGTATTCACCGTTTGGGATTTCCCCATGACACTCCAGCAGCAATGAAACCGTCAAATGCATACGCCCCTCTTCATTAAAGGAGGCGGTTTTCGCTTTACGGGTAAGAGGATTGCGGGTCAGGGCGAACTGATAATCGCGGCCAGACGTATGCGCGTGGATCTGGTGCTCGTGGCTCACGACAGCACAGCCATCAATGTGCAGCCCATGCTTTTCTGTCAACCTGCGCGACAAAGCATGAGAAAATCCCATGAAATGGGTGATCGCTGGAAAACCCCAGGTCAGGCCAGCAACCGCGTTGGCGTTTTCAACTCTCACACGGCGAAGCAAAATCAATGAACTCATTTCAGCGCCTCCTGGATAATTTTTTCCATCTCACGGAGGTTGGCCCGTAAGTGCTCGCGGGTTTCCCATTCACGTTTTTCCACAGCACCTAAATCCGGCATCGACTTTCGCAGACGTGCGTTCAGCCAAAGGGAAAAATCTTCTGCCACAGCGTCCTGCCAGTCGTCTTTTTCTCGCTCAAGACGAAAGGCTTCATCTGTTTTTGTACGCCAGGGATCGAGCCAGAGCTGTTGATGGGGTTTCAGATCGGGACAGTTGCGCGTCCAGTTTTGCGCGGTTTCACGTTGAAAATCAGATGCGATCTCGAACAAGAGATCGATAATCATATTGATGTAGCCATCGCGGGCTTCGCGAATACGAAAATTGGTGTAATCACCCGCTTTCGTCAGTAGGGAAACAAGCAGCTGAATGTGGCTCTTCGCTCGGCGGTCAAATTGCCCACCCCAGGCGAAAACAGAACGTAAACTCGTTGGCGGCTTTTCTGCCCTTTTCCACTGCGGCGGCTGGCAGGAAAGTAGCCAGCTACGTCCGCCACGCACGCTGTTGAGATAGGAAATGTTTTGCGGTTTAGTGCCACCGAAGTGTATTTCCGCTGAATCCGGGAATAACGTCAGCGGAGTGGGATGCCAGGTTTTCTCGCGCCTGGCTTTCCAGATGGCTTTAACATCGTCTCCAAAACGAAAGGCAATCATTTTCTGATGCAGGGCGTGAACAAGTGAGGTGGCAAACAGCGGGCTTAACAGATGATAATCATCATCAACCGGAAAATAATTCTGTTTCGCCAGCTTGTGCGAAGCGGGTTCGCCAGGTGTTAATGCGCGCGAAAATCCCACAATCCATTCACTCAGTTGGCTCATGTCATCGGTAAAAGCAGCCAACGCGGCGTGGTCGCAACGTTTCAGGCTTGCCAGTAGAGAGTCTCCGCCTTCAACCCTTATTTGCAGCAGTTTCGCGACGTCCAGTGCAGCGGCGTTACCCACCGCATCCGGTTCCAGACCTGACAGCGTCGCTGTGCTGAGATACCCTTCCTTAGCCACTGCCTCGCTGTAGATACTGCTACTTTTTGAATCCCCGTGGGTAAACTTCGCCGCATGGGTCACGAGGTTAATTTGTCCGGCTCGCTTCGCGGCATCCGTCAGCCATGCTTTCGGCTCGTAACGAAGCTCCAGTTCCCGGCGTTCTGCCGCAAGCGTTGCGCTATCAATATCGCTGCGCTTTGCGGCCTCTTTATCAAATGCTTCCAGCTTGGTTTGCCGTCGTTCGGCAATAAAAGCTGTAATAAATGAGAATAGTGTTCCTTCCTTCATATATCACCCTAACTCTTGCACTTATAAACAATAAAAAATATAAATCGCGCAATTATATTTAATATAAATAGCTTGAATAAAAACAAAACAGAATCATAACCAAGAAAAATAAAAGCCTAATAACAATCATCGCAGTGAAACATTCCTTTATCTGAGTAAAAAATAAAGTACTCCATTTCAAAACGTTCATCCACACCTATATTAGGTTTTTATCTTTATAGCGACATACTCTTGCCAAAAAAACTTAAATAAATATAATGCTCACCTACTGTCGCCTAGACAGCTTAGAAATATATGAGGCTCTTATCATTTATTTTATACTGCTGAACAAGCAGCTTGCGCCCGCGTTAGAGGGCGCGAAATACACCTAACATTGAGTGATACAGCCATTGTTCCGTCTCCTCCTCCCTGCTGACTCTTAACGTTATTTCGCCATACCGGCGCGACACCGCGGCCAACTCCATTTGCTTGGTCTCGGCCAGCGCCTGTAATATCTCGGCATAATCAATTGCTATCCACGGCTCTACGCCGTCTGCCATGGATAACGCCTGTTCGCAAAATCCTCCCGCAGGTTTTAACACCCCGTTTTCCTGCATCAGGCAAAACTCTGGTTCATCGCCTTCCTCTTCCATACTCAAAAAGAAAGTTTCCTGTGGTGAAGCACGGCGAAACGGCGTTCGCCGCTGCAATTCACCGTTCCACGTTAGCGGCCGCCGCCACCACGACGCGGCCACCACATCTGATTTATCGCCGCCGTCCAGCAGCGCGGCGCGCAACCGGGCATGCTCCAGCGTCGCCAGCGCATTGCCGGGCAGATTTTCAACGATGCGCGGTAGTGCATTTAGTGTGCGATAGCCCTCTTCACTGAGCAGCTCATGGAGATCGTGTTGAGGCAGAAGATGGTGTTCGGTTTCAAATCCTGGCTTACAATAAGCCACCTTTTCTCCACGGAGCGCGCGTACGTTGCGTTCCAGAATCACCAGGTTTTCAGTATCCGGAACGATCTGGCGATGGCGCTGAATACGCCCCGCAAACTGTATAAGAGAACGCATCGAACTCGGCTCAATAATTCCCCAGTCGGCATCAAAATCGCGCCCAACCTCCAGAACGGATGTGCCGAGCACGACAAAAAGATGGTGCGGTTCCGGTGACGTCAGTGCCTGCTCAACTTCCGGCAACTGCCAGACCAGCGCCGGTTTGTGCCGTGTGAACGCGGCATCGAGGCGTTTTTCAATCGCCGCACGCACCGCCAGCGGGTGCTGGCTGTGATACACGCAATAATGAATGCGGTAATTGTCCGGAGAAGGTAATGCCATCAGCGCCTGCGCGACGGCAACCAGCGGGTTGATGTTCGCCATCCTCACCAGACCAAATGACACGGTTTTGCCACTTTTATGCGTGCTGTGATGATGATCGTGCAGCGCGATTGTTTGCTCGTGCAACGTCTGCGCCAGCGCAGAGACAACGTCGGCAGTACAGGACGAGTGAGGCTTCACGACGGCCAGTTTCCCCAGGCGAAGCTGGGGCTGCTTTGGCAGACGTTTAATCCGCTGCCTGACAAAATCGCCATGCACCTTACGGAATTGAGCATCGTCGGCCACATCCTGCGGCTGCGCGCCATATTCATCAAACCAGGCGCAGCAGATACTCATCGGTCTGTCCGACTGACCGCACGCGGCCTGCCAGACTCTCCGCCCTTCCCGATAGGCTTCAAACAGCGCTTCCGTTAATGCAGGGGGCAGCGTTGCGGAGGAAAGCAGCACGCGGGAGCCGAGCATTCCCGCCCAGTTCACCAGCCGACAAAGGGCATGTAAATCATCAACGTCAAAATCATCAGGCTCATCAAGCACCAGATCGCTGGTCAGCAGGCGCAGCATAGCGGGGATCTGCTTGCCACCGCGCACCCCTTCCGTTGCAGGCATCAGGTGATCGAGGGTTGTCACCAGCACCGGAGCACTGACCAGGCGATTGAGCGCCGGTTCTTTCGCCAGCCACTGCTGAGCGATCCCGCTACTGGTAGCCCCTTCGTAATGCACGTAGTGATGGCTGGCGAAGAACGTTTCGTCGCTGGCACTGCGGGTATCTTCGGCGTCATTCCCCTGATAGAGCTCCTTCACTGCGGCGGCACCGGTCACCACGGCCAGCGTGTCGTCATCCAGCCTCAGGCGCGACTGCAAAGCCTGACCCGTCTGCAGCGTCAGCGTGCGTAACCCCAGCGCCACGCTGAAACGACACCCTGCCTGCTCATCTGCCAGAGCGTACATAATTCGGGCATTGGCAAAGGTTTTACCGCATCCGGTCGAGGCCATATTGATGCCGAAAAAGCCCTGCTCAGCACTCTTCTCGCGTAGAGAAGAGGCAACGTCCCACGCCTTGTTTTGCCAGTGAAAACGCTCTTCTTTCGCCCTTTCCCGAAACGTTTTATGCCGGGCGATGGCGGGTAATGAGCGTCGCAACGCCGGAAGAGAGCGCCCCATCAACAGCGCATGATGGGCGACACCAACATTGTGCTCATCAAGTTTTTGGTTAAGTTCGGTTCCGTGGTGAGTGTTAGCCCACGCCTGTATGGCATCATCCTGCCATCCGGAATAAGCTGGTTGAGAGGAGTAAACGTGATCGGCCAGCATTAGCGACAGGCGGGCGAGATGGAGGGTGAAGATATTATCCATCGTTCCCGCGTGAAGCAGCGCAGGCAGATTCCGGATACGTTTACCAATCTGTCGGGCCTTCTCGCGCCAGGTTTTACTTTTTAGCGGCGTACCGTAGGGGAATTTCCAGACATTTTTAAAATCACGCTCTTTCCACTGATGTTTTTCGGTAGATTTATGATTAAGCGAGTTCCAGTCTGCGTTCAGCTGTTTCTCAAACCAGCCTTCGCAGTAGATCATCTGTGGACGTGTCGAATATGACTGCGGCAAACGGTGATGCGACAAAATCAGCCATACCACCACTTTAGCCAGAGGCGGGAGCTCCCCCAAAAGGCTGCAGTTCTTGTCTGTGTCCATCTTCAACGCTTTCAACATGGCCTTTTCGTCAGCGGCTTTTAGCTGAGTGAGGGATGCCAGCCACTGTTCATCGGTTTGTTTTCCTACAAACGCCTCGAACAGACGAACCGAGATCCACTCATGACGATACGGCTGGCAAATGTGCTTACTTTCCCCCTTAAGCGTCTGCTGGAAGCACATCCCCGCTTTACCAAAATCATGAAACAGCCCGGCAATCGCTGCCAGCAAGGCGATGCTTTCCGCGCTGTGCCAGCGGTGTTCACTGTCGTTCCGGATAATTTGCAGGGTTGTGCGGTTTGTTGGCACGCGCCCTTGCGCGTTAAAGCGACGCAAATTCCCGACAATCCACAACAGTTCACTTTGACCGTTTTTTTTCAGCCAGTGGCAGGCCACGGCGGTGTTACGACGTGCCGTTTTACGCAGCAGCTTGCGCAGCGTAATAGCGCCTTCCATAGTCATCGTCGTCTGCCACGCCGCGTCACCCGTACGCTCAGCGAACTGATCGATAATCCGACAACTTTCGTCCCTTGCATTTTTTGTGCAGCGAGAAATGATCAGTACATTCATGACTAGTGTCCCGCCAGTGCCTGCGATGTCTCCTGCAACGTGGTAATCATCACATCCAGCGCATCGGACTGCTGAAACGCGTTAATGCAGCGCTGACGAAACTGTTGATTATCCTCACCTTCCATAGCCGCAATAAATGCCTGCGGCATAACGAGGGCATCTTTTATTAAATCGGCAATATCAAAAACCAGCCCACCGCGACGAGTTTTACCGTGCATAACAGCCAGACCGTGAGGGATCCCCGTTACCCAGGCCGCTACCGCAGCCAGGCCGTAGGCCAGATAGTTACCCTGATCGAGAAACCGATTTGCCATATCCGCACCGCCGCCCCGTTTGGCGCGGGTAAAACAGCCATAGCCCACCGTCTGGCTTACCAGTTTGTAGAGCGATTTTGTGAGCTGTGCTTCCTGGAGCATCAGCGACGTATGATCCTGCGCGTTTTCCATACCCTGCCTTGTACGCTCCAGAATAGTTTCCAGCGCGTCCAGATCGGGCTGAAATGACGTTTCTCGCTGCATCCGCAGCCCTGCCCACTGTTTTTCGATTTGCTGTAAACGAATAAACTGAAACTGCTTTGCCGCCTGCAGACGTTTCTCTTCATCAAACCAGAATGAGACCCAGTTTTGTAAATATGCCGTGGGACGATATTCGCTTTGCGGGCTGAGCCATGAGACGTCAATATCCACCTCGTTCGCGGAATAAAGCGGCGTGCCGTCCGTTCCACAAAAACCAACCATCACGCCTGCTCGCGCGAACTCCCGCATTGCCATTTGCGTAACGG
This sequence comes from Enterobacter sp. SENG-6, assembly GCF_001605945.1. Taxonomy (NCBI): domain Bacteria; kingdom Pseudomonadati; phylum Pseudomonadota; class Gammaproteobacteria; order Enterobacterales; family Enterobacteriaceae; genus Enterobacter; species Enterobacter sp. SENG-6. The sequence continues at coordinate 27,854 of NZ_LOMM01000021.1, forward strand.
ATGTTCCCATACCCAGCATCACTGCCGTGGTATTGGCGATGGGAATATTCCAGTAAAACGATTCTTTGCCTTCCTGAGTGACATATTCAACGCGCCCACCATTCACCTGAATACGACATTTTTCCAGGTAATAAATATTGGCGCGCTTAGAATGAAGAATAGTTTTTAAGTCTGTTGGAGTGATGCTGTTGACGGGCATGGCAAGGGCTTTTATTTCAATACATTGAATACACGACATGTTATCGTAGATAAGATGAAAACAAATGTGATGGGTATCAAATGAATAGTAATTGCAGTGATAATTTAGCGAAGAATTAATTTTTTGCCTTGAAATATTATTTTTACGAATAATATATTCACCAGAATATAATTTGTTCGTGAATTATTTTTTATTTATTGTAAAAAATAGAGAGTGTGGGGTTGATAGTATTAACTTTAAAATAGCTGGGATGAATCTTTCAGAGGATTGGTTTCAATTGTACTGCCTGTGCGGCAGTGAACCGTGTAGCGCCTGTTTGTCGATGTTGTTCATTTTTCTAAGCTACTTGCACAGCAGTGAACTCCGCACAGAGCTAGCGCAGCTGTCTTTGCCCTTTCTAAGCTGCCTGTACGGCAGTGAACCGACGGTGCTGTGCCCGCCGACAAGTTTATCTTTTCTAAGCTGCCTGTACGGCAGTGAACGGCAAACGCTTCTATGAGCCGGTTGTGTTCTGTTTCTAAGCTGCCTGTACGGCAGTGAATTATAACCTTCACCACGTACTACTGGGGCTAAATTTCTAAGCTGCCTGTACGGCAGTGAACTCATCATGATTATTATCGTGCTGGCGCTGATCTTTCTAAGCTGCCTGTACGGCAGTGAACTGCATAATTCGTTACCTCAGTGTTACCGTTGATTTCTAAGCTGCCTGTACGGCAGTGAACTGAGAATAGGTTGCTCCACTGGTGAAGGTTCTTTTCTAAGCTGCCTGTACGGCAGTGAACTGGAAAGCATCAGTGAACCTGCTGCGCGGGCTTTTCTAAGCTGCCTGTACGGCAGTGAACGCCTTCTCAGCGGCTGCGCGGCGCTTGTCCTTTTTCTAAGCTGCCTGTACGGCAGTGAACGGGACCACCAACAATACATGTCCGGCATAGCATTTCTAAGCTGCCTGTACGGCAGTGAACAAGGCGGCCAGTTTTGACGACGAACTCCAGGATTTCTAAGCTGCCTGTACGGCAGTGAACTCGTACTCTTCGCGAGTGAACCCTTTCTGCTCTTTCTAAGCTGCCTGTACGGCAGTGAACGAATTTTCCAGGAACGCCTAAGCTGCGTTGCATTTCTAAGCTGCCTGTACGGCAGTGAACTTGCGTAATCGGCGCATCTTTGGCGCTCTCTGTTTTCTAAGCTGCCTGTACGGCAGTGAACATGTCTCTCAGAGCGCGTTAGAGGCCGCAATATTTCTAAGCTGCCTGTACGGCAGTGAACTGAGAGGAAACAACGCCATCTTATTGTTAGAAAAGAAAATAATCAACTTTTGCGCATAAAACCCTTTTTTCAGAAACGTAAATCCAAACCATATAAATCAATGAGTTACGTGCACATCAAAAAAAGGGTTAAACCATTGGCGTCAGAGGAGCTTCCCCGATGCCTCAGATCGCACTCAGGAAATAATGTGCATTATCTTTTCTGAAGGTTGAGGTGCAAAGACATCTGCCGCCATTGAATGCGTAATGTCATGGAGCAGCCCCGTCAGGTGCGGCAACATATCGCGGTCAACATGCGACACCAGCAACACATGGTTTAACGCCCGGCAGTAGTCGCATTTCGTTTCGGTATCCTCCAGCAACCACTCTTTTTGTCGCGGTTGCTCCGCGTCGTCCTCAAATTCCACTACCTGAAAATCACGCATTGATTCTGTGAGGCCGGTTTTCACTTCCTCCAGATATGCTCCGAGACAGCGGCATACGGGCTGCGTTTGTGGGAGTGACTTGCAGTCGAGGAGGATTTCGGTGAGCAGTGTGCAGCGTTTGGCGAGGGTTGGGAGATCGGGGCTGAGGGAGAGTTCACTGTATAAATGGGCGAAATTGTTTTCTGTATTCATTGGGTAATTCCTTCACACACTTTGAATTTACCACCGCAGGAAACGCCAATTCGCTGGCGGCGGACGAAAAGGAATTGGCGTACCAGTGTGTGTGCTACTGGCGCTTCAAAAGAAGCTTCCGATTCGCCCGCCAGATGCAAATTATACCCCTTTCCATAGGGCGAACGAAGCCTGCAGCATCACTGCTGCTCACACACTTTCAGGACGCCAATCCTGACACCTGATTTTGCAGGTGCGCCGCCATTTTATTACTGTGGATTTATCCAGCAGCTGACTTCGAAAGAATCTGGAAAGCGCCTCGCAAAATTCCTCTGCGGCATGATGCCCTCACCCCAGCCCTCTCCCACAGGGAGAGGGAGAAAACACTAAAAACGACAACCCTGTTGCCCTCACCCCGCCTCTCTCCCACTGGGAGAGGGAGAAAAGCAGGCATAAAAAAACCGGGCTATTGCCCGGTTTTTAGACCTACGTAAGAAATCAGTGAGCCGCTTCCGGCTTGTGCTTCGCCGCACTCTGGAAATCGTACGTCAGTTCGTTCTTCGCCTGATCCAGCGCCACTGTCACCTGGCCGCCGTCCACCAGCGAGCCAAACAGCAGTTCGTTCGCCAGCGGTTTCTTCAGGTTATCCTGAATCACACGCGCCATCGGACGGGCACCCATCGCACGGTCGTAGCCTTTCTCAGCCAGCCAGTTGCGGGCCTCCTGGCTCACTTCCAAAGACACGCCTTTCTGATCCAGCTGAACCTGCAGCTCGACAATGAACTTGTCCACCACCTGATGGATCACCTCGGTAGACAGGTGATCGAACCAGATAATATTGTCCAGACGGTTGCGGAACTCCGGCGTGAAGATCTTCTTGATCTCTTCCATCGCATCGGTGCTGTTATCCTGGTGGATCAGGCCGATGGATTTACGCTCGGTTTCACGTACCCCGGCGTTGGTGGTCATCACCAGCACCACGTTACGGAAGTCCGCCTTGCGCCCGTTGTTGTCGGTCAGCGTCCCGTTGTCCATCACCTGCAGCAGGATGTTGAACACGTCCGGGTGCGCTTTCTCGATTTCATCGAGCAGCAGTACCGCATGTGGATGCTTGATCACCGCGTCGGTGAGCAGACCGCCCTGGTCAAAGCCCACGTATCCCGGAGGCGCACCAATCAAGCGGCTGACGGTGTGACGCTCCATATACTCGGACATATCAAAGCGCAACAGTTCAATGCCCAGCGCTTTGGAGAGCTGCACCGTTACTTCGGTTTTCCCGACACCGGTTGGACCGGCGAACAGGAACGAACCGACAGGCTTATGCTCATGCCCAAGTCCGGCACGGGCCATCTTGATCGCTTCGGTTAAGGCCTCAATGGCTTTATCCTGACCAAAGACCAGCATCTTCAGACGATTGCCAAGGGTACGCAGCGTGTCGCGATCGCTCTGAGAAACGCTCTTCTCAGGAATGCGCGCGATACGAGCCACTACGGACTCAATATCCGCCACGTTGACGGTTTTCTTACGCTTGCTGGCTGGCATCAGACGCGCACGCGCCCCTGCCTCGTCAATCACGTCAATCGCCTTATCCGGCAGATGACGATCGTTGATGTATTTCACCGCCAGCTCCACCGCCGCACGCACCGCTTTCGCGGTGTAACGCACGTCATGGTGCGCTTCATACTTCGGTTTCAGGCCGTTGATGATCTGCACCGTTTCCTCGACGGACGGTTCAGTGACATCGATTTTCTGGAAGCGACGTGCCAGGGCACGATCCTTCTCAAAGATGTTGCTGAACTCCTGGTATGTGGTCGAGCCAATCACCCGGATCTTGCCGCTGGAGAGCAGCGGTTTGATCAGGTTAGCGGCGTCCACCTGCCCACCCGAAGCGGCACCCGCACCGATGATGGTATGTATTTCATCGATAAACAGAATGCTGTTGGTATCCTGCTCCAGCTGTTTTAGCAGCGCCTTGAAGCGTTTTTCAAAATCACCACGGTATTTGGTGCCCGCCAGCAAAGAGCCGATATCCAGCGAATAGATAGTGCAATCGGCAATCACTTCCGGTACGTCGCCCTGCACAATGCGCCAGGCGAGCCCCTCGGCAATCGCGGTTTTACCCACGCCCGATTCCCCCACCAGCAGCGGGTTATTTTTGCGGCGACGGCACAGCACCTGAATCGCGCGCTCCAGCTCTTTATCGCGACCAATCAGCGGGTCGATACCGCCAACGCGAGCAAGCTGATTAAGGTTGGTGGTGAAGTTTTCCATACGATCCTCCCCGCCTGCTTGCTCTTCATTGTTATTGACCTGATTGCTGGGATCCGATGCCTGGTTAGGCTCGTCTTTGCGCGTGCCGTGGGAAATAAAGTTAACCACATCGAGTCGGCTGACTTCGTGTTTGCGCAGCAGGTAGGCCGCCTGCGACTCCTGCTCGCTGAAGATGGCGACCAGGACGTTTGCGCCCGTCACTTCGCTACGTCCGGAAGACTGGACGTGGAATACCGCGCGCTGCAGCACACGCTGGAAGCTGAGCGTCGGCTGTGTGTCGCGCTCTTCTTCACTGGCTGGCAGCACCGGTGTCGTTTGTTCGATGAAGGCTTCGAGTTCCTGACGTAGCGCCACCAGATCCACGGAGCAGGCTTCCAGCGCTTCGCGGGCAGATGGGTTGCTAAGCAGTGCGAGCAGTAAATGCTCGACGGTCATAAACTCATGTCGGTGCTCACGCGCTCTGGCGAAAGCCATATTTAAACTGAGTTCCAGTTCTTGATTGAGCATAGGCACCTCCCCCAATTTTATGCCTTATCAGGCCTTTTCCAGCGTACACAGCAACGGATGCTCGTTCTCCCTCGCATAGTCGTTCACCATCGCCACTTTGGTTTCTGCCACCTCGGCGGTAAAGATGCCGCAGATAGCTTTGCCACGATAATGAACGGTAAGCATCAGTTGCGTTGCACGTTCTACATCATAAGAAAAGAACTTTTGTAGCACGTCAATAACAAATTCCATCGGCGTGTAATCATCGTTCATTAACATAACTTTATACATAGATGGCGGTTTTAGCGCGTCACGCACTTTGTCTTCCGCCAGCTGGTCAAAATCCAGCCAGTCGTTGGTCTTACCCATTTTGCATAACCACTTTGAATCTACCTCAGATGTTAGATAACAATCATCTATTACTGTCATCCGCGATGTCTGTCACAAACTGTTGCAATAGCGTTAACTGCTTCAAACTTTGGTTGATTATTGTCCCATCTCCAGCGCCAAACGCTTGACGATGTCTTTCGATTCTCTAAATTGTACAAGCGTGAGATGGCGAGGTTTTGAACAGCCCCCACTCCACCACCGGTTCATTCCATCTTAACTTATAAGATTTACGAAGGATGTCGAAGCATGGAAATGGGTACTGTTAAGTGGTTCAACAACGCCAAAGGGTTTGGCTTCATCTGCCCCGAAGGCGGCGGCGAGGATATATTCGCTCACTATTCCACCATTCAGATGGATGGTTACAGAACGCTCAAAGCCGGGCAGTCCGTCCGGTTCGATGTACATCAGGGACCCAAAGGCAATCACGCAAGCCTTATTGTACCGATTGAAGCAGAAACGGTTGCTTAGCTCTCTGTTTTATTGTGTACATCCCGCAGTCAAAATGCCAGCCCGATCGGCTGGCATTTTTATTTTCGGGTTATTCCCGAGCCAGCGCATCCACCGGATCCAGCCGCGCCGCGTTGCGGGCCGGCAGCCAGCCAAACAAGATGCCGGTAAAGGTCGAGCATAAAAATGCGGTAAGAATGGCCACCGGTGAAAACCCAATCTCCCAGCCGGGTAAGAAAATCTGCAGGGCAAAGGCGATCATCATCGACAGCGCAATCCCCATGGCGCCGCCCACCAGACACACCAGCACCGCTTCAATCAAAAATTGCTGCAGCACGTCGCTGGCTCTGGCCCCAACCGCCATGCGAATACCAATTTCCCGGGTACGTTCCGTCACCGAGACCAGCATGATATTCATTACCCCGATACCGCCAACGACCAGCGAAATCACCGCCACCAGCGTGAGGAACAGCTGAAGAGTACGTGTGGTCTTTTCCGCCGTTTTCAAGAGGCCGTCCATATTCCAGGTGAAGAAATCCTTCTTCCCGTGACGCAGGGTTAACAGCCGCTCAAGCTGCTGTTCGGCCAGCGCGCTGTCATAACCCTCCTTCACGCGCACGGTGATGGAGTTCAGCCACGACTGCCCCATAATCCGCCCGGAAATGGTGCTGTACGGTAGCCAGACCCGCAGGATCTTGCTGCTGCCAAACATGGACTGCTTCTCTTCCGCCACGCCAATCACGGTGGCTGGCATGTTCCCTACGAGGATCACTTCGCCCACGACGTTGGTTTTATTGGGGAAGAGCTGTCTGCGCGAGTTCGCGTCCAGTACCACCACCTGCGCCCTGCCCGCCAGCTGTTCGGCGTTGAAGGTCGCCCCTTCGCTGAAGGTCATGCCGTAGACGTTAAAATAATCTCCGCTGACGCCGTTCGCGCTGGCGGCAACGTCCACGTTACCCACGCGCAGGCGAAGGTTTTGCGACACGGCAGGCGTCGCCGAATTGACCCACGGCTGTTTCTGAATGGCCGCCAGGTCGTCGTATTTCAACGCCTGCTGATACTGCGGTTCGTCATCACCAAAGTCTTTCCCGGGATAGACGTCAATGGTGTTGGTCCCGATAGCGCGGATATCCGCCAGCACCAGCTGTTTGGCTGCATCGCCCACCACCACAATCGACACCACCGATGCAATACCGATGATGATCCCAAGCATGGTCAGCAGGGTGCGCATTTTATTGGCCGCCATCGCCAGCCAGGCCATGGTCAGCGCCTCGCGAAAACCGCTGGAAAACTGTCCCCAGCCGGTTGCAGCAGGCAAGGCTTCTTTTGGCGCGGCCGCTCTGGACGCACGCGGCGGCGGGTTGCTCACCAGCTCGCCGTCGTGGATCTCGATAATGCGCTCAGCCTGCGCCGCCACCTGCGGATCGTGAGTCACGATAATGACCGTGTGCCCCTGATCGCGAAGCTGATGGAGGATCGCCATCACCTCTTCACCGGAATGGCTGTCGAGCGCTCCGGTGGGTTCATCGGCCAGGATCACCTGCCCGCCGTTCATCAGCGCACGGGCAATACTCACACGCTGCTGCTGACCGCCAGAAAGCTGCGAAGGCTGATAATCTACCCGCTCCGCCAGGCCAAGACGCGTTAACAGCGTCTGCGCCCGCGCAAGGCGTTTCTTGCGCTCCACACCTGCATAGACCGCCGGGACCTCCACGTTCTGCGCCGCACTCAGGTGAGAGAGCAGATGGTAACGCTGAAAGATAAAGCCGAAGTGTTCCCGACGCAGCTTTGCCAGCGCGTCGCCGTCCAGAGTGGAAACGTCCGTTCCGGCCACGCGGTAGGTACCGCTGGTCGGTTTATCCAGACAGCCAAGAATGTTCATCAGCGTCGATTTACCGGAACCCGACGCGCCAACAATCGCCACCATCTCGCCCGCTTCCACGCGCAGGGAGATGCCCTTCAGCACCTCCACCGGACCATCGCCCGACGGATAGCTGCGACGAATATCAGTCAGCTCAAGCAACGCCGTCATTTCGCCGCTCCGGGCAGGGTTTCGCTGGTGACTACCTCGTCACCCTCTTCCAGCCCTTTCACCACCACCACGTCAGTATCGTTGCGTGCGCCAATCACCACTTCACGCTCGCGCGTTTCGCCGTTGCGTAGCACCTTCACCTTATAACGGTTATCCCCGGCGGATTCCCCCAGCGCAGAGAGCGGAACGGTCAGCACGTTTTTTACGCCGGTCAACTGAATATGGACCTGCGCGGTCATATCCAGACGCAGCACGCCCTGCGGGTTGGGGACTTCAAAACGGGCATAGTAGAAGATCGCATCGTTCACTTTTTCCGGCGTAGGCAGAATGTCCTTCAGCACGCCTTCATAGCGCGTCTGCGGATCGCCCAGTACGGTAAACCAGGCGTTCTGCCCCGGCTTAAGATGGATAACATCCGCCTCGGAAACCTGCGCTTTCACCAGCATAGTGCTCATGTCCGCCAGCGTCAGAATGTTCGGCGCCTGTTGGGCGGCAATCACCGTCTGACCCTGAAGCGTGGTGATCTGGGTCACTTCCCCGGCCATGGGCGCCACAATCTTCGTATAATCGAGGTTGGTTTTCGCCGTATCCAGCGAGGCCTGGTTGCGCTTGATTTGCGCGTCAATGGTGCCAATCTGCGCCTGTTTCACCGCCAGTTCGGTGGCGGCCGTGTCGAGATCCTGTTTCGAGATCGCCTGCGTTTTGGCCAGCGCCTGCTGACGCGTCAGGGTCACCTGGGCAAGATTACGTTCCGCCAGCGCCTGCGCACGCTGCGCGCGCAGCTCCATCAGCGTGGCTTCCACTTCCCGGATCTGGTTTTCAGCCTGTTCCGGGTCGATAACGCCGAGCAGCTGCCCCTTTTTCACCTTATCGCCAATCTCAACGGACAGCGTTTTTAACTGCCCGCTAACCTGTGCGCCCACGTCAACCTTGCGCAGCGCATCAAGTTTGCCGGTCGCCAGCACGTTTTGCTGCAATTCACCCGGACGGACGATCAGCGTTTGATACTGCGGAACCGGCGCGTTGAGCACTTGCCATAACCAGTATCCGGCCGCTATCACCACTATCGCCAGCAGCAGAAACCACTTTCTGCGTTTTCCCTTAAGGTTCATAAATATTCCAAATAATTATTCTGGCTTACATCAACGTCGATTCTATCTAAACCACTCCTCAACGAAACCCCTGAATTCAGGAAATGCCTGGATTTGTTGACACAACGTTGACAAAGGGCCTGCTGAAATAACGCCATTCCATAAGAAGCAGGATCTCACATGTCTTCCATCGTCGATACACCGTATTCCACTCTGTCGCAGCCTAAATCCGGCTGGCAGCTGTTTAAAAGTCTGGTCACTGGCGCCATTATGCCGGGCCTGGCATGGCAAAATCCCGCCTATCGACGTAAGTTTGCGCTTCGCACGCTGGCCACACCGCTCAGCACCGCACGTCTGCTCTCAAGCCTGGCAAAGCAGCCCCGTTTGATGCAAATGCTGCAGGTCCAGCCTGGCCTGCCCTGTCGCCTGCATCGCCCTTGGCTGACCGTGAATATGGATCGCCCGCATGCGCTGGAAGCCCTGAACTGGCACTACCAGACCATGAGTGACCACCTGCCGGCCGCGCTGCTCAAAGGCTATCTTTCTAAGCAGGGCGTGACGCTCCTGACCTTAACCGGTAAGGATGAACAGCAGTTTACCGTTCGGTTGTGCGCCGATGCGTTCCTGGATAAAGAGGGAGAAGCTACCCTCTTTTTCAGTGACCATCAGGATACCGTGCTGGCGGAAATAACGTTTACGCTGTGCCCGTTTGAAGGCAAAAGCACACTCTTTATCGGCGGTCTGCAGGGGGCGAAAGCCCACGTTCCGCATGAGCTGATCCAGAAGGCAACCAAGGCGTGCCATGGCCTTTTCCCGAAACGACTGCTGGTTGAAGCTGTCATGACGCTCGGCAGCGCCTTTCCGGTGGAGCAGATTGTGGCGGTGAGTAATGCCACCCACATCTATCGCAGCTGGCGATATCGCAAGAAAAAAGAGGGGAAACTGCTGGCGGATTACGACAGCTTCTGGATCTCCCTCGGCGGACACAAACAGGATAACGGTAACTTTGAACTGCCGCTTGCCATGCCGCGTAAGTCCATGGAAGAGATTGCCAGTAAAAAACGCGCGGAATATCGCCGCCGCTATGAGCTGCTGGATAGCCTGACGGAGCAGGTCACCCAGGCAACCCGTCGTTAATCGGCTTTCCCGCGTGCCAGCCACAGGACGCGGGAGAACATTTTACGCAGCAGCGTAGGCACCGATTCGATCCCTCTCCGCCCTGCTTCTGTTGCCACTTCAATGGCTAAATCCGGTTTTGAAGAGCGGTGGATCGCTTTGGCGATCACGCGCCGCATGTTCATCGGCACATCAACCGGCACCATCGCTATCCTGTGGAACACGTCGTCGAACCCCTGGCGATACATAAAGTGCTCCATGTCCATGGCGGGCAGCATGGTTAAATGATCCCGCTCTTCTTCTCGCTCATCGTTCAACAGGCTGCGCACGGTGGATGCGTATTTTTTACCCGCCTCATCGCCGTCGACCAGCACGTGCCATTCTATGCCCATCCGCCGGGCGAATTTGATCAGCGGCTTTAACCCTGACTGCGCAAACTCGATGACCTTAATCCCCTCCGCATCAAAATGGTGGCCGCACTGGCGCGCCAGCTCGTTGATGACCCAGGTCTCGGTTTCCCCCTCCACCAGAAGCCAGCAGCGGGCAAAAAGCGACGAGGCGCGATTAAAGCGGATATGAAACGCAATACGGCGACCATCCTCGGCATTCATCCCTCCCGGCCCCAGCCGGTAAGCAGAAACGCGCGATGATTCACGCACAAGGCGGCAAACATACTCGACCGGCGTCAGCGACAACAACTCGCCGGAATTGGTGGTAGTAATGCGCTGAAGCGGCAGCAGATTCAACAGGTGCCAGGCAACGGAGAGCATGATGGGGTGCAGACGTGTTTCCGGATCTTCCACCAGCAGCAGCGGACGCGCATCGCGATCCAGACGGACGGTTCCCTTGGCCTGCAGAAGGGTGGAAAATAGCCCCAGCAAAATCACCCGATGAGTGCGTCCGCCGGGCCGGTCGATCATCCGGTTAATAATATCGAGATAGCGCCAGCTTCGTTGCTCATCATGGGATCGACGGCGCATCAGACGATGGCGCGACTGCGAGGTTCCCTGCTCGGAAAAATAGTGCTCCAGCAGTTGCACCATGGCAGAGAGCCCCTGGCGGATTTGCCCATCGGTGAGATTTTGCGGACGCGAAACCAGCTCGCGTGCCAGGAAATCAAGCTCGCGGGCGGTGACTTCTACTTCCGGCATATGCGGCACGGTACCGTTACGGATACGCCGCATAAAACGCGCATCGCGCAAGCGTAGCACCGGCATCAAACGAATCAGATGCCGGGCCAGCTCGTCGATATTGTCCAGCGGGATGGGGTTGCCTTTCTGGTCGAGAAATTCACGCAGGGTCAGCACCCCTTCATTCTCTGACATCTCGCCTTCCAGACGATAAAAAATACGGTGGAAGCCATTGTCGCTCTGAACCCAGCACGGTGACATCGGGCGGAAGCGACGCACCCGGTGACGCCCCGGCTCGGATTCGCGGAACGTCAGAATGATATGGAGATGCTTCTCACGGCCGTTGACATCGCCGGGCGGAAACCAGAAATCATCATGAACGAAGTGATACAAATCGCCCTCGGGCGAAAGCAGCAGCGTCAGCGCGTCCAGCAGGCTGGACTTACCCCAGGCGTTCTCGCCGATGAGGACGTTATTCTGCTCCAGCTGGAGTGACAGACGGTTTATACCGCGAAACCCGACAATTTCCACACGTTCGAGAAGCATACATCCCCCGAGAAATGATCACTTTTTCCTTTAAGTTATCAGCAGTATAGCGGGAGGATGCCGCGCAGAACACTGTCAGGCCTCCTGATTATTTTGTCTCAGCACGAAAAATTCAGAATTTACGTGCAAGGTTTCATTTGAAATAGTCTCAATAGCACCACAAACTATCGCCCGCAAATTGGACTATGATCTATTCACCTCCAGTTTGAACAAGGATTGACATCACATTGCCTTAAATCAAATTATCCGAATTTATTTAAGTGGCGAAGGGGTGTTGTTGGTTTCTAAAATAATGGCTCTTTGAGTCGTCATCCCTTTATGGCGATATATCCCGCGCGCGGGAAAGCGTGCGGTAGTTAATTGAGGTGGTTATGTTCAGAAAATTAGCAGCAGAATGCTTTGGTACATTCTGGCTGGTGTTTGGTGGCTGCGGTAGTGCCGTTCTGGCAGCAGCATTTCCGGAACTCGGCATTGGTTTTGTCGGCGTCGCGCTGGCATTTGGTTTAACGGTATTAACCATGGCCTTCGCCGTGGGACATATTTCCGGTGGTCATTTTAACCCGGCCGTGACATTAGGCTTATGGGCTGGTGGTCGCTTCCCGGCCAAAGAGGTCATTGGCTATATTGTCGCTCAGGTTGTGGGCGGTATTATTGCTGCCGCGGTGCTGTACGTGATTGCCAGCGGTAAAGCCGGCTTTGACGCCGCAGCCAGCGGTTTTGCTTCCAACGGCTTCGGTGAGCACTCGCCTGGCGGCTACTCTATGCTCTCTGCCATTGTGATTGAAATTGTACTGACCGCCGGCTTCCTGCTGGTGATCCACGGCGCGACCGACAAATACGCCCCTGCGGGCTTCGCGCCTATCGCCATTGGTCTGGCACTGACGCTTATTCACCTGATCTCCATTCCGGTGACCAACACCTCGGTGAACCCGGCGCGCAGCACCGCCGTCGCCATCTTCCAGGGCGGTTGGGCACTTGAGCAGCTGTGGCTGTTCTGGGTAATGCCGATCGTCGGCGGTATTCTGGGCGGCGTGCTGTATCGCACCCTGCTGGAAAAACGCGATTAATCTTTCCCTCCCTCTCCCTGTGGGAGAGGGCCAGGGTGAAGGTAACAGGCCGGGTAAGGCGCAGCCGACACCCGGCTTTCTTTTGCCGCTTTACTGAACAGCCTTTATTGGGTAGTGTCTCTGGCGCTCAACAGCTACTCACAAGGACCGGTTGTTCATGTTCTCAGGACTCCTCATTATTTTGCTGCCCCTGATTGTGGGCTATCTTATCCCGCTGCATCAGGCATCGGCATTACGGCTTATCAACCGTTTTCTCAGCTGGATTGTTTACGTCATTCTGTTCTTTATGGGGATTAGCCTGGCCTTTCTGGATAACCTGGCGACCAATCTGCTTTCCATCCTGCATTATTCTGCGGTCACTGTTGTGGTTATTTTGCTCTGCAATATCGCCGCCTTATTCTGGCTTGAACGCACTATTCCGTGGAAAAACCATCACCATCAGGAAAAACTGCCTTCCCGAATTGCGATGGCGCTGGAATCATTAAAACTGTGCGGCGTCGTGGTGCTCGGTTTTGTCCTTGGGCTCACCGGATGGCCTTTTTTGCAGCACGCCACCGAAGCCAGCGAATATACCCTGATCTTCCTGCTGTTCCTTATTGGTATCCAGCTACGCAATAATGGCATGACCCTGAAACAGATTGTCCTGAATCGTCGGGGAATGATTGTTGCCGTTATTGTGGTCGCCAGTTCAATGGTAGCAGGCGTCATTAACGCCTTGATTCTCGACCTGCCGCTCAAAACCGGCCTGGCCATGGCCTCCGGATTTGGCTGGTATTCCCTCTCCGGTATTCTGCTAACCGAGTCGTTTGGCCCTGTTATTGGCAGCGCCGCCTTCTTTAACGACCTGGCGCGTGAGTTAATCGCCATCATGCTGATCCCGGGCCTGGTTCGCCGCAGCCGCTCTACCGCGCTGGGTCTGAGCGGGGCGACGTCGATGGACTTTACCCTGCCGGTATTACAACGCTCTGGCGGGCTGGAAATGGTGCCCGCCGCCATCGTACACGGCTTTATTCTGAGCCTGCTGGTGCCTGTTCTGATGGCCTTTTTCTCTGCCTGATACCTCTCTGGCGGTAGGGTTCCTGCCGCCAAAATTGCGCTAAATCAATCTCCCTCTACTTTGTCAAAAAAAGCCCTTTTCACCGCCCGGACACAGGCATAACCTTAAACATGTATATCAAATATAACTTTAACAGGTGTGATTATGTTTTGTGTGCAATGTGAACAAACTATCCGTACCCCGGCAGGCAATGGCTGTTCTTACGCGCAGGGTATGTGCGGTAAAACCGCAGAAACATCAGACCTGCAGGATCTGCTGATTGCTGCCCTGCAGGGGCTTTCCGCCTGGGCATTCAAAGCCCGCGAGTACGGTATTGTCGACCACTACGTAGACAGCTTTGCGCCGCGCGCCTTTTTCTCCACGCTGACTAACGTTAACTTTGATTCGCCGCGCATTGTCGGGTACGCCCGTGAAGCGATTGCCCTGCGCGAAGCGCTGAAAGCGCAGTGCCTGAATGCCGATGCCAGCGCCCGCGTGGACAACCCGATGTCAGAACTGCAGCTGGTGAGTGACGACCTGGGCGAATTACAGCGTCAGGCCGCAGAATTTACCCCGAACAAAGACAAAGCCGCGATTGGCGAGAACATTCTCGGCCTGCGCCTGCTGTGCCTGTACGGCCTGAAAGGTGCCGCAGCCTATATGGAGCACGCGCACGTGCTTGGCCAGTACGATAACGACATCTACGCGCAGTACCACAAAATCATGGCGTGGCTGGGCACCTGGCCTGCCGATATGAATGCGCTGCTTGAGTGCTCTATGGAAATCGGCCAGATGAACTTCAAAGTGATGAGCATTCTGGATGCCGGTGAAACCAGCACCTACGGTCATCCAACGCCAACGCAGGTCAATGTGAAAGCGACCGAAGGCAAATGTATTCTCATCTCCGGCCACGACCTGAAAGATCTCTACAACCTGCTGAAGCAGACCGAAGGCACCGGCGTTAACGTCTATACCCACGGCGAAATGCTGCCCGCACACGGCTACCCGGAACTGCGTAAATTCAAACATCTGATCGGGAACTACGGCAGCGGCTGGCAGAATCAGCAGGTTGAGTTCGCCCGCTTCCCGGGCCCAATTGTGATGACCTCTAACTGCATCATCGACCCGACCGTCGGCGCGTATGATGACCGCATCTGGACCCGCAGCATCGTCGGCTGGCCGGGCGTGAGCCACCTTGAAGGTGACGATTTCGGTCCGGTGATCGCCCAGGCGCAGCAGATGGCGGGCTTCCCGTACAGCGAAATTCCGCACCTGATCACTGTCGGTTTTGGTCGCGAAACGCTGCTCGGCGCCGCAGACTCGCTGATTGACCTCGTCAGCCGTGAAAAACTGCGCCACATCTTCCTGATTGGCGGCTGTGACGGCGCGCGCGGTGAGCGTAACTACTTCACCGATTTCGCCACCCGCGTGCCGGAAGATTGCCTGATCCTGACGCTGGCCTGCGGTAAATACCGTTTCAACAAGCTGGACTTCGGTAACATTGAAGGGCTGCCGCGTCTGGTGGATGCTGGTCAGTGTAACGATGCCTATTCAGCCATCATTCTGGCGGTCACGCTGGCGGAGAAACTGGGCTGCGGCGTGAACGATCTGCCGCTGTCGCTGGTGCTCTCCTGGTTCGAGCAGAAAGCGATTGTGATCCTGCTGACCCTGCTCTCTCTGGGCGTAACCAATATCGTCACCGGCCCAACCGCGCCAGGCTTCCTGACGCCGGACCTGCTGGCCGTGCTGAACGAGAAATTCGGTCTGCGTTCCGTGACCACCGTAGAAGAAGATATGCAGCAACTGCTGAGCGCGTAAGGAGTATTTCATGACCATGCCAACCTCTCAGTGCCCGTGGCGGATGCAGGTTCATCACATCCAGCAGGAGACGCCGGATGTGTGGACGCTGTCGCTGCTGTGCCATGACTACTACCCGTACCGTGCCGGTCAGTATGCGCTGGTCAGTGTCCGCAACGCGGCGGACACACTGCGCGCCTATACGATCTCCTCGACGCCGAGCGTGAGCGAATACATTACGCTCACTATCCGCCGCATCGATGACGGTGCAGGCTCGCAGTGGCTCACGCGTGACGTCAAGCGCGGGGATTACATCTGGCTGTCTGACGCGCAGGGGGAATTTACCTGTGACGACAAAAGCGAAGATAAATTCCTGCTGCTGGCCGCGGGCTGTGGCATCACGCCGATCATGTCAATGCGTCGCTGGCTGGCCAAAAACCGCCCGCAGGCCGACGTGCAGGTGATCTACAGCGTGCGCTCGCCGGACGATGTGATCTTTGCCGATGAGTGGCACAACTATCCGGTGACGCTGGTGGCAGAGCACAACGCGACGCACGGTTTTGTCGAGGGACGTCTGAGCCGCGAGCTGCTGCAACGCGTGCCCGATATAGCGAACCGTACGGTGATGACCTGCGGCCCGGCACCGTATATGGAGATTGTGGAACAGGAAGTGAAAGCCCTGGGCGTAACCCGCTTCTTCAAAGAGCAGTTCTTCACGCCGGTGGCGGAGGCGGCAACCAGCGGGATTCAGTTCACCAAACTGCAACCGGCACAAACCTTCTTTGGCCGCGTCGGCACCACGCTGCTGGAGGCGCTGGAAAGCAATAAGGTGCCGGTGGTAGCTGCCTGTCGCGCGGGCGTATGCGGTTGCTGTAAAACGAAGGTAGTCTCCGGGGAGTACAGCGTGACCAGCACCATGACGCTGACCGATGCAGAAATTGCTGAAGGTTATGTGCTGGCGTGCTCATGTCATCCGCAGGGGGACCTGGTCCTTGCATAAACGATAAACGTTAAATGTTCGATCGTAGGCCCGGTAAGCGTCAGCGCCACCGGGCTTTTTGTCGGGTGGCACTACGTTTACCCGACCTACAACAACCCTATCGCCACGCAGGACCTTTCCCTACCGCGTACCGCCCTGCCCCTAAAAACGCCACCGCCAGCGAGCCGATAAAGAAATACACCAGGCTCTCAATGGCCCACGCACCGACGGCATCGAGTGCAAAGGTTTTGCCCGTGCCCACCATCAGCCATGCCACAATCATGGTAAACGCCAGCACCAGCGCCGCCGGGCGCGTAAAGAGGCCGACAATAATCAGGATCGGTGCCACCACTTCGCCAATCAATACGCCGTAAGCAATAAACCCCGGCAGCCCTTTTTCCACCAGCAGGCCGCTGATGAAGCCCACACCACCAAATAACTTGTGTAATCCGTGAAACAACATCAGCCCACCGACGGCAAGTCGTAACAAGAGTTTGCCGAGATCGTCGCACGTTAGCTTTTTGTTTACAGCAATTAACAATGATTTAACCATCTGAAATGATTCCCGTTTTCACCCAATCTGTCGCCAGATTATGCCGAATCATTGCCGGTGAAAACCACCCTGAAATGAGGGGTATTGTGCAGGCAATACAGTGACTTTCTTCTAAGCTTGTAAGCGATATCACAAAAAGGAGACGGACAACCATGAAACAAACCGTGGCTGCATACATAGCGAAGACCCTTGAACAGGCAGGTGTAAAACGTATCTGGGGCGTAACCGGCGATTCACTGAACGGGCTGAGCGACAGCCTCAACAAGATGAAAACCATTGAATGGATGCCGACCCGTCATGAGGAGGTCGCCGCCTTTGCCGCCGGGGCCGAAGCACAGCTCACCGGGGAGCTGGCCGTCTGCGCCGGATCGTGTGGCCCAGGGAACCTGCACCTGATTAACGGGCTGTTCGACTGTCACCGCAATCACGTGCCGGTGCTGGCAATTGCCGCCCATATTCCCTCATCTGAAATCGGCAGTGGCTATTTTCAGGAGACGCATCCGCAGGAGCTGTTCCGTGAATGCAGCCACTATTGCGAGCTGGTGTCCTCGCCGGAGCAGATCCCGCAGGTTCTGGCGATAGCCATGCGCAAGGCGGTGCTGAACCGCGGTGTTTCTGTGGTCGTGATCCCGGGGGATGTGGCGCTCAAGGCTGCGCCCGAAGGGGCCAGCACCCACTGGTATCACGCCCCCCAGCCGGTCGTTACCCCAGCTGAAGAGGAGCTGAAAAAACTGGCGCAACTGCTGCGTTACGCCAGCAATATCGCCCTGATGTGCGGCAGCGGCTGTGCTGGCGCGCACAAGGAACTCCTTGAATTTGCAGGTAAGCTAAAAGCCCCAATTGTTCATGCCCTGCGCGGCAAAGAGCACGTTGAGTACGATAACCCTTACGACGTGGGCATGACCGGGCTGATCGGTTTTTCGTCCGGCTTCCATACCATGATGAATGCCGACACGCTGATCCTGCTCGGTACCCAGTTCCCCTATCGCGCGTTCTACCCGACGGATGCCAAAATCATTCAGATCGATATTAACCCGGCCAGCATCGGTGCACACAGCAAGGTCGATATGGCGCTGGTGGGCGACATTAAATCCACCCTTGCCGCCCTGCTGCCGCTGATGGAAGAGAAAACGGATCGTAAATTCCTCGACAAAGCCCTGAGCGATTACCGCGATGCGCGTAAGGGGCTGGACGAACTCGCCAAACCGAGCGACAAAGCGATCCACCCGCAGTATCTCGCGCAGCAGATCAGCCACTTCGCGGACGACGATGCCATCTTTACCTGCGACGTCGGCACGCCAACCGTCTGGGCGGCACGCTACCTGAAGATGAACGGCAAACGCCGCCTTCTCGGCTCGTTCAACCACGGCTCAATGGCCAACGCCATGCCGCAGGCACTGGGTGCCAAAGCCACCGCCCCGGAGCGTCAGGTGGTGGCGATGTGCGGTGACGGCGGATTCAGCATGCTGATGGGCGATTTCCTGTCGGTGGTGCAGATGAAGCTGCCGCTGAAAATCGTGGTCTTCAATAACAGCGTGCTGGGCTTTGTGGCGATGGAGATGAAGGCCGGGGGCTATCTGACGGACGGCACCGAGCTGCACGACACCAACTTTGCCCGCATTGCCGAAGCCTGCGGCATAACCGGTATCCGCGTGGAGAAAGCCTCCGAGGTGGATGAAGCCCTGCAACGGGCGTTTTCCATCGACGGTCCGGTGCTGGTGGATGTGGTGGTCGCCAAAGAGGAGCTGGCCATCCCGCCGCAGATCAAGCTGGAGCAGGCCAAAGGCTTTAGCCTCTACATGCTGCGGGCGATCATCAGCGGCCGCGGCGATGAAGTGATCGAACTGGCAAAAACTAACTGGCTCAGGTAAAACATTTCGCATGACCTCTTAAAATAAAGGGATGTGAAATGATTGATTTACGCAGTGATACCGTTACCCGTCCGAGTCGCGCCATGCTCGAAGAGATGATGGCCGCCCCGGTCGGGGACGACGTCTACGGTGACGATCCAACGGTCAACGAACTGCAGCGCTATGCCGCAGAACTCAGCGGTAAAGAGGCCGCCCTGTTCCTGCCCACCGGAACGCAGGCCAACCTGGTGGCGCTGCTCAGCCACTGCGAACGCGGTGAAGAGTACATCGTCGGCCAGGGAGCGCATAACTACCTGTACGAAGCGGGCGGCGCGGCGGTGCTCGGCAGCATTCAGCCGCAGCCGATCGACGCCGTACCGGACGGCACTCTCCCGCTCGACAAAGTCGCCGCAAAAATCAAAGCCGACGACATCCACTTCGCCCGCACCAAATTACTCAGCCTTGAAAACACCCACAACGGTAAAGTCCTGCCGCGCGAGTACCTCAAAGCGGCGTGGGAATTTACCCGCGAGCGCAGGCTCGGCCTGCACGTGGACGGCGCACGAATCTTTAACGCCGTGGTGGCCTACGGCTGCGAGCTGAACGAGATTACGCAGTATTGTGACTCGTTCACCATCTGCCTCTCAAAAGGGCTGGGCACCCCCGTGGGTTCTCTGCTGGTGGGCGATGCGGACTACATCAAACGCGCCAACCGCTGGCGCAAGATGACCGGCGGCGGCATGCGCCAGGCCGGTATTCTGGCCGCAGCGGGTCTGTATGCCCTTAAAAACAACGTGGCACGCCTGCAGGACGATCACGACAACGCCGCGTGGATGGCCGGGCAACTGCGTGAAATTGGCGCCGACGTGATGCGACACGACACCAACATGCTGTTTGTTAGGGTGGGTGATGAGCACGCCGCTGCGCTTGGGGAGTTCATGAAAGCGCGTGGCGTACTGATCAACGCGTCACCCGTTGTGCGTCTGGTGATGCATCTCGACGTCAGCCGCGAGCAGCTGTTGGACGTCGTGAAACACTGGCAGGCGTTTTTACAGCGTTAAGGAGCAGAACGTGCCGCAACGTATTCTGGTGCTCGGTGCCAGCGGGTATATCGGTCAGCATCTGACCACGGCGTTAAGCCAGCAGGGGCATCAGGTGCTGGCGGCGGCACGCAACACGGAACGCCTGCAAAAACTAAACCTGCCTGGCGTCACCTGCCACAACGTCGACCTTAACTGGCCTGAGTCGCTGCCCGCGCTGCTGGAAGGGGTCGACACGCTGTATTACCTGGTGCACAGCATGGGCGAAGGAGGCGATTTTATCGCCCACGAACGTCAGGTGGCCCTGAACGTCCGCGATGCCCTGCGGCAAACGCCGGTTAAGCAGGTGATTTTTTTAAGCTCGCTCCAGGCGCCCGAAAATGAGCAGTCCGACCACCTGCGCGCCCGTCAGCTTACCGCGGACACCTTGCGCAGCGCTGATATCCCCGTCACCGAACTGCGGGCGGGGATCATCGTCGGCGCGGGCTCTGCCGCCTTCGAAGTGATGCGCGATATGGTCTACAACCTGCCGGTGCTCACCCCACCGCGCTGGGTGCGGTCTCGCACCACGCCGATTGCCCTGGAAAACCTGCTGCATTACCTGGTGGCGCTGCTGGACCATCCCGCCGAACAGCACCGCGTGCTTGAGGCCGCCGGGCCGGAGGTGTTGAGCTATCAGGAACAGTTCGAGCATTTTATGCGCGTCAGCGGCCGCCGACGCTGGCTCATCCCCGTTCCCTTCCCGACCCGCTGGATCTCCGTGTGGTTTTTAAACGTTATTACCTCGGTGCCGCCGACGACAGCGAAAGCGCTGATCCAGGGGCTGAAGCACGATCTGCTGGCGGACGATGGCGAACTGCGCGCATTAATTCCGCAAACGCTGATCCGTTTTGACGACGCGGTACGCCATACCCTGAAAGAAGAAGAGAAGCTGGTGAACTCCAGCGACTGGGGCTACGACGCGCAGGCGTTTGCCCGCTGGCGGCCGGAGTACGGTTATTACCCGAAACAGGCGGGCTGCACGGTGAAAACCTCGGCCAGCCTGGCATCGCTGTGGGAGGTGGTGAACCAGATCGGCGGCAAAGAGCGTTATTTCTTCGGCAATATTCTCTGGCAGACACGCGGAGCGATGGATCTGCTGGTGGGCCACCGGCTGGCGAAAGGCCGCCCTGCGCAGCCGTACCTCAAAGTGGGTGATACGGTCGACAGCTGGAAAGTCATCATCGTCGAACCGGAAAAACAGCTGGCGCTGCTGTTCGGCATGAAAGCGCCAGGGCTGGGACGGCTCTGCTTCACGCTGAAAGACAAAGGCGATTGCCGTGAACTGGACGTCCGCGCCTGGTGGCACCCACATGGGATGCCCGGTCTGTTCTACTGGTTACTGATGATCCCCGCACATCTGTTTATCTTCCGCGGGATGGCAAAACGGATTGCGCAACTGGCAGAACAAAAAACGGAAAAGAACTAAATAAAACTCGCTTTCTTTCACCTTTCCCATTGCAACCCGCCGTAATTCACGAAAGAATGCGCACGAAATTCTTTTCAACACAGTGGATTGTTATGAAGGTACTGGTTACCGGGGCGACCAGCGGCTTAGGCCGAAATGCGGTCGAATTTCTGCGCAACAAAGGCATTAGCGTCAGGGCTACCGGTCGCAACGAGGCGATGGGTAAGCTGCTGCAAAAAATGGGCGCAGAGTTTGTCCATGCCGACCTGACGGAGCTGGTCTCCTCTCAGGCGAAAGTGATGCTCGCCGGAATCGACACCCTGTGCACTGCTCCAGTTTTACCTCTCCGTGGGGAACCCAGGAAGCCTTTGATCTCGCCAACGTGCGCGCCACGCGCCGTCTGGGCGAGTGGGCCGTTGCCTGGGGCGTGCGTAACTTTATTCATATCTCCTCTCCGTCGCTCTACTTCGACTACCACCACCACCGGGATATCCAGGAAACGTTCCGTCCGGCCCGTTTTGCCTGTGAGTTTGCCCGCAGCAAGGCGGCCAGCGAAGAGGTGATCGACCTGCTGGCGCAGTCGAACCCGCATACGCGCTTTACGATCCTGCGTCCGCAAAGTCTTTTCGGACCGCACGATAAAGTGTTTATTCCGCGCCTGGCGCAGATGATGCACCACTACGGCAGCGTGCTGCTGCCGCGCGGCGGTGATGCGCTGGTGGACATGACTTACTACGAAAATGCCGTGTACGCCATGTGGCTGGCGAGCCAGCCGGACAGCGATAAACTGGCGTCGGGCCGCGCGTATAACATCACCAACGGCGAACCCTGCCGCCTTCGCACCATTGTGCAGCGCCTGATCGACGAGCTGCACATCGACTGCCGCATTCGCTCGGTGCCTTATCCCATGCTGGATATGATTGCCCGCAGCATGGAGCGTTTTGGCAGCAAAACCGCCAAAGAGCCTGCGCTGACGCATTACGGCGTGTCGAAGCTGAATTTTGATTTCACGCTGGATATTTCGCGCGCGGAGAATGAGCTGGGGTATAAGCCGATTGTGACCCTGGATGAAGGGATTGTGCGCACCGCGGCGTGGCTGCGGGACCATGGGAAGTTGCACAGGTAAGCGCCCTGCCCCATGTAGGCCGGGTAAGCGCAGCGCCACCCGGCTAAAAACAGAACTCTGCGGCCTGATGCCCTCACCCCGGCCCTCTTCCACAGGGAGAGGGCGTAAAGACTAAAACGGCAACCCGAAGGTTGCCGTTTTGCTTTTACAGAGCCGTCCAGGCCTCAGACCATGCCAGACCTGCGCCTGGTTCATAGTACATTGGTGCGTTGTTACACCAGCCGCTGTACGGGAACGGTTTGCACTGGAACAGTTTACCGTGGTGGTTCACGATATCGCCTGCGCTGTACTTGCTGTTCGCGCTCCACGCCGGGTAAGAGCCGGAAGTGCCTTCGTCCTGAGACGGGGTGGCTGCTTTGGCTTTTACGTTCAGCAGGTATGTGGTGGTGCTGCTCAGCTCGCCGTCGCTGACGGTCAGGCTGATTTCATACTGCTGCGCCGTCGCGGCTTCAGGCGCGTTGAAGGTCACTACCGCTTTATCGTCGCCGGTAACGGTCTGGCCGTCCTGGGAACGCCAGGTGTAGGTCAGCTTGTTGCCATCTTCGTCGGTAGAGCCTTCTGCGCTCAGGGAGACCTGCGCACCGGCTTCAACCGCACCGATCGGACCGGCAATCTGCGCTACTGGCGCATGGTTTACCACCGCCGGGATGTCGTCTGGCACAGGTGCCGGGGTTTCATCCGGTGTTGGTGTCGGCGCTGGCGTCTCATCTTCAGACGGAGCTGGAGCAGGAGCCGGTGTTTCATCCGGCACGACCGCGGAACCGTCGTCGTTAACGATGTTCACGTTAAAGAACTTCTGTACACACTTTGTGTAGTCGCCGTCTTTGAACGCGCTAAATGGCGTCTGGTAACCCACCAGCTGGCAAGCGTAGGTCTTGCCATCTGGGGTATCCGCGCTCCATCCCCAGTCCTGTTCCCAGTAGATCTTCAGGGCACCTGCGCCACCTTCATCGAACTGCTTCATGTTGGCACAGCCAAGCACTTCGTCAGCCGGTACAGGGACTTTCAGGTAGTTAGCGAACTCTTTGTAGTATTTGATACGGTTCTGAGACTGGGCAATTTCAGTCGGGCCACCGCACTCTACGCCGCCGTTGATGATCTGGGTGGTCACGCCAAAGCCAGGGACAAGACCGTTGGCTTTATCGTGGTCGTTCGGCTGCCAGGTGCCGTCGATAACCTGAAGCATGCTTGGTTTTGGCGGCTGTGGATAGGCGAAGAAGAAGATGGCGCTCGCCAGGTTCAGCCAGGTATCGGCCACCAGCTCAGGTTTGTCGAGCAGCGTGCGGACATCGCCGTACATTGCTTCAGAGAATGGACCGTAGTTGTAGTTGTAGGACAACTGCTTAGCGCCGCGGCCAAAGTAGCTCAGGAAGTCGCCATCTTTGTCTTTACCGCACGGCCAGGTCTGACCCTGCCAGACGTCCGGGTTACACTCCCCGTTATAGCCGCCCTTCTGGCCTTCGCTCCAGCCCATCTCGCGCACATAGACCAGTGCCTGACGCCATTCCGGCTCCGGACGCCAGCTTTCGTGGCCGCCGGTTTCCTGTGCGAAGTGAGCAAACATGGTTGCCAGCTCTTTACGGCAGATAGCTTCGCTGTCGCGGCCATCGTTGTAGGTATCACACAGCGCCGGGAATTTACCCACGGCTTTCAGGAAGTTACTGTAGCTGTAATCCTTCGCGCGCAGCGGGAACAGGTATTCCCAGTCGCTCTCTTTAAGGATCCCTTCAACGCGTTTCACGTTTACCGGGTTGGCTGCACGGCCTGGCTCAATCTGCTCGACCTGAGCGTTGTCCAGCGTACGGATGGTATCCTTCACGGATTTCATCAGTGGGAAATCGGTGAGCTCTTTTTCCTTTTTAGCCAGATCGCTGGCTTTCATGGTGTAAGGCACACTGCTTTCCGCCTTCAGCATGGTGGCCTGAGCAATCACCGGCGCTACGCAGGCACCGGCAATAAGCACGCTCAGTAATGTCCTTTTATTCATCTCGGTTATTCCTGTTAATTTCGATAAAGTTAAATAAATCTAAATTCATTTATTAATCCGTTAATAAATAAACTTCAGACAGCTGCTTTTCATTTTCTGAAGAATACGGGTGGGTACTCTTCAAAAAACAAAAAAACTCACCAGTTGGTTCTGTCGCGGGCGGCTAATTTTAACTGCTGATACTTTTTCCAGACCTTATGGGCATAGACCATGCGCTTAGGGTAATTTTCTTTTTTAAGCCCGGCGTTATACGCACCTACCGCTTCCCAGTTGTATCCATAAACCTTAATCATGCCTGACAAAATAGAGGCGCCGACCATAATAGAGGTGCAGGGCTCTGTCATCAGACGGTTTTCATTAATGCCTTTGCGTTCAAGTTCAGGAAAGTGCGAGCTGTTGATTTGCATTAATCCGACATCGCGCGTTCCGTCATGATTGATGCCAATGGCGTACGGGTTCATTCCCGATTCCACATTCGCGATGGCATAAAGTAAAAACGGATCAATATGATAATAATGCGCCGCTTTATTCCAGCAATTTGCAAATGCGCTATGACTTAATATCAATAACAAAAACAGAAACCTTTTCATTCTTCACCTGCGTGGCCGTTTTTTATTCTCCTCAAACACGTCCTGTTAAATTATTGGAAGGTACTGGCCACACCCGAAGCGGGGTGTGACCAGTGATTGTGGGCCGATATCACACCCACAATTTCAAGCTCAGAAGATTATTTGCAGTCTGCTGACGCGCCTTCTTTCACCCATACATCGCTGTTGCCTGGTTTGTCACCTTTTGTCCACCATTTCGCGCGGTACTCGAAACCTTGATAGGTTGTCTTGTCACCACCGTTGTAGACCATGTCGGAGCGCCAGTTCATTTTCACCTGGCTGACCAGTTCCCATGCATCGGCGTTAAAGCCAGGTTTGTTGCCCTGAGTCCAGTACTTCGCTTTCCATACCAGATTATCGGAGCTGACCATGTCGCCGTTGTTGTAGATTTTGCTGGATTCCCATGCCGCGTATTTGCTGGCATTGGCATCTACCGGGTTATCGCAGCTGCCGGTTGCAGTGCCTTCATCAGATGGGGTGTTACCTTCATCGGATGGCGTGTTGCCTTCGTCAGACGGGGTATTGTCTTCATCAGGCACAACCGGGGTGGCTTTCGGCGTTACGGTAACCTGTACGTTAGACTGTACGCTGGTTTTACCGTCGCTTACGACAACGCTCAGGGTGTAGGTAGAGTCAGTTGTAACGTCCGGCGCGGTGATCTGTACGCTGGAGGTATCAGTACCGGTCGCGTGCATATCAGATGGTACGCTCCAGGCGTAGGTCAGTGCATCGCCGTCTGGATCCGCTGCCTGCACGTTCAGGGCGTAGGTCTGACCGGCTTCCAGAGTGACGTTCTGCATCTGGTTAACCACAGGGGCCTGGTTGGCTTTCGGCGCTTTGTTCACAACCTGAACGTCAGCGGTGCTGCTCAGACCTTTTGGATCGGTCACGGTCAGACGGAATGCCAGGGTCTGGTTGCTGGTTACAGCGCCAACAGAGAAGGTCGCTTTCGCTTTGGTGCTGTTGGTCAGGGTAACGCTTGGGCCAGAAATCTGGGTCCATTTGTAGGTCAGCGCATCGCCATCAGGATCGGTGGAGGCAGAGCCATCCAGAGTCACGGTCGCAGGGCCGGTCACGGTTTGATCCGCCGCAGAAGCAACCGGTGCATGGTTGGTCACTACCGGATCTGGCGTGGAGCTGCCCAGCAGGCTTTCGTTCATCGCGTTCAGGATGTCGCCGTTATCGGAGTCGATAGACCACGCGAACAGGCCGCCCAGGTTTTTCGCCAGAACGTACTTACCTTTTGCCGTTGCGGAACGGGCATCTTCATAAGAGATCAGCTCGCCGGTGGATTTGTTGAAGACGTATGGCGCTTCAGCATCTGCGTCGTAGCCATATTCCCAGCCTGGCTTGCCTTTGTACTCGTTCACAATCTGACGATAGTCAACAACGCCTGGTTCCCAGGTGCCTTTCACGCCGTCAGTCGCCGTACCGGTGAACGGGTTGTTGCCGGTATAGCCGTGAACGCCAGTCCAGCCACGACCGTACATGCCGGTACCCACCACGATTTTGCCTGGCTGTACGCCCTGCTCCAGCAGCGCGTTAACGCCATTTTCGGTGGTGTAGTTGGTGTCCGGACGCCATGCTGGTGCATGCAGCGCAGCCTGGTGGCCCAAATCGGTCATGCTCCACGCGCCGTAGAAGTCGTAGCTCATCAGGAAGATGTGATCGAGATACTGCTGCGCCGTGGTGTAATCCACGTCTTCAATCTTGTCTTTACCGGCACCGATGGCGCTGGTCAGTTCATAGGTGCGTCCGGTTTCAGCTGACAGTTCGTTCAGCATGGTACGCAGATCGTGCATCAGCGCGGTGTAGGTTGCTTTATCCACCTGCGGGTTGCCCAGCGATTCGTTCACACCGCCGCCGCCCGGGAATTCCCAGTCGATATCCACGCCGTCGAAGAATTTCCAGGTTTTCAGGAAGTCTTTAACAGAGGCCACGAAACGTGCACGGATCGCGGAATCGTTCATGTGATAGAACGGATCGGACATGGTCCAGCCGCCAATGGATGGCAGAATTTTCAGGTCAGGATGGGCTTTTTTCAGCGCCATCAGCTGGCCGAAGTTACCTTTGTACGGGTCGTCCCAGTTAGATACGCCGGACTGTGGTTTCTGCAGCGCAGCCCACGGATCGTGGATCGCCACGGTGTAGTCAGGACGGCCAGCACAGGCTTTCTGCAGGTTGGCGAAGCTGTTGCCGTTTTCAACGGTTTTCAGACCGTCGTTGATGCCGTCGCCGCCACAGATTGGAATGAAGCCGTACAGGATGTGGTTCAGGTTAGCGGCAGGGATTTTATCGACCGGGAAGTCACGGCCATAAACGCCCCACTCAGGGAAGTAGGCGGCAACCACTTTATCGGTATGTTTTGCGAAGGTTTTGTTGTTTTCCTGCAGAGGCGCATTCAGCGGCAGGAGGTGGCTACCGTCAGTATCCGCCACGATGATCAGCTTGCTTGCGCTTTTGGTACAGCCGCTGTTGTTACAGAGTTCAACCTGCTCCTGGTAGCGACCGCCTTTTTTCACTTTAAAGGTGGCAGAACCGGATGCACCGGCAGCACCGGACCAGACGGTCTTGCCATCCAGCAGCACTTTACCGGAGGTCGGCGCGTCGCCGCTCCAGACGTTCCACTCGACTTTTACGTCGACACCGTCGTTATGAACCTTAACAAGATTACCGTAGTCCACTACGGCCTGGTCCACTTCAACGATGGCAAATTTATCGTTACCGCTGCTGATTGAAGGCGTACCTGGCGCTGCGGCGAACGCAGAGCCGGAAACGGCTGCGACAAAGAGTGCCAGATAGGTTGGCTTCATAAATTTCATTATTAATTCCTGATAATCTTATTTTTGATAAATGAAAAGGACCATGTATTCCATATAACATGGGCGAGTACTGAATAAGCTATTTAATTAAAACCACAAACCCAATTTAATTTTACTAACCATGTATAGTGCTAATATACCCTCCATAAAAAGACATGAGCGGCAATCCTTACAGCTTATGTTTCTTACAATACTCCGGGAATGAGTTGACGTCCTTTCATTCCCTCAGCGAAAAAATTTCAAAAAAAACTTGACCGCGTAAATCAGAATGTGAATTGCAAGGTCTGCAGAATAAAAATAACCAAACCGGTGAGTGACAACAGAGGGCCAAACGGAATAACGCTATTTTCTTTAACCGCTTTATAAAAAACAAAATACAGTGCGATACCGCTTAATGCCGCCGCGAGCAATAACGAAGGTAACGCCTGCCAGCCGCACCACGCGCCCAGCGCAGCCAGCAGCTTAAAATCACCGTAGCCCAATCCCTCGCGTCCTGTTGTCAGGCGAAAGGCCCAGTAGAGAAGCCACAGCGACAGGTAGCCCGCCGCCGCGCCAAACAGGGCATCCGACAAAGGTATGGTATGAAAAAGCGCATGATTCAGCAGGCCCGCCCACAGCAGCGGCTGCGTCAGGCAGTCCGGCAGCAGCATGTGTTTTGCGTCTATCGCCGCCAGCGGCAGCAGTCCACACCAGAGCACCCACAGCGACATCAATGCAGCCGCAGACGGGGCGTACGCCGCCGTCAGGGCAAAAAACAGGGCGCTGGAAAGTTCAAGCAACAGCAGACGCAGCGGGATCGCGGTCTGGCAGCAGCGGCAGCGCCCACGCAGGCAACACCAGCTCAGAACCGGGATATTTTCCCACCAGGCGAGCGTGTGGGAGCATGCTGGACAGTGGGAGGCCGGAAACAGCAGGTTTCCGGCACCCTCCTCCTCTTTAATGAGCGGGGGAATGCGTTCGACCACCACCCCCAGAAAGCTGCCGATAATGCCGCCAAGCGTGCCGCTGAGCAGGCAAAGGGCGGGCATCTGGCTGCCCTGAAGCAGCGTCAGCGAGTTCATGCCACTTTCGCCCAGGAGAGCTTAATCTGGGCCTTTACATCGCTAAGGTGATCAACCGGCGTGAGATCCATTTTCTCCAGACGAACCCCGGTGGTTAAATTCACCTCCCGAAGCCAGTTTTTCAGTTCATAGACGTTGACCCGATCAATATTAAACGTCAGGGTTTGCCCGTCCTGCTGGATATTACTCAGCGCAACGTGGATCTCTTTGGCGCTCTCTTCCACCACGCTTCTCGGGTTACTGGTTTTTAATACTTTCGCCTGAAGGTGATTTTTATTAATTTCTGCACGCATCCAGTTCAGGGTCTGTTTCTGTTTTTGCAGCGTGCTTTTCTCATTTTTAATAATATTATCCAGCGGGGTCATTACACCGTACCAGATAATGGCGCAACAGAGCGCCGAGCCACAGAGTTTAATCAGCGTTCGTTCGCGCGGGCTGTAACGCAAATAGCGTGCTTTTAATTGTCCAATTTTCTCTTTCATTTATATTTCCCTGTGATGATAGCGGTATAAGGCGCTTCACTGGAGACCGGCTGCAGCGTAAAGTCGAAGGTATCACTCGCCTTATTGACGAACGCCTGCAACGCCGTGGGATCCATCGAACGGATGTTCAGCGTGAGCTGATTCTGGGTGTCGTCGTATCCCACTTCACTCAGTTCGACCGCCGGGAGCGATTGCTTGATCTGCTCCAGTGCGTCCAGTTGAAGAAAGATCCCTTTCTTCTCTTTCTTGATGTTCTGCCCGAAGTGGTACTTCAGGTTGGTGGTCTGGCGCAGCGTGGGGAAATAGTGCTGGGCCAATTCCACCATCTGCTGCTGGGCCAGGTTTTCCTGGGTAGAGAGCATCCATGCCATGCCGATACGAGGGCCAACCAGCAGCCCGAGACTCAGCACCGCCATGGCGGCAAGGGCCGGTTTCGCATAACGGAAACCGGTCTGTGCACCCGTGGCGCTAAAAACGCCGTGCAGCAGGTTTGCTTTGCAGCTTTTCCACTGCGGCTGGATCAGCACCAGCGGATGCTGCCAGGCCCGTTGCTCATCCATCTGCACGTCCGCTGGCGCATCGCCGTAACAGACGAGGTTACCGGCGCACTGCTGACTCAACAGCAGCGGCAACAGGGCGGCGTCGGTTTCACAGGCGCCAAACGGCGAATAGCGCATCCAGTAGCCGTTGTCGGTGGAGACCAGCGTGCTGCCGCCTTCGGTTACCGGCAGAAGGATCGCATCGGGCAGCACCTGCACCACCGTCAGCCCGGCATCGGCACAGCGCTCCAGCCAGTACTGCAGACGCGCCGCATCAATGGCCACCGCATCCACTTCCCGCCCCTTCTTGTTGAGCACCGTCCAGTGAAGCGTGTCCACATCGCCAATCAGCGTCTCTTCAGCCAGCCAGGAGAACTCAACGCTGCCTTTTTTGGGCAACGTGAAGCGACGGAAGATCATTTCGCTGGCCGGCAGTAGCAGGCAAACGCGTGTGGCTAACGCGTGACCGGCAAGCGCCGCCAGTGACGCCCCGCCCTGACGCTGTTCCACCTGGTCGCTACCGGACTCGCACCACATTATGTTCCCGTCCTCATGCGTGTCGGGACGAATAAAAAGCACCTGTTTCATAGAATTCGTCTTGTGTTATTCAACCATTCGGTAGCGACGTTGCCAGGTAATCACCTTCCCGGCTTCATTATCAACATGAAGCTGGCTGACGACGCGCAGCGTTAAATCATCGGTATTGCCGGTACTGTTGACCCGGAAATAGTGACTGTTCACCGCAAGAAACGCCTGAACCTGCTTGAGGGCGTCTTTGGTCTGCGGATAATTTGTCTCAAGCTCTTTCTGGAATGCCTCCATCGACTCCCAGCCCTCTTCCGGGCGGGAGGCGATCAGACGGGCGGCCTCGTCCTCGCTCAGCGAGCCGATAAACAGGGCTGCCAATAGCGGTGCCTGTTCTTCGGTCAGGGTGTTGACATCCACCTTGCTGGCGGTGTCGGGTAAAGCGCACAGCACTTTACTGACCTTGCCGTAGGCCGCCACCGGAAACGCGGGCAGCAGCTTTAGCTCGCCCGGGGTGCGCATCATCTGATTCGCAAGCAGCCGCGCAGGCTCTACGCCCGCCCAGGCATCCGACTCCAGCCCCTCTTTGGCCGTTGTGGTATCACCGTCGAGATAGTCCATCAGCTGCTGGTAAATCTCTTCTGCGTCACCGGCAGAAATGCCGCTGTCGGTCAGAAGCTGCTCAACGATGCGCGCTTTGACCGGTTTTTCCGGCAACGCCCCTGCGGTCTGTACCGCGGGGGTCGGATCGGCCGCCAGCAGGTTATTGACGTTAAAGCAGGTCTGGGCATCCTCAATCTGGCTCACCACGGTGTAGTGTTCACCCTCTGTCTCCACCGGCTCTGTCCACTCCCCTTTGGGCGACAGCCCCTGGCTGTCACCGCTGGCGTAGGTCTGAAGCAGACCTTCAATGGTTTTTTGCTGGCTCTGAATGGCCCAGCGCAGCTGCTGCTGGCTTACCTGATAACGGGTTTTCTGCAGATTGCGGCAGAACTGCTGGCTGATTTTGGCCGCCAGCGCCGACATCATGACCAGCAAAATTAGCACCACCAGCAGCGCGACACCGCGCTGTTTTCGAACCGATTTTCCGCTCATTTGTTCTCTCCTGACGGAGCGGGCACCGGCTGCGGTTGTGGCTGCGCTGGCGTGGCCGCATCCCCCGATGGCGCAGGCGTTTGTTCTGCTGGAGCCGCCGGGGCGACCGGCATATCACCCGGCGTGGTAAATACCCAGCGCCAGGTATCGCCATTCTCCATGGTCAGCAGAAGCTCTACGCCGTCCGGCTGATGCGCCGTGTCGGTCCATTTGTTCTGCCAACCCTCTTTCCAGAAGCGCCACGTCATCTCTTTGACATCGCTGAGGATCGGCACCTCTTCCGGCTTCACATCGGCAGGGCTGTCGATAACCGGCCAGATATCGCGCCACAGTTTTTTGTCCTCAAGCCGCCAGCGCACGCGCTCCAGCTGGACCTGACCGCTCACGCCGTTCAGCGTGGTCAACTCCAGCGCATCGTCGTGCTGGACAAATACGTCAGGCTCGTTGCGTGGCGCGCGTGCCTGAAGCTGAAAGAAATCCCGCTCCAGCAGGTTATAGGCGCGCTGAAGCTGGTTGAGTTGAGTCGCCGCCACGTCGGTGGCGTTCGAGGTGCGCATCGCCCCGTCCAGAATTTGCCAGGCAAGCGTGCTGATAACCGCGAAGATGGTCAGCGCAATCATAATCTCCAGCAGCGTAAAGCCCTGCTGACGCTGAATGTGCTTGCTCATTTCACCTCTCCGGGTTCCGGTATCTGCAGGCTCAACACCGGTTTGTCTTCATCATCTTCGGCGTACACCTGCACTTCATCGGCAAAGCGATTTTCGGCGGTTTTCACCCGCTGCTTGCGCCAGATCCAGCTTCGCCCCCCCATGATTTCTGTCCCTGTCTGCAGGGCATCCGGGAACGGCGTGTTGCTCAGCTTTGCTTCCGCCAGCTGGTTTTCCGCCACCCAGCTCGCCTGCAGCGAATCGGCCAGGCCATGGGTAAAGCGCACGTTCAGCGAGACGGAGTTCATCAGCGCCAGCGCGGCGGTGGAGAAGATGACCAGAGCGACCATCACTTCCAGCAGGGTCATCCCCTGTTCTTTGCGTTTAGTCATCGTTCTCTACCGAAACCGGTGATGCCCCCTGCGATACCACGCGAAAGCGCTGCTTTTTATCGAAACTCTGCAGGGACAGCGTGAAGCGGCTTATCTCCCCGTCCGGCAAAAAGACAATCTGCGGCGTGGCGTCGGTTGTGGCAGCAATGCGCTGCGGTGACAGCGACACGTGCATCTCTTCCGGGAACTGGCCGTGGGTGACAATGCGCCCGGCGGTTAAGGGTTCCCAGTGACGTTCGCCCTCTTTTTCGGCCCAGGTCACCAGCTGATATTCTGAGGTGGTGATCACCAGCCCAACGATATTTCCGTCCATTACCGCACGGTCTGAACCATATTCAACGAGGGCTTTTAACTGCTGACCGAAAATATCCGCGCCGCTGCGCGAGGGGATTGTCGACACCACCATCATGGCGCAGGAGGCAAATATCACCAGCGCCAGAATAATTTCCAGTAAGGTAAACCCACGTTGCTTATTCATTACTTCTCTTTTTTATCTAAAGACCAGTTGGTAATATCATCCGCGGTATTCGCTTCGGCATCCGGGCCCGCAGAGAAAACATCCACTGCGCCATGTTCGCCCGGGCTAACCAGAATATAATCATTGCCCCACGGATCTTCCGGCAGGCGGCGAATATAGCCATCATCACGGTAGTTTTTCGGGATAGGCGCGATATCAGGTTTGGTGACCAGCGCCTGCAACCCCTGCTCCGTCGTGGGGTAACGGTGGTTATCCAGCTTGTACATATCCAGCGAACCTTCCAGCGCCACAATATCGCTGGTTGCTTTCTGGGCATCGGCTTTTTCTTTATTCCCCATTAAATTTGGTACCACCATACTGGCGAGCACACCGAGAATAACGATCACCACCATTAATTCGAGCAAGGTAAAACCGGCCTGACCTTTCAGGCTATTTCGTTTTAAAGACATATTTAACCCACCATATTATTGAGCTGAAGAAGCGGTTGTAGTATTGACAGCACGATAAATAAAACCACTGTCGCCATTGTCACCACCAGTGCCGGTTCAAATACCGACAGCGTTAACGTAATTCGATGCTGTAATGCCGATTCCTGGTTTTCCGCGGCGCGATCCATTAATGAACCTAATTCCCCGCTCTCTTCGCCGGAGGCAATCATGTACAGCATGGTCGGCGGAAAGAGTTTCGCCTGGTCCAGCGCGTTATACAGAGAAGCGCCCTGACGTACGGTATCCGCCGCCTGCTCCAGCACCTGCCGGGCATAGAGGTTTTCGATCCCGTCCATCGCGATATACATCCCCTCCAGTAGCGGGACGCTACTGGCCTGCAGAATGCTGAGCGTGCGGATATAGCGGGCGCTGTTGATGGCGCAGACCAGCTTTTTGATCGGCGAGCCATTCACCAGCCAGCTGTGCCAGCGAAAGCGGTTTGTGGTTTTCTTCACCCACGTCTTAAAGCCCACGATTGCGCCGAACAGCCCTCCGGCAATGTAGATCCCGTACGCCTGCAGAAAATCGCTCACCGCAATCAGCGTACGGGTGGTGATCGGCAACTGCTGTTTCATGTGCACGAACTGCTCGATGACCTGCGGCACCACCGCCACCAGCAGGATGCTGATCACCGCCACGGCAACCACCGTCAGGGTGATCGGGTAGACCATCGCCTGCGTCAGCTTGCTTTTCATCTTCTGGCGCTGCTCGTTGTACTCTGCCAGCTTCTCCAGCACATCGCCGAGGTGGCCGGTTTTTTCCCCGGCCATCACCAGCGTGCAGTACAGCTTGTCGAAGGTGCGCGGGAACTGGCTGAAGGCATCAAACAGCGTATGCCCTTCCACCACTTTCTCGCGGATCTCCGTCACCATAGCCGCCAGCTTTTTGTCTTCCGTCTGCTTTGAAATGGCCTTCAGGGCGCTTTCCAGCGGCAGCGACGCGTTAACCAGCGTTGACAGCTGACGGGTGAACATCGACAGCACCGGCACAGAGAGTCTGGCGCCGGTTTTGGCTTTAGCGCTGGCCGCATTTTCACGGGTTTCGGTGATGGTGAGCGGCATCAGCTTCTGCTCACGAAGCGACTGGCGCACCTGCTTAGGTCCTTCCGCCTGCAGCGTGCCGCGCTGGGTTTTTCCGGCGGCATCGGTCGCAGTCCACGCGTAGAAAGCCATTATTCATCGCCTCCACGCTCGGCGGTCACGCGCATCACCTCTTCAAGGGACGTGATACCGCTGATGACCTTCATCAGCCCGTTTTCGCGCAGGCTGTAGGCCTGTTTGAACAGCTCGGTCTCAATGGACATCTCATCTTTATCTTCATGAATGGCGCGGCGCATGGCGCTGTCGACCACCAGAAACTCGTGAATGCCCGCGCGTCCCTGATACCCGCTCTGGCGGCACTGGTCGCAACCAACGGCGCGATAGATGGCCTTTGGTGGCTTATCCATAAAGCTAAACAGCGCTTTTTCATTGTCATCCAGCGGACTGGTGGTACGGCAGTGCGGACACAGCCGACGCACCAGACGCTGGGCAATGACGCCGAGTAGCGACGAACCAATTAAAAAGGACTCCAGCCCCATATCCCGCAGACGGGTGATGGCCCCCGCCGCACTGTTGGTGTGCAGCGTAGACATGACCAGGTGACCGGTGAGCGACGCCTGCACCGCGATTTGCGCGGTTTCACCGTCACGAATTTCCCCGATCATCACCACGTCCGGATCCTGACGCAAAATGGCGCGCAGGCCGCGGGCAAAGGTCATGTCCACGCGCGGGTTGACCTGCGTCTGCCCCACCCCTTCCAGCTCGTACTCAATCGGATCTTCGACGGTCAGAATGTTGCGTTCATGTCCGTTCAGGGCCGACAGAATGGCATACAGGGTGGTACTTTTACCGGAGCCTGTCGGCCCGGTGACCAGGATGATGCCGTGCGGGCGGTTAATCAGCCCTTTCAGTTTTTCCAGCTCTTCATCAATGAGTCCGAGCTTGTTGATATCCGGTTTCAGGTTGCTCTTGTCGAGCAGACGCATGACCACGCGCTCGCCGTACTGCGACGGAATGGTCGAGACACGCACGTCAATCGCCTTGCGGCCAATGCGCAGGGAGATACGGCCATCCTGCGGCAGACGTTTTTCGGCGATGTCGAGTTTCGACATGACCTTAATACGCGAGACCAGCAGCGGGGCCAGTTTACGTGCGGGCTGGAGCACCGGGCGCAGCACGCCGTCAACGCGAAAACGGATGCTCAGCGTGCGCTCAAAGGTTTCGATATGGATATCCGATGCACCGTCTTTCACCGCTTCGCCGAGAATGGCGTTGATCAGGCGGATCACCGGCGAGTTT
This sequence comes from Enterobacter sp. SENG-6, assembly GCF_001605945.1. NCBI lineage: Bacteria > Pseudomonadati > Pseudomonadota > Gammaproteobacteria > Enterobacterales > Enterobacteriaceae > Enterobacter > Enterobacter sp. SENG-6. The sequence goes on from NZ_LOMM01000021.1 coordinate 63,778, forward strand.
TCGTCGTTATCCAGCAGATCTTCGTTGTCCGGGATCTCCTCGGTTAACGCCATCAGATCGATATCCGCATCCATATCGTCTACCAGCTGCTGCGAAACGCCGCTGTTCTGCTGCCAGATTTTGGCCAGCATCTCATCAAACGCCTCCGCGCTCAGCGCCTGGGGCACAAAGGCGTGCCCCAGTACCCGGCGCATCTCCAGTAGCGCAAACGCGGGGACGTCGTCACGGATATAGACCGTGTCGTTCCAGAAAAGGATGCCGTTCTCCTTCGCAAAGCCGCTGGTGCAAAGCTGTTTCGTCAGTTCATCCACGCGTCACCTCCCCTTACTCTTTGAAGGGGTTGCGCGTGGTGGCAGGTGCGCTCACGCCGACCGGCATGGAGTGATCCTGCTTTGGATAGGCAGGCAGGACGGCGTTATCGGTGTTCTCAACAATGCCGAGCTTTTTCTCCTCCAGACGCTGCTGTTGACGGGCGCGGATCTGGTCGTATTTCTCCTTCGTCGCCGCGCTGTAGTTGTCGTCATCACGCAGGACCGTGGTATGGATAAAGACCATCAGGTTGCGCTTCGACGTATCCTCCGACGTATAGCGGAACAGCTGTCCCACCAGCGGCAGATCGCCGAGCAGCGGCACTTTCGACACGTTCTGTTTGCTGACGTTTTCCATCAGACCGCCCAGCACCACCGTCTGGCCACTGTGGACCATCACTTCGTTGTTGATGGTACGGGTGTTGAAGGTTGGGCCGAGGCTGGCGTCTTCGGTGGCGCTGGCGTCAACGCTGGAGACCTCCTGCTCGATCTTCAGGTGGATCATGTCCCCGTCGTTGATCTGCGGAACAATCTTCAGCTTGGTACCGACGGTTTTACGCTCAACCGAGTTAAAGACGTTGTCGCCGCTGGTGGTCTGAGAACCCGACAGCACCGGCACATCCTGACCCACGTTGAACGACGCTTCTTTGTTATCCAGCGTCACCACGCTTGGCGTGGAGAGAATATCGTTCTTGCCGCTGGTGGAGAGCGCGGTCAGCAGTGCGCCATAGTCACCGTTGAAGAAACCGGTCGCCAGGCCAGTAAAGGAGGCCCCTTTGATCGTGCCGTTTTTGACCTGGCTAATGGGCAGACCGGTTGAACCGAACTGCACGCCGCCGTGTTTGCCGGTCCACTGCACGCCGAGATCCATGCCGTTACCGTCCTGCACTTCCGCAATGATGGCTTCCACCAGCACCTGCGGACGACGAATATCCAGCTTGTCGATCACCTTCTCCAGCGAGTTCATGACGTTTGGCTGAGCGGTGATCACCAGCGAGTTGGTGGACTCATCGGCGGTGATATTCAGCTCGCTATTGGTTGTCGCGGTTTTGCTTTTCGCGGTACCGGCTTTGTCTTTCAGCTGCTCACCGATACCGGTCAGCACTGGCACCACTTTCGAGGCGTTGGCGTATTTCAGGTAGAAGACGCGGGTATTGCCCTCGTTGTTCTGTTCGCGGTCGAGCTGGCCAATCAGCGAGCGGGTACGCGCGCGGGCATCTTCGGTGCCGCTGATCACCAGGCTGTTGGTTTCATCATCGGCCACCACTTTGGTCGCCAGCTGTGGGGCGTTCTGCCCTTTCTGCTCTTCATTGTTGAGGTTGTTCAACATATCGGAGAGCTCTTTCGCCGAGGCATAGCGCAACGGTACGATTTCACGACGCTGCATACCGGAACGGTCCACGCGCTGAACCAGATCCACCAGGCGGTTCACCACCGAGGCTTTCCCGGTTAACAGCAGCACGTTAGAAGGTTCAAAATGGACCACGTTGCCGATCCCCGAGGCATCGTTCAGCTGGCGCAGCAGCGGGGCCAGCTCGCGCACGGGGACGTTCTCCATGCGCACTACGCGGGTGATGATCTCATCCCCTTTGCCCGGGTTTCTGCTGTCGGCCACCGGCACTCCGGCGGTACGCGCCACGCTGGAACGCACCACTTTGATCATGCCGTTATCCATTGGGATCACCGACAGACCGTAGAGATCCAGCACGCTCAGGAAGAACTGATAATATTCATCTTCCGACAGCACGTTATAGGTTCTCACCGACACCGTGCCCTGAACGGACGGATCGACAAGAATCGTTTTATTCAGATTGCGACTTACCGTATCGATAAATTCGCGAGGTAATGGTGCCAACTTACTGATTTAGTGTATGATGGTGTTTTTGAGGTGCTCCAGTGGCTTCTGTTTCTATCAGCTGTCCCT
>NZ_LOMM01000022.1:0-317997 GCF_001605945.1 Enterobacter sp. SENG-6
GGGCTGGAGAAAGGGTCATTCTGAGAATGAAGATTCCGACGTTACTAACTGAGTGTTGTATCTAATCGTGGGGGCAGGTCATCGGAATGTTGCAGGTGGAGATGATGATAAACAATGCCTTCTTCAGAAAGCGCGTAAGACAGGGAAGGGATAGTTGTCATGTGATGATTTCCTTTTTAAATGTACTCCAGACCACCACATAAGTTCCTACGCTCATGGGGTGGTAGCGCTGACGGAGGTAGGAATGCCGCACATGACATAACGGCCAACCTTTCGGTTGCTCCGCCAGCGCGACCGTATTTTAACGGGATGAGCGCCGTCGCGACAAAAATAATTGCCGTGTCATGTTATGCGGGTTCCTACGCCCGGTTGCGGATGTACCGCAACGCAGGCACTTTACGGCGGCAAAAAAAGGAAGGAAAGGGATGCCCCTGAATTACATCAGGTTGCTTGCAGGTTTGCGAGGCGGCTTCCAGAAGGGCATTGCCGGATGGCGGTTACGCCTTATCCGACCTACAAAAACCACCAACCAAACCGGCCGCTACTCCTCGCTTATCATCGTCAAGAACCGCTTCACCGTCCGCGAGCGTTCAAAGCGCCGCCAGCAGAGCGCGATATCGGTATAAAGCTCGGGTGAACTCAGCGCGTGGTAGGTGACATTCGGCGGAGAGATGGCCGCCATCGATTTCGGCACCAGCGCGAATCCGCCGCCTGCAGAGACCATGCTCAGGGAGGACGAAAGTTGAGACGACTGCAGCGCGTGCTGTACGTCTATTCCGGCCCGTTCGCAACAGCTGTAAACCCGGTCGAACAGGCCGGGCGCGACCTCCTGCGGGAACAACACCACTGGCGTATCCCGGAGCTGCTCCAGCACCAGATCGCCGCTTGTTGCGAGCGGATGGTCGCGATGCAGTGCCACCACCATCGGCTCCCGGTCGAGGATTTTTAACTCGAATGCCTTGCTGCTCTCACACGGCAGCCGCACGAAGGCGATATCCAGTTCCCCCTCCGCCAGCATCGCCGTCAGAGAAGACATATTGGCCTCCACCTGGTGTACCTGCACCGCCATGTTCTGTACCTGAAACTGACGAATGAGCGCGAAAATTTTGGGATGAAAAGCATCTGAACTGGTGATGCCAATCGACAGGTTACCGTTCAGACCGCGCGCGATGCCGCGGGCTTTCTCCAGCGCGGCGTCGCTCAGCGCCAGGATCTTACAGGCATCCTCGTAGAAGGCTTCTCCCGCTTCGGTTAGCTCCACACCTCTCGTCAGACGCCTGAACAGCGGCGTGCCCACTTCCTCTTCGAGCCGTTTGATCTGCTGACTCAGAGGAGGCTGTGAAATACCCAGCGCTTTGGCCGCCTTGGTGAAGTGTCGCTCGCGTGCAACCGCGACAAAATACCGCAGATAACGAAGTTCCATATCTAAAACGTCTCAAACCAGCATGGATTCTATATTGGAACTCTCTGCTGAATCGGGTCAACATTTATTTAACCTTTATAAATAAAGTTGAAGAGGACGAGCATGATGATGCACTCATCTGCCTGCGACTGTGAGGCGAGCTTATGCGAGACCCTGCGCGGGTTCTCCGCTAAACATCCTGACAGCGTGATCTATCAGACATCGCTAATGAGCGCCCTGCTAAGCGGCGTCTACGAGGGGGACACCACCATCGCCGATCTGCTGGCACACGGTGATTTTGGTCTGGGCACCTTCAACGAGCTGGATGGTGAAATGATTGCCTTCAGCAGCCAGGTGTACCAGCTGCGCGCCGACGGCAGCGCACGCGCCGCGAAGCCAGAGCAGAAAACGCCGTTCGCGGTGATGACCTGGTTCCAGCCGCAGTACCGCAAAACCTTTGATGCGCCGGTCAGCCGTCAGCAGATCCACGACGTGATCGACCAGCAAATTCCCTCGGATAACCTGTTCTGCGCGCTGCGCATCGACGGCAACTTCCGCCACGCCCACACCCGTACTGTACCGCGTCAGACGCCGCCATACCGCGCGATGACCGACGTGCTGGACGACCAGCCGGTGTTCCGTTTTAACCAGCGCGAAGGGGTGCTGGTTGGGTTCCGCACACCGCAGCATATGCAGGGCATCAACGTGGCCGGCTATCACGAACATTTCATTACCGACGACCGTCAGGGCGGGGGACATCTGCTGGATTACCAGCTGGAGAGCGGCGTGCTCACCTTTGGCGAAATACACAAGCTAATGATTGACCTGCCCGCCGACAGCGCGTTTTTACAGGCCAACCTTCACCCCAGCAATCTTGATGCAGCGATCCGTTCCGTCGAAAACTAACAGGAGAACTACCGTGAACAGTGAGAAACAGTCACGTCAGTGGGCGCACGGCGCCGATATGGTTGTCGGCCAGCTGGAAGCGCAGGGCGTGAAGCAGGTGTTCGGGATCCCGGGGGCGAAAATCGACAAAGTCTTTGACTCCCTGCTGGATTCGTCCATCGAAATCATCCCGGTACGCCACGAGGCGAATGCGGCGTTCATGGCGGCGGCGGTAGGGCGTCTAACCGGCAAGGCAGGGGTGGCGCTGGTTACCTCCGGGCCGGGCTGTTCGAACCTGATCACCGGCATTGCCACCGCCAACAGCGAAGGCGACCCGGTGGTGGCGCTGGGCGGAGCGGTGAAGCGGGCGGATAAAGCCAAACTGGTGCACCAGAGCATGGACACGGTTGCCATGTTCAGCCCGGTCACCAAATACGCAGTGGAAGTCAGCTCTCCGGATGCGATTGCTGAGGTGGTATCGAACGCGTTTCGTGCCGCCGAGCACGGCAGGCCGGGGGGCGCGTTCGTCAGCCTGCCGCAGGATATTGTTGACCAGCCCGCCACGGGCGCGATTTTACCGGCCAGCGGGCCGGCGCTGATGGGCCCGGCTCCCGAATCGGCCATTAACGATGTGGCGAAGCTCATCGACAAAGCCAAAAACCCGGTGATCCTGCTGGGGCTGATGGCGAGCCAGCCTGCCAACAGCGCGGCGCTGCGTAAGCTGCTGGAGAAAAGCCGTATTCCGGTCACCAGCACCTATCAGGCCGCCGGGGCGGTGAACCAGGAGCACTTCACCCGCTTTGCCGGACGCGTCGGTCTGTTCAATAACCAGGCGGGCGACAGGCTGCTGCATCTGGCGGATCTGATTATCTGCATCGGCTACAGCCCGGTGGAGTATGAGCCTTCCATGTGGAACAGCGGCGACGCCACGCTGGTGCACATTGACGTGCTGCCGGCCTATGAAGAACGCAATTATGTACCGGATCTGGAGCTGGTGGGGGATATCGCCGAAACGCTGAACCTGCTCGCTAACCGGATCGATCACAAGCTGGAGCTGAGCCAGCGTGCGTCAGAGATCCTGGTCGATCGCCAGCATCAGCGCGATCTGCTCGATCGCCGCGGTGCCTCGCTCAACCAGTTTGCCCTGCATCCGCTGCGTATCGTGCGGGCCATGCAGGACATCGTGAATAACGACGTGACCCTGACCGTCGACATGGGCAGCTTCCACATCTGGATCGCCCGCTACCTCTACAGCTTCCGGGCGCGTCAGGTGATGATCTCCAACGGTCAGCAGACCATGGGCGTTGCGCTGCCGTGGGCTATTGGCGCGTGGCTGGTCAACCCCGGGCGCAAAGTGGTCTCGGTGTCCGGCGACGGCGGCTTCCTGCAGTCAAGCATGGAGCTGGAAACCGCCGTGCGTCTTAATGCCAACGTGCTGCACATCATCTGGGTGGATAACGGCTACAACATGGTCGCCATTCAGGAAGAGAAAAAATACCAGCGCCTTTCCGGCGTGGAGTTCGGCCCGGTCGATTTCAAAGCCTATGCCGATGCCTTTGGCGCCAGGGGTTTTGCCGTGGAGAGCGCCGATGCCCTTGAACCGACGCTGCGTGCGGCGATGGATGTGAATGGCCCGGCCGTGGTGGCTATTCCCGTCGACTACAGCGATAACCCGCTGCTGATGGGCCAGCTCCATCTCAGCCAGATTTTGTGACTCACTATAAGGACAGAGAAATGCAAAAAGTTGCTCTCGTAACCGGCTCAGGCCAGGGGATTGGTAAAGCGATTGCGCTGCGCCTGGTCAAAGATGGCTTTGCTGTCGCTATCGCCGACTATAACGATGAGACGGCGCGAGCCGTTGCCGATGAAATCATCCGTAACGGCGGTAATGCCATCGCCGTGAAGGTGGATGTCTCTGACCGCGACCAGGTGTTTGCGGCGGTTGAGAAAGCCCGCACCGCGCTGGGTGGTTTCAACGTGATTGTGAATAATGCCGGGATTGCGCCGTCTACGCCCATCGAATCCATCACGCCGGAGATTGTCGACAAGGTCTACAACATCAACGTCAAAGGGGTGATCTGGGGCATGCAGGCCGCGATTGACGCGTTTCGTAAAGAGGGACACGGCGGCAAGATCATCAACGCCTGCTCCCAGGCGGGCCATACCGGTAACCCCGAACTGGCGGTATACAGCTCCAGTAAATTCGCGGTTCGTGGCTTAACCCAGACCGCAGCACGGGATCTCGCGCCGCTGGGGATCACCGTTAACGCCTACTGCCCGGGCATCGTGAAAACGCCAATGTGGGCGGAGATTGACCGCCAGGTGTCAGAGGCGGCAGGTAAACCGCTTGGCTATGGCACCGAAACCTTTGCCAAACGTATTACGCTTGGCCGCCTGTCCGAACCGGAAGATGTCGCCGCCTGCGTTTCGTATCTCGCCGGGCCAGATTCCGACTACATGACCGGCCAGTCTCTGTTAATCGATGGTGGGATGGTGTTCAACTAAAAACGTAATACTAATAAGCTCTGACATGAGTTTTCCCCTGCCCCCGTGCAGGGGCTTTTTTTTGTCTCCTCCGCGATTGTGCATTACACTGCGCGCTGCAAAACTTTAGTCATGACGATTTGACAGGCGGTAACAGCGATGAACGGTACAATCACAACGTGGTTTAAAGATAAAGGCTTTGGATTTATCAAAGATGAAAACGGTGACAACCGCTATTTTCATGTGATTAAGGTCGCCAACCCTGATCTGATCAAGAAAGATGCGGCGGTGACTTTTGAGCCAACCACCAATAACAAAGGCCTTTCCGCCTATGCGGTGAAGGTGATCCCGGAAAGTAAGCACCTCTATATTGCAGGCGAGCGCGTTAAGCTCACCTCCATCAAATCCTTCGTGGTGTTTAGCGAAGAAGAGCCTGCGGATACGGGCATCGACAAAGAGAACGCGGTGCTGTCTGTCGGGCTGCTGATGAATAACATCAAACCGAAAACCGACAAAAAGCCGGGCGAAATGCGCACGGTGAAGAAGCTGGCGATCACCACCTTCCAGAACACCACGCTGATCTTTACCGAAGATGAAATCGATATCGACGCTACGGTTAAGCTGCTGAAGTAATCTGTTGCCGGGTGGCGTTTCGTGCATTCTGACCCTCTTCCCTGAAGAGAAGAGGGTAAAATGGTTGCCTGTTCAGGCGATCCACATCATTCCCGCAGGGGTTATTTCTCGATCATCTGAACAATTTGGTCGCGGTTGATGGCATGTTCATTTCCGGCAACATCTTCATAGGTAATTAAACCGTTATCATCATCAACTTCTGGTTTTCCATGCGTAATAATCATCTCACCATTTTTCTTCTGTAAGACATAGTCACTTGAACATCCTGCAAGGGTAAGTGACAGAAATACCAGGCTAAAAACTGCAACTAACTTCTTCATCTTCATACCTGATTTAAAAAAGCCACGACGGGCCGAAAGGCGTTACTGATAATCCAGTCATTAAAATTGAGTCATCAGTAACACTGCATAGATTATGAATATAAAAATGAGCGAGCCTATGACGGCGCGGCGTTCAAGTGGCGTGACAACTTTTTCCTGTTTGTCATGGGGTTTCGTTAACATTCTTTTCTCTCCGTTATCCAGCCAGCGTACCCGAGACGTTCACCGTCAGGTGATAGTGCCCGGCAATATGCAGGAAGCGATCGACATTGGCGGAATGGCAATTCCAGCCGTAATCCCTGCTGAGTAATTTATATTTCCCTGTCCCGAAGCGGTGGTAGGGCAATAACTCGACACCCAGAAAATTGCGCCGTCCGTGGGTCAGTGAAGCAATTAACGCCAGTAACTTCGCCGCCTGATCCGGTGCGTCATTAAATCCAGGGATCACCGGGATGCGGATAATGATCTGCTGATCTCCCTGTAATAACCGGGCAAGATTGCGGACAATCGTTTTATTGCTGACGCCGGTAAAACGTTTATGCAGCGTGTCGTCTGCACTTTTTAAATCGTACATAATCAGATTGCAGCCAGCGGAAGCCTGATGAAGCGCATGCCAGGAGGCATAGCCAGCGGTTTCAAGGGTGATATGAATATCCTCGGTCTTCAGTCGATCAATAAGCGCCCGGGCAAAATTGGGCTGGGTAGCCACTTCGCCGCCGCTCAGCGTGACGCCGCCGCCGGACTGCCGGAACCAAATCTCGTCCGCCATCACCCGTTCAAAGACCGTCCCTGCGCTAACATGTTCACCAATTACGCCTATCGCGGCGGTGGGGCAGTGTGCTTCGCACAGGCCACAGCCTGTACAGCTGCGGTCGCGTTCCAGGATGTGAATATTCTCCATCCGCCGATGAAGCCCTGTCGGGCACAACGCCGCGCATTTGCCGCAGTGCAGGCAGCGGTCAGCGTGATAAAAGAGCTCCCTGCCGGGGGTTATTCCCTCCGGGTTGGCGCACCAGGCGCAGCGCATCTGGCAACCTTTGAAAAAGACAATACTGCGGATCCCTGGCCCATCATGTAACGAAAACCGCTGAATGTTGGAGATCCAGCCGGACACCTGATCAGAAGGATCGCTGAGTGGTTCTGCTGATAATCTCATCCTGGACCTCTTTACTTAATTCAACGAAGAACGCGCTGTATCCCGCTACCCGAATCATCAGGTTGCGATAGTCGGCGGGATTTTGCTGGGCCTTACGCAGCGTCTCATCGTCCACGTAGCTGAACTGCAGCTGGGCATTTCCCAGAACGCTGGCGGTGCGCAGCAGGTGGATCAGGCTGTTCTGCCCCTCAGTCGTTTCCAGCATGCCGTACATCAGCTTGATGTTATGCACCATGCCAATGTCCATCTCTTCAACGTTAATCCGGCTGACGGAGTTAATAATGGCGGTAGGGCCGAGGTAATCCGTTTGCTGAGCCGGGCTTATCCCGTCTGCGAGCGGTTTACCTGCCAGACGCCCGGAGGGCAGTGCGCCGGTGATAAGCCCGAACGGCGTGTTATTGGAGATAGAGAGCGTGCCGAAGGCGAACGGCGCATACAGCATCCGGTACCGGCGGTGCTCCTGCTCAAGAAAACGCACCAGCTCCCGTGCGATCTCGTCCACGGCCAGAATGTCGTTACCGTACTTCGGTGCCCGCAGACAGGCGGTCTGGATCTCGTCGTAGCCGACAAAATTGTGGTCGAGTGCTTCTACGATCTCCGGCAACGTGAAGCGGGAGGTTTCATAGACCAGAGTTTTGATCGCCATCAGCGAGTTCACGCAGTCGGCGAGGCCGGTCCAAATCAGGCCCGGTCCGGCATTCAGGGAGGCGCCGCCCTGGGTGACATCTTTTGCCGTCGCCATACACCCGTCGATAAAGCATGACATCAGGGGCTTACGGGCATGCTCGGCGTGCAGTTTTTGCACAACCCGCGTGGCCTGTGCCGCGTTGCGAACGATGGCGGAGAGCTGGCTTCGCACCGCCTGTTCTACCTCTTCATACGTGGTAAATTGCGTCACATCGCCGGTTGCCGGGCCGCACGGCTTTCCGGCACGATTATGGCCGTTGCGCAGCGCCAGCTCGATGGCGGCCGTAAAGGTGGTGTAACCCACCGAGGTCCACTGGTACATTTTTCCTGACTTTTGCGGCTCGACGCAGCCCATCAGACAGTAGTCGCGGGCGTCTTCGTAGCTGAAGCCTTTATGTAGCATCATTCTGATATGCGCATCGTCAAAGTGGCAGGCCGGGAATCCCATCCCGCTGCGCACGACGTCGACCACTTTGCGCATAAACGGCTGGGGAGACTGGTTGTGGATACGTACCGCCAGCCCGGGCTGGTAGATTTTTAATTGTGCCGAGCAGTCCATGATCATCAGGGTCAGTGGGTTGGTGGCGTCGCCGCCTTCGCGTTTCTGCCCACCCACCACAAGATTGATAAAAGGCTGGTAACCCGCAAAATACATGGCCGTCGGTTCACTGCAGATCCACAGGGTTTCGGCCATTTTGATCATCCAGCAGCAGAGCAGCTCTTCTGCCTGCTGCCGGGTGAGCGTACCGTCGTTGAGATCGCGCGCCAGCAGCGGCCAGAGATATTGATCGACGCGGCCAAGAGAGATGCCGGTCTGGTTCTCCTCCAGCATAAAGAGAGAGTGAACGAACCAGATAGCCTGCAGCGCATCGTGAAAATGGCGCGGCGGATGTTCCGGTACGTGACGACAAATGTCGGCAAGCTGCAGCAGTTCGTCCCTGCGCAGAGGGTCATTTTCCGTTTCGGCAAGCTGCGCCAGGTAGCGCGAGTAGCGTTGTGCATAGGTCACTACACCGTCGCAGGTATGCAGCATGGCGGTGTAAAAATTAAAGGCGTCGCTATAGTCGGGCGAAGTCGGATCGAGTGTAGCCAGACGTGCCGATGCTTCGTCCCGAATCCCTTTTATGCCTTTGCCAAGCAGGAGCGTGTCGTAGCCCGGGCAGGAGTCGCCACCGCCGTTTTGGGTTTTGATGGTGACATCGCAGATCCCGTCGTCGTGGCACCACTCCCACAGCCCGAGCGTCGTGAGCCGGGTTTGCGCCATCTCGTCCAGCGAGCGACCTTCCCAGTAAGGAAACACCTCTTCCCGCAGCAAACGCCGTGTTTCATCATCAATCTGGTACGGGTCCTGCGCGCGATGGGGGAGGTTATCCAGCTCTCCGGCCACCCAGCGCCAGCTTATTTCAGGCGAGACTTCGCCGCCCCGTGCGCCCCCGGCCGGATGGCTGACGATCAGTTCATTATCGGCCACGTACAGGGGAGCCTTTTCACAGGCGCGGCGGAAGGCCAGCGCCCTTAACAGGGTGTTATCCATCCCGGGGTTTTCTTTATACACTTCGGTGACGCTGACGGCCCGGTGTGCAGAGACAAAAGGCTTTGCCTGCAGGTACTTATCACGAAGCTGTATCACTCGCAGGGAAAGATGTTCTGTGTTCATGCTGTCTCTCCTCAAATGGCGATGACGATCAGTCCTGCCACAATGCAGCAGATCCCAACTTTTTCGAGAATGCTGCTGCGCAACTGGTAAAACAGGCTGCTCATAAGCGTAATCATGACTATCCCCATACCTGACCAGAGGGCGTAGGCCGCCACGGGTGAAATGGCTCCCATAAGCATCGACAGGGCATAAAATGAAATGACGTAGCACACCAGACATTGAATGGTTAGCGGGATATTTTTAAAATTATCCGTTTTAGGTAGCAGAAGCGTGCCGATAACTTCCATCGTGACTGAAATAATCAGCCAAAACAGATAGGTTAATAGAGTAAACATAATTGTTCGCTGTGTTATTTATTTTGCTTAATCGCCAGGTTTAATATGATTATTCCACTGATGACCAGGCATAAACCCATCCATGCATTCTGCCCGAGCGTAAAATGAAAAATACGCGTCTGAATATAGCTAATGCTGAATATGCCGAACGCAGACCAAATTGCGTACGCCACGCCAATATGAATTCTGCGTAATGCGAGGGATAAAAAATAATAACTGATTCCGTAGCATATTATCGCAGCGGTTCCCACAGCAGGACGCTGAAAACTGTTTGAGAGCGATAATAATGTTGTGGCAATCACTTCAATGGATACCGCCGCAATCAGTGCGGTAACGCTTTTGGATAACGTCATTGAATTATTCTCACAAAATAAAATAATACGTAGGGATTACAATAAAACCGATGCCGTGTGTTCACCTCCCGGAAATGAATAATTTAAAGGTAAGAAATTAAACACACATCCGTGTGCTTACAGAATAAAGGTCCCTTCAATAATCAGACATGCTTCACCCGTCAGCGCGATACGCCCGTTATCCTTAATATGGCAAATCAGCTCTCCTTTACGGCATCCCCCCTGTTGGGCATGCAGCGTTTTCTTGCCCAGCTTTTCACTCCACAGCGGTGCCAGAAAGGTATGTGCGGAGCCCGTCACCGGATCTTCGTCCACACCTACCTGAGGGCCAAACCAGCGAGAACGAAAATCATAGGTGCGTGATGCAGCGGTAACGACCACGCCACGCGTGTTAAAAGTATTGAGGGCGGCAAAGTCAGGGTTAAGGGTGTCTAACTGCGCTTCGTCATCAATCACCACGATGAGATCGGCGGCTTGCCAGATTTCGCCTGTCCCTTCTTCGAGCCCCAGCGCGCTAAGCAACCCCTGCGGAGCCTCAATGAGAGAGGGGATGGACTGTGGAAAATCGAGCGTGAATTTGCCGCCGTTTGAGGTCACCGTCAGTTCACCGCTGCGCGAGAAGAAGCGAATGCTGTCGCCAGCACTTTCGTCACCTAGCAGAACGCTGGCCGCCGCGAGCGTTGCATGGCCGCAGAGATCGACTTCCACCGCAGGCGTAAACCAGCGGATCCTGAAACCGTCGTCCTGTTTAACCACGAACGCAGTCTCAGAAAGGTTATTTTCTGTGGCGATATGCTGGAGAACAGAATCTTCTGGCCAGGCGTCCAGCAGGCAGACTGCTGCTGGGTTGCCGGTAAAGGGGCCGTCAGAGAAGGCGTCAACCTGGTAAAACGGGATGCGCCGGTGGCTGTTATTTTTCACCCATCACCTCAAGATCGTTATAGACCGTATAGCGGGTCACTCCCAGGGCCTGCGCCGCGTGCTGGACACCGCCTCGCATTTTGAAAATGCCTTTAGCATGCATTTCCGCAACAATTTTAAGCCGCTGTGCTTTCTGGACTTTTTTACCCGGGACCGAATGCTTATCAATAATTTCCTGGATTGACTGCTCGATGATACCTCCCAGGTTCATATCCTGCGGGTCCGTCTCTGCAAGCGGGCTGACCGCTATCGCGTCCAGGTACTTGCGCATTTGCTCATAAGGGGAGGTATCGACATTGATGCAAAAGGCCATTAACGGTACCCCTTCATCACTGTAGTAAATGGTTGAGGCGCTGTTCAGGATCTTCCCGGATGCAGTGACGGTTTTATAATTTTTGACTGTAACCGGGGTGCTGTCCTGGCTGTTTTTCAGCAGCAGAGCAAAGCCTTTGTCCTTTTCAGGACCGGATAAGAGATTGTCACCCGCCTTTCTACCGCTCACATGCCCGTTGATAATTTTTACAACGGACTGTTCAGGTGTGGTCAGGTTATGTAACACAATCTCCTGGTTCGCCGACAAAGTACCTGCCAGTGCTTCCATTGCCGCTTCCAGTGGCCCGGAAATCAGTTCAATATGTTTCGCGTAATCTGATTTCATCTTTGTTCCTCGATATCCGGCATGGTCAGATGTTCTGTTTAATCGCTCGTTTTCATTTCCGTCCCTTGCCATTCCTGGCTGAGACGGCCTCTCCGTAGCGTCAAATTATACCTGTTATGTTTAAATATCAACAAAAAGTTGATGTTGGTGTTATGTGCGCGTAGATTTCAGGGCTCACCGTACGGTTAAAGAGACCGGAACAGCATAATTTTTAAGGAATACGATGAAGATCCTGAGCGTAATGGTGGCCGTAGTGCTGCTGACAGCATGCCAGCTGGTACGGCCTTTTGGCGAGGCTACGACCTATCAACCCTTCACTGTTTCTGCCCATCCCGGGCTGGATGGGCGCTATCACTGTATGCGAAGCGCACTCATTGCGGACGGCTACGACGTGGAGCTAATTTTCCCTGAGCGGGATACCCCCAACTTTTTTGATATTGCTAAAGGAGACAGGCTGATTGCCAAGATCGATATGTCTCATACAACGGGGGCAAACTTTATCGATATTACCCTCATCTCTGGTGCAAAACAGACCAATGCAGAACTTGCTCGGGTGTTAACACCCTGTGTTGGCGGGTGATTGTTGAAAACGTGGACATGTGGGCGGCCCCCCTTCCCGTATCGTCCGCGTAACTAAGAAGTCATAATTCAACAAAAAGTTGATTATTACTCATTGTGTTTATAATATACCCCCACTGGCATCCGTTAAGGGGGGTATATGAACAGCGATCGTCAAAAGAACACCGGCTGGAGCAAATGGTCAGAGCGAGGCTTCGTTTATGCCGTCGTTCTGCTTTGCATCATCAACTATGTTTACCAGCTCTTTCGCATATTTTCTGCCTGAGGTTCGCCGCCTTATGCCAGACGGGTGAGAAAGAGGCATTTTCCCGCCTGACAAAAACAAATGAAGCATTAGTTAAGCTGTTATTACTTTTCGTAATCAGTATAAATCGCTAAAAAAAATAGTTTTTCAGACAAAAAACCTCACAAATTTAGTGGTAATTACAATTCAACATTATCATTTATAAACTGTGGAATTATAAATTGGAGTGGTTTTTTGCTTCATTTTTCTTTCTGTTTTTGGTGTGTTTGACTGCTTTTTTGCATTTTATGTGGTTAAAGGGGTTGGTTTTTTCACTGATTGACACATTTATCGTTACTAAACACAATATAACCTCACAGTGACAGTGGTATTAATCCTGAAGCCAGTTTTAGGGAGGTATTCGTATAAAAAAGAATAGGGATCTTGTCGCCTGTCAGGCAGCGTGTAGCGGTTATATTGTGGAATTTAATAATGGCTCCCGCCTCTGGATAAACCGGGAAACATTGCTTGTCGGATGGATTGATAATTCGCAGGCACCCCGAAAAGGAGGGATGCGCTTTCAGAAGACAAAGATGAATCTTTTTGCCTATCTTCTGGAGCACGCAGTCCGAAAAGAGATCAGCCGCGATGAATTATTACATCAGGTATGGGAAAAGTACGGCCTTAAGTCATCCAGCAGGCAATTGTGGCATGCAATAGGCCAGCTGAAACTCAGCCTGTTTACATTGGGTATCCCTTACGAATTTATTTCGTCAAATAAAGGGAAGACCTATTCGCTCGAAAAAGTGAAGGTCTTCTTTATTACCCAGGCTGAGATTAATGATGAAGCATTTTAAGAATGCATAAGCAACTTAACTTTTTTTAAATGAGATTGTAAGGATGTCTAATCACTTTAAGATATTTCTGGCGGTATGCACTTATGCCATCACCAGCACTCTGGTTTATGCCGCGAGTTCGGGGACGATCACCTTTACCGGTTCGGTAAACAGTGAGACCTGTGCGGCGGTGGTAAATAATGGTAGTGCTGATGGCACGGTATCTTTACCCGCCGTACCGACCTCAGCATTAAGTGCAGCAGGAGCGACAGCGGGGGCAACCGCGTTCACCATTAATTTGACCGGTTGTGACCCTGCAAATACTAAAACCCGCGCTTTTTTTGAAGCGGGGGGACAGGTTAACAGCGCCGGGCGCTTAAACAACTCGGATACCGCCGGGGCAACAAACGTGGAGCTGGAATTGCTTGATGTGGATGACAACAGCTCCGTCATTATGGCGGGTGACTATGCTTCACAGTCCACGTCCGGAACCACGATTGATGCGTCGTCAACAACCGGCACGCTGAATTATGCCGTCCGTTATTATGCGACCGGGGCGGCGACATCCGGGGCAGTAGCCAGCTCTGTGACGTACAGTATTATTTATCTCTGATTTAATCGCACAGTACGGATATAACAATAATTAAACAAGGAGTGTGTTCTTCTTGAGGTCTGTCGTCGGCCTGAGGAATCAGGCCGTTTTTTACCAGAATGGAACAATATGAAATTAAAATTTATCGGTACGCTTATTTTATTCTGTTTTTTTAATCATATCGCTGCGGCAGCGATCTCTCTTTCCGGAACGCGCGTTATCTATCCGCAGGGAAAAAAAGAGATAGCGCTGGAAATTAAAAATCATGGCTCACAGCCGGTGCTGACCCAAAACTGGATAGATGACGGAAACAGTGAGGCATCACCCGACAAATTAAATACGCCTTTTGTAATTACGCCGCCTATCGCCAGAATTAATCCGGAACAGGGGCAGTCATTGCGTATATCTGCTGTGGAAAATACGCTACCCCGGGACCGGGAATCGGTTTTCTGGATCAATGTACTGGAAATTCCGGCGGTCAATAAAACGGCGGTAAATAAACTGCAAATGGCTTTCCGGACACGCATTAAATTATTTTATCGTCCTGAAGGCCTTGCCGGAACACCTGAAAAAGCCGCGCAGCAGCTCAGCTGGCGAAAAGTATCTGCCACGCAGCTGGAAGCAATCAATAACACGCCCTGGAGCGTTTCTCTGGCAGCGGTGGTATCCGGCAACTGGAAGACGGTGGGGGATGTCGTGCCTGCCTGGGGTAAAAAAACGTTCACGATAAAACGCGGACATGCTCTCGCCTCCGGCGGAGAAATCACATGGACATATATCAATGATTATGGTGCTGAGCGTTCCGCAAATGGTCTCCTGAAAAATTAATTCACAGGACTCGGATGTTATGAAGAAGGGATTATCGGTATGGCCACCGCTTTCAGGCGTGGCTTGCGGGGTGATTTCTGCGCTGTTTTTCTCTTCCGGCGTTCAGGCTGACGATGACATACAGTTTGACAGTAATTTTTTGCGCATCTCACATCCGGAAAAAGTCGACCTGTCGGCGTATATGAAAAACGGACTGCCGGCGGGCCGGTACCGGGCGGATATTTACCTGAATAATAAGCTGGTCATGATCGATGATATTCGCATTAGCGGAAAAGAGACTGACTCGCAGAGAATTCTGTTGTCGCCAGCGACCGTCGCAGGATTACAGTTAAAACAGAACAGACTGTGTGTAAATAACGACGGCCAATGGTGCGATCTGCAGGCTGTCCTGCCAGAAAGCCATCTGGAATTTAACGGCGGCAGACAGCGGCTTGATGTCAGTATTCCCCAGGCCATGCTGCAGCATGCCGCGCGCGGCCAGGTAAGCCCGGCGCTCTGGGATGCCGGGATCCCTGCGCTGTTACTGGGTTATAACGTGAATGGCTACCGTAGCGAGAATAGCGGCGGAGAATATAACAACCTCTATGCGGCGCTGAACGGTGGGCTGAATATCGGCTCTTGGTATTTTCGCCATAACGGGACGTTAAGCTGGCAGCAGCAGAATGGCACGCAGCAGAAAAAATATACGGTGCTCAACAGCTACGTGCAACATCCACTGGCGGGTATTGAGGGAAACCTGACGTTAGGGGAGTCGAACACCTCCGGGCAGCTATTTGACTCTGTGGCGTTTACGGGGGCATCGGTCGCCAGCGATGACCGGATGCTGCCCGCCTCCCGGCGGGGGTACGCGCCGGAGATCCGTGGCGTGGCGCAAACCAACGCGAAAGTGATGGTTCATCAGAACGGTAAACTCATTTACGAGACGTCCGTTTCGCCCGGGGCCTTTGTTATCAACGATCTGTATCCGAGCGGTTATGGCGGCGATCTGAACGTCACGGTACGTGAGGCGGACGGTTCACAACATTTTTTTGACGTTCCCTATGCATCGGTTGCGCAGCTGCTGCGTCCGGGAACACACCGTTACAGCGCGACGGGGGGCAGGCTGAGGGGGGATTATCTCAGTGAACGTCCGGCATTTGGTGAAGTGACCTATCAGCGGGGGCTGACGAACCGCCTGACCGGCTCAGGAGGGATACAGGCGACGTCATTTTATCAGGCCATGCAGGCCGGCTTTGCGGTGGGAACGCCTGTCGGCGCGGTGTCATTCGATACCACCTGGTCGCAAACCCGGCTAAGAGAACAGACGCTGCGGGGAGAAAGCATCCGGCTGAGTTACAGCAAATTTATTCCGGCGAGCCAGACGCAGTTTTCCCTGGCTACCTGGCGATACTCGACGGGAAATTATCTTTCTCTGATGGATGCCGCCCTTTTACATCAGCAGCGGCCTGGTGAGGGAACAGACGGACGGACAGGTAAAACCCGCAATCGTATGACGCTGACCCTCAACCAGGGGTTACCGGATAGATGGGGACAGCTGTATGTGACGGGTATCCTGCAGGATTACTGGGGCCGAAAAGGCCACGACCAGCAGTATCAGGCGGGCTACACCCTGACCACGGGCAGGGTGAACTGGAATCTGGGGGTTAACCGCAGCCGCACGGCCGGGGGCGATTTTCAAAATATCTGGACACTGAGTTTCAACATGCCGCTGGGAGGGATCTCCTCGCCGCTGCTTACCGGGCAGATGTCGCGTGACGGCCAGGGACATTTCAGCGAGCAGGTTGCGCTCTCCGGCAGTGCAGGTGAACGACAGCAATTTAGCTGGAATGCCGGGGCATCGCATCAGCATCAGTCGGGAGATTCCGGGCAAATTGGCGGCACGTGGACCGGGCCGGTTTCCACCCTCACGGCAAACTACGCCCAGGGTCAGGCGTGGAAAAGTGGCTCTCTGGGAATGAGCGGTACCGCAGTCGCGCATTCCGGCGGCGTGACTTTCTCTCCCTGGACCGGCAACACCTTCGCGCTGGTGGAGGCGAAAGGTGCTGAAGGGGCTGAAATACCGGGCTACGCCGGAACGCGCGTTAACCGTGCTGGTTATGCGCTGGTGCCAAATTTGATGCCCTATCAGAAAAACAGCGTGTCGATAGATCCCACCTCGGTAGAGGATGACCTGGATCTCGACAGCACCAGCCAGCAGGTGATCCCGTACGCGGGTGCCGTGGTGAAAGTGAAATATCGTGCCGCTGAAGGCGTGCCCGTACTGGTGACGGTACGTCGGAGCAACGGAGAAGGTGTGCCTTTCTCGGCTCGTGCCATTGATGCCAGTCATCAGACAGTGGGATATGTCGGGCAGGGGGGGCGCCTGTATGCCCGTCTGACGCAGCAAAGCGGGGTTCTGGAACTTCGCTGGGCGGATGACGCAGCGTCCCGCTGCAAAATGAAGTATTCGCTCCCGTCCACGGCGGGGAAAAAACTGCTGACCTTCAACGCAATCTGTAATTAATACGACGTAACAACGTCAGGACGCTAATGAAAGTTTTAGTTTGTGTATTTACTGATAATGAATTTTTCTTTTCAGCCATGGTGGAACTGATCGCCTCGCATCCACTTTTAGCGAAAAATTATACGCTGTGTAAAATCCGTTCAGATGAGACTGGTGCGTGGATGCGGACAGCCAATAATGAACATATGATTATTGCAGGGCCGGACATGGAATCGCTGGTCAGAATTTTTTGCCTGGAAAAACAATGGGATTATTTGACCGCGCGTTACAATGCCCGCGAAATGCAGGAATTTCTGTCCCGGAGAATAAACCGACAGCATGAAGCAAAAAAACACCTTGTACGAACAAGAACACACTTAAAACTTTCAACGCAGGAGTTACGCGTACTGTCATGGTTTATTCTTGGGATATCGCCGCATAACATGTCCAGACACTATGGTTTATCAATTAAAACGATCAGCACCTATAAGCGGCGCCTGATGGATAAACTGTATATTAAATCTGATGCCGAGCTGTTTAAGGTGGGTTTAAACTATATGGCGTATTTCAGTTATCGGGGGTGAATAATGATGATGTTTAGCGCCACATTTAGAAGTATTCTGCTCATTATTAATATGAAGCGACACAAATTCAGAGGTCACTCAATGTATAGACTTGTATTAACTGTAATACTTTTATTTCCATTTTCAGCTTTTGCAACATGCGTGCTAAATACAACTGATAAGAATATGTTACAGCAGGAGAAAACTGTTAATATCCCCTTAAATCATCAGATAATATCTGTGGGGGGAGATATGTCAGTGGGTGCTGAAATATATAGACAAACATACCGCTCGGGATTGAGTGCTTATAAGGTAACCTGCGCAAGTAGCAATGGTTATTTCAGAATTAACCGACAGGTTGTGTTTACTCCAATGCCAGTATCAGGATATTCTGATGGAGTATATACAAAAGTTTATGAAACAGGGATTCCTGGAATAGGCATAAGCATATGGAATGGCTCTAGGACTATGTGGCCGAATGAAACAATATTATGCACTGGTCTCGATGGTATTAATTGTTCAGTAACTGACCCTTACAGCACTAACGCTTTCGACATCACATTGATAAAAACGGGTGAGATTGCCGCGGGACTTCTTGATGCTTCTAATTTTCCAACGATAACAATAAGCCTTGGTAAGCAAACCGAGAATTATGTTAAGATTGCAACTTACTCTTTCACCGGTAGCATTCAGATAAATACATCAACCTGCACTACACCCGATTATACTGTCCTATTGGGGAACTGGCCGCAAACAAGATTTCAACGTAAAGGCTCTGCCAGTCCATGGGTGCCCTCGAGCATAGTATTAACTAACTGTACGAAGGCCCCAGGAAATAAACCAACAGGTGGAAATGTATGGTCAGAAAAGACTTCTCTCATCGTTTCAGGGTCCTTAACACCGAACCCCTGGACTGTTTCTTTTTCCTCCGTCAGCGGCGTGATTGGTGCTGATAACGGCATCATCTCCACGGACACGTCAGCAAGCGATGCGGCACAGGGCGTCGGGATACAACTCAGCCAGGGGCGGCCCGACAGCGCAGGAACAAACCTTTTAAAAATCGGGGATAGCGCAATGACCGGAACGTTGCCCACAACGGGTGAGACGTCATATGTCATTCCCTTATCAGCACGTATTATCCAGACGGAGGATTCTGTGGTAGCGGGGAACGTAACAGGAAAAGTGGTGTATACGCTCAATTATCTTTAGCGTGATATTTGCTGTCAGCGAATGTAATTCCACTCTGATAAAACATTCCCCTTTTTACATAAAATAATAATATTAGTGCCCAAAAAAGCCTCTGCTAAAAGAGGCTCAGGCAGTCTTTTCTCACTGTTATGGCGTTAAACGTGTTTTGCCGTGAGGGCAGGTTTTGAAAATGCATCGTGTTGTTGAAGCGCAATACGGGGTTTCAGGCTCTCTGTCACCCGGGCAGCTGGACATGTTGTGCATGACTCGCCAGAGTGTCGGACTGTATTTATCAATTTGTATAATGTTTACGGCACGTAATTTTTCGGAAATAATAAAACCGTTGTTGTTAACCGTAATTTTATCACCCGGTTTGATAAGATAATCACCTTTATACCACAGCAAATATTTATGATTATGTTGCGTGATTATTTTGGTAAAGAAGGTGCCTGTGATGGGACTGACAATAGTGCCTAATGAAATCCATAATTTTGTTATTTCCACTCATCTACCTTTTTAACAAATAAAATACTATAAATACAGTTTAGCCACCTCAGTA
This sequence comes from Enterobacter sp. SENG-6, assembly GCF_001605945.1. NCBI lineage: Bacteria > Pseudomonadati > Pseudomonadota > Gammaproteobacteria > Enterobacterales > Enterobacteriaceae > Enterobacter > Enterobacter sp. SENG-6. Next base: position 19,342 of record NZ_LOMM01000022.1, read on the forward strand.
GAGAGTACATAATAGATATTGCCTATTCATAAGATTAACGCTGATAAGCATCTGATAAATCTGCTGTCAAATATACGACAATACTTTACATTGATAAAACATTACGTTGAATATTTAACAAAAGTAATAATATGCTTGTGCTGCGGCGGTAATAAATGTTTAAATATTAAACGACAGTCCGGATTTAATGTTCCTCCCACAAAGATAACACCTCCTCAACGTTTCTTACGCCATCGCGAAAATAATTAACATGACGTTTTTCGATAAAAAAGACTTCAAGGGATAAGAGGAGGAACAGCAATACCACAAAAATAACGAGAAAATTTTTGATCATAATTTGTACCATATGACGTAAAACCAGGCGGGATAGCGCTTTTCAATGACCTGATGAATTTGAAAACAGGTTTATCACTACCACGCCCGCAATGATCAGCCCCATCCCTGCCAGGGCGGCCATATCCAGTTTTTGGTCATAAACAACCCATCCCACCAGACTAATCAGGACAATTCCGGCTCCTGACCATAACGCATAGATAATGCCCGTCGGTATGGTTCGCATGGGAATGGTTAACGACCAAAACGCAAGAAGGTAGAAAAGAACCGTAACGGTGGCAGGCCATAGCCGGGTAAAGCTGTCGGATAATTTTAATGCTGTTGTTGCAATAACTTCGCAAATAATTGATATAAAAAGAAAAAGGTAGCTATTCATATAAAGGCCTGTCACAACATACTTCTGTATCACCCAAATCGGGTGGAAAAATAGTATCAACGTTTAGTTGTAAATTAAACTTTGTGTTTAATTTTGTGTGAGCCAGCGCACCTTCTCAGGCCAGCTTAAAAACGGAAAATTTCCTTGTTATCGGCGCTATCGCTTCCGTATCCCCGTAGAGCGCAATGGCGACGAATTCCAGTGTTTCAAGCGTGGTTTCTTTCGTTGCCTGAATCTGGGCTTCAGAGGAGGGGCCAAGCATCGTCGTCGTAAAGAAATTAAACGGGATCCCCGCTTCCTGAGATTTCAGTGCCGCGGTTTTTAACTGATTGCTGTTTTTGGCCTGCAGGATCACGACCGGGTAATGGCTAAGATAAGCGTTCAGCCCGCTTTCAGCGTTTGGGTAGTCATGGAAGAGGACATCATCCGCCTTGCGCATGATCCCGGCGGCCAGGTGGGCCGTGGCATTCAACAGCAACGCCGGATCCTGCGTGCGGTTAACAACGACATAGAGTTTTTTTTGATTGTCTTCAAACATCTCGATTCCTCAGTGATTTTTTGATTTATACCGTAGCTGGTCATTCACGAACGTTACGCAAAGTATGCCGGCAGCAGGAAGCAGCCAGGCCAAACCCTGATTATGTAGCGGCATCCTGGCACTGAGCGTTGTCAGCCATAAGGGGCCGCCCGCGGCGCTAAGTGCCTCAGCCAGACCAAACAGAAAGGTAACGAATGCCGCAGGGACAATGACCCGCGCTGGTGAGTGGAAGGTTGTCCGCATGAAAAAGGTCACGATAAGTACAACAAACACCGGATAAATCGCCGTCAGAACCGGCACCGATAACGCAATCAATTGGGTCAACCCGATATTTGATATCAGCATGGAGACGATGGCAAAAAACCAGATGCAGGTTCGATAGCTAAAGCGGGTATGGTCGCTGAACCAGGCGCCACAGGCCGATGTCAGCCCGACAGCGGTAACCAGGCAGGCAAGGGTCATCAACACCCCCAGAAAAATGTCGCCGCCAGGTCCATAGCTAAAGTGGACATAAGCACTGAGCACCTGAGCGCCGTTTGTTGCCCCATCAGTCAGCCCGCTGCTACTTAGCCCAAGCCGGAACAGGCCTGCATAAACCACGACAAGGCCCACGCCTGCAATCAGGCCGGAACAGAACGCATAACGAGTAATAAGGCGGGGAGAGGTTACCCCTCTGGATTGAATCGCTCTGACAATCACCAGCCCAAAGACCAGGGCTGCCAGCGTATCCATCGTCAGATAACCATTTGTGATCCCCTGAGAAAAAGGGGAGGTGGCATACAGACCCTGTGGCGGCAGGGGAGCCCCCGCTGGCACGAGCATCGCCGTGATTGTCAGTACCAGAAGCGCCACGATTTTCAAAGGCGACAGGAACTTACCTACCGTATCGAGAAGGCGGCCGGGATGAAGGGAGATCAGAACGACCAGCGCGAAAAAGCTCAGGCTCCACCAGGCTAAGCCATACGCGCCAGGGTGATAATGTTGTAATGCCAGCTCGTACGAGACGGTGGCGGTTCGCGGAATGGCGAACAGCGGTCCGATACAAAGATAACAGGCAATAGTCAGGACCAGACTGCAGAGGCGTCCGGTGGGCTGGGTTATTGCCTGCAGCGATCCGCCGGCTTTCGCCATGGCAATGGCGGTCATCACCGGCAACCCGACACCCGTCAATAAAAAGCCCATTGCGGCATACCAGACGGATGTTCCTGCCTGTAAGCCGATCAGGGGCGGAAAAATGATATTACCGGCCCCAACAAACAAGGCGAAGTTGAGAAACCCCAGGATAAAAATGTCTCTGACGCGGAAAGTTGTCATGTGGATATCGTCTTCACTCTGGTTGTCGGCAGCGCCAGATATTAATTATAAAACACGCCCTGAAACCGGGCGTGCCAGCCGTGCATGGGGATCAATGATGGCCGTGATGCCCATGAAAATCATGCCAGCCATGTGCATGGGAAGGATCATGGTGCCAGTGATGATGATCCGGATGATGGCGATCGGTGGAGTGATGATCCCTGATCACGCAGCCGCTGAGCATCAGGCTCAGGATAACCAGGGAGACATTCAGACATAACTTACTGTTCGGCATACTGCCATCCTCTCAAGAGTGCTTAATGAGTTGAGGGCAATGATATAGATTAAACAAAAAGTTGTAATTTCAACATTTGTTGTATGTTGAAATTAAAGGTAACAAAATTATTCAATGCGTAAAATCTTATGAAAATAAAATTACAATTTAACTTATTGTTTTTTAGGCACTTTTGTTTTGATGGATTTGTCTGGCGGTATAAAAATTGGCCTTTTCTCTCACTTCTGTAAAAAGCGTAATAATAAGTAATGGAGATTGTCACGCAGCGGAAGAAAACGGATAGTGCGCCCCACAGGAACAAAACCACATAAGGAAAATGGTTATGAAAACGTTACTCTCTCTTGCTGCACTTCTCGGTCTTGCCTCGTCTTCTGCTTTTGCTGCCACTGCACAGGACTGTGTAAAGGCAGATAACCCGCAAATTGAAGCACTCTTTGACAGATGGAATGCCTCATTACAAACAGGCGATGCCCATAAAGTGGCGGAGAATTATCTGAGTGATGCGGTTCTGCTACCGACAATTTCAAATCAGGTGCGACTGACCGATCAGGAGCGCGTGGATTACTTCCAGGATTTTCTGAAGAAGAAGCCTTACGGTAAAATTGATAGCCGCACCATTCGTCTGGGCTGCAATAAAGCCATTGATACCGGAACGTATACCTTCACTTTCGCCGATAAATCGACCGTGACTGCCCGCTATACCTTCACCTATGCGTGGGACGGAAAAGAGTGGAAAATTTCCTCCCATCACTCTTCCGCAATGCCTGAAGGATAAGATCTGTCCCCTCTCCCTTTGGGGAGAGGGGGAACCACTCAGCGTCTTACCGGCGCTCCGTTCGCCACGTAATACGCCGCTGTACTCTTCGCCAGCGGCTCACGCCCGCGAATGGCATCAGCAATTTTCTCACCGATCATAATTGTGGTGGCGTTCAGGTTGCCGGTGATGATCTGCGGCATGATCGACGCATCCACCACGCGTAACCCTTCGAGCCCGTGAACGCGGCCTTCGCCATCGACTACCGCCATCTCGTCATAGCCCATTTTGCAGCTTCCACACGGGTGGAAGGCGGTTTCGGCGTGGTTGCGCACGAACTCGTCCAGCTGTTCGTCGGTCTGGCACTCAACCCCCGGGCTGATTTCGCGGCCACGGTATTTGTCCAGCGCGGGCTGATGCATGATTTCGCGGGTGATGCGGATCGCATCGCGGAATTCCTGCCAGTCCTGCTCGTGGGACATATAGTTGAACAGGATCGCCGGATGCTGATGCGGATCGCGCGATTTAATACGCACATGCCCGCGGCTTGGTGAGCGCATCGACCCAACGTGGCACTGGAAGCCGTGCTCTTTCACCGCGTTGGAGCCGTTGTAGTTAATCGCCACCGGCAGGAAGTGATACTGAATGTTCGGCCACTCGAACTCCTCGCGGCTGCGGATAAACCCACCCGCCTCGAAGTGGTTGCTCGCCCCCACGCCGGTGCCGCCAAACAGCCACTCGGCGCCAATCTTCGGCTGGTTCCACCACTGCAGGGCAGGGTAGAGGGAGACCGGCTCTTTGCATTCGTACTGGAGATACATCTCCAGGTGATCCTGCAGGTTTTCGCCCACGCCGGGCAGGTCATGCACCAGCGGAATATCAAACTGCTTCAGCAGTTCCGCGTTGCCCACGCCGGAGCGTTGCAGGATCTGCGGAGAGGCAATCGCCCCGGCGCACAGCAGCACCTCTTTGTTTGCCGATGCTTTGGACGGGATGGTGCTTTCGCCTTCCAGCCACTCGACGCCCACGGAGCGCTTGCCGTCAAAGAGAATGCGATCGGTCATGGCATGGGTGCGGATGGTCAGGTTCGGGCGCTGTTTCGCCTGGTCCAGATAGCCGCGCGCGGTGCTGGCGCGTCGGCCCTGCGGTGTGACCGTGCGGTCCATCGGGCCGAACCCTTCCTGCTGATAGCCGTTGAGATCGTCCGTGCGCGGGTAGCCCGCCTGTACGCCCGCTTCCACCATTGCCTCAAACAGCGGGTTCACGCCCGGTTTGGAGGTGGTGACGCTCACCGGGCCGTCGCCGCCGTGGTAGTCGTTTGGACCCACGTCGCGGGTTTCAGCCTTACGGTAGTAGGGCAGGCAGTTGAGGTAGCTCCAGTGCTCCAGACCCGGCTCTTTCGCCCAGTTGTCCAGATCCATTGCGTTGCCGCGTACGTAGCACATGCCGTTGATGAGCGATGACCCGCCAAGCCCTTTACCGCGTCCGCACTCCATGCGGCGGTTATTCATATAGGGCTCTGGCTCGGTTTCGTACGCCCAGTTGTAGCGCTTGCCCTGCAGCGGGAATGCCAGTGCGGCAGGCATCTGGGTGCGGAAGTCAAAGCGGTAATCCGGGCCGCCCGCTTCAAGCAGCAGAACGGTGGTATCCGGATCTTCAGTCAGTCGTGTTGCCAGAACGTTGCCGGCAGAGCCAGCACCAATAATGATGTAGTCAAATTGCAAAAAAACCTCCCGGTTAAAATATGGACTGGAATTTACCCATCTCAACCTGGATGGACTTCACCTGGGTGTAACTCTGGAGCGTCATCACGCCGTTTTCGCGGCCGATACCGGAGTGTTTGTAGCCGCCAACCGGCATCTCTGCCGGGGATTCACCCCAGGTGTTGATCCAGCAAATACCCGCCTCAAGCTGATGAATCGCGCGATGGGCCCGGTTCAGATCGGCCGTCACGATGCCTGCCGCCAGCCCGTAGTCGGTATCGTTGGCGCGGCGAATGGCTTCTTCATCGGTTTCGTAGGTGAGAATGGACATCACCGGCCCGAAGATCTCTTCGCGCACGATGGTCATCTCGTCGGTGCAGTCGGTAAACACGGTCGGGGCGACCCACGCGCCGTTGTCAAAGCCTTCGCCCTTCAGCACGTCGCCGCCGCACAGCACGCGCGCACCTTCCTCTTTGCCTTTGGCGATATAGCGCAGCACATTGTCGCGGTGCGGGAAGCTGACCAGCGGGCCAAAGTTGGTGTTTTCATCGAACAGATCGCCCGCGCGGATGCGGCCCACGCGTTCAACGATTTTCTGCTCAAACGCGGCCTTGAACTTCGCGGGTACGAACACGCGGGTGCCGTTGGTGCAGACCTGGCCGGAGCTGAAGAAGTTGGCCATCATCGCGATGTCGGCAGCGAGATCGAGATCCGCATCGTCAAACACAATCAGCGGGGATTTGCCGCCCAGCTCCATCGTCACCTCTTTCAGGGACGAGGCCGCCGAGTTCGCCATCACCTTTTTGCCGCTGGCGACGCCGCCGGTGAAGGAGACTTTCGCGATGCCCGGGTGTTCGGTCAGGTACTGGCCGGTCTCCGCGCCTACGCCCGGCAGAACGTTAAACACGCCGTCCGGCAGGCCCGCTTCGGTGTAGATTTCCGCAAGCTTCAGGGCGGTGAGTGGGGTGACCTCGCTCGGCTTGAAGATCATCGCGTTGCCCGCCGCCAGCGCCGGGGCGGATTTCCACAGGGCGATCTGGATCGGGTAATTCCACGCGCCAATACCCGCCACCACGCCCAGCGGCTCGCGACGGGTGTAGACGAAAGAGGTATCGCGCAGTGGGATCTGGCTGCCTTCCAGCGCCGGGATCAGCCCCGCGTAGTACTCCAGCACGTCCGCACCGGTGACGATATCCACGGTTGAGGTTTCCGAATACGCTTTACCGGTGTCGAGGGTTTCCAGCTTCGCCAGTTCGTCGTTCCGCTCGCGCAGGATATCGACGGCGCGACGCAGAATGCGCGAGCGCTCCATGGCGGTCATTGCCGCCCAGATTTTTTGCCCTTGCCGGGCACTCTGGACGGCGCGATCGACATCTTCGCGCCCGGCGGCCTGTACGGTCGCCAGAACGTCGCCGTTAGCCGGGTTAATGGTCTCGAAGGTGCGACCGCTGGTGGCGGATGTATAACCACCATTGATATAAAGCTGCTGTTCTGCCATTCGGGACATAAATTCTCCTCGGTTATTCGGTCGGTAAATGCTGGCTGATAAAGTGGCTGGTGAGCGACTGGGCTACGTTTTTATCCAGCGGTTTGCCGCTTAGCGCGGCGCGCAGCCACAGCCCGTCGATCAGCGCTGCAAGCCCGTAACCCGCCTCCTGCGCCTGTTCACGCGGCAGTTCGCGGCGGAATTCGTACACCAGGTTTGAAAGCAAACGGCGGCTGCTTACCTGTTGCAACCGGTAGAGCATCGGCTGATGCATGCTGCTCGCCCAGAAGGCCAGCCAGGCTTTCATTGCCGCGCTGCTGATCTGGGTTTCATCAAAGTTGCCGCCGACAATCGCCTGCAATCGTTGCTCTGCGCTGCCATCCGGCAGGGCATGCAGGCGGCTCAGAACCGCGTCGCGCAGCTGGCCGGTGATGTCGCGCATGGTCGCTTCCAGCAGGCCATTTTTATCTTTGAAGTAGTGACTGATGATCCCGGTTGAGACACCCGCCCGACGGGCGATCTGCGCGATGGTTGCGTCATGCATTCCCACTTCATTTATTGCTTCCAGCGTGGCGTCGATCAGTTGCCTGCGCCGGATCGGCTGCATCCCCACTTTGGGCATTTTTGCCACTCCATTCATCAGCGTTGGTTAACCATTAAAGCGGTTTTTGATTGGACGTTCAATATAAAATGTGTCTTAATTGTTGCGGATTTGGATTTTAATAGTTACAAAAACAGTGGGGATACTGGATGACAGATCTTTCGCAAGACAGAGAAAAGGACAAAATCAATCCGGTTGTTTTTTATACATCCGCAGGACTGATTTTGTTGTTTTCCCTGATGACGATCTTCTTTAGCGACTTCTCTGCCGAGTGGATTGGGCGCACCCTGAACTGGGTGTCGAAGACCTTCGGCTGGTACTATTTGCTGGCGGCGACGCTCTATATTGTCTTTGTTGTCTGCATTGCCTGTTCGCGCTTTGGCTCGGTGAAGCTCGGGCCCGAGCAGTCAAAACCCGAGTTTAGTCTGTTAAGCTGGGCGGCGATGCTGTTTGCCGCCGGTATCGGCATCGACCTGATGTTCTTCTCCGTGGCCGAACCGGTCACGCAATATATGCAGCCGCCGGAAGGGGCAGGGCAGACGATGGAGGCCGCGCGCCAGGCGATGGTCTGGACGCTGTTCCACTACGGACTGACCGGCTGGTCGATGTACGCCCTGATGGGCATGGCGCTCGGATACTTTAGCTATCGTTATAATTTACCCCTCACCATTCGCTCTGCGCTGTACCCCATTTTCGGTAAAAAGATTAACGGCCCGATAGGGCACAGCGTCGATATTGCGGCGGTGATCGGCACCATCTTCGGTATCGCCACCACGCTTGGCATTGGCGTGGTGCAGCTCAACTACGGGCTGAGCGTGCTGTTTGATATCCCGGATTCGCTGGCGGCGAAAGCCGCGCTGATCGCGCTGTCGGTGATTATCGCCACCATTTCCGTAACGTCGGGCGTGGATAAAGGCATCCGCGTGCTCTCCGAGCTGAACGTGGCGCTGGCGCTTGGGCTGATCCTGTTCGTGCTGTTTATGGGCGACACCTCGTTCCTGCTCAACGCCTTAGTGCTGAACGTGGGTGACTACGTGAACCGCTTTATGGGCATGACGCTGAACAGCTTCGCCTTTGACCGCCCGGTGGAGTGGATGAACAACTGGACGCTGTTCTTCTGGGCGTGGTGGGTGGCGTGGTCGCCGTTTGTCGGCCTGTTCCTGGCGCGTATTTCACGTGGTCGCACCATCCGCCAGTTTGTGATGGGCACGCTGATCATTCCGTTCACCTTTACCCTGCTGTGGCTGTCGGTCTTTGGCAACAGTGCGCTGCATGAGATCATCCACGGCGACGCGGCGTTTGCGCAGGAGGCGATGGCGCACCCGGAGCGCGGATTCTACAGCCTGCTGGCGCAATACCCGGCGTTCACCTTTAGCGCCTCCGTGGCCACCATTACCGGTCTGCTGTTTTACGTCACCTCGGCGGATTCCGGTGCGCTGGTGCTGGGGAACTTCACCTCGAAGCTGAAGGACATCAACAGCGATGCGCCAAACTGGCTGCGTATCTTCTGGTCCGTCGCCATCGGCCTGCTGACGCTCGGCATGCTGATGACCAACGGGATTTCCGCCCTGCAGAACACCACGGTGATCATGGGTCTGCCGTTCAGCTTTGTGATCTTCTTTGTGATGGCCGGGCTGTATAAATCGCTCAAGGTGGAAGACTACCGTCGCGTCAGCGCCAGCCGCGATACCGCGCCGCGCCCGATGGGTGCCCAGGACAGACTGAGCTGGAAGAAGCGTCTCTCGCGCCTGATGAACTACCCGGGCACGCGCTACACCAGCCAGATGATGGAGACGGTCTGCTTCCCGGCAATGGAAGAGGTGGCGCAGGAGTTGCGATTACGCGGTGCCTACGTGGAGCTGAAAAACCTGCCGCCGGAAGAGGGCGAGACCCTGGGGCATCTGGATCTGCTGGTGCATATGGGTGACGAGCAGAACTTTGTCTATCAGATCTGGCCGCAGCAGTATTCGGTGCCCGGGTTTACCTACCGCGCACGCAGCGGCAAATCGACCTACTACCGGCTGGAGACCTTCCTGCTGGAAGGCAGCCAGGGGAATGATTTGATGGACTACAGCAAGGAGCAGGTGATTACGGATATTCTGGACCAGTATGAACGGCACCTGAACTTTATCCATCTGCACCGGGAAGCGCCGGGGAATAGCGTGATGTTCCCGGATGTGTAAGCGAATCGCATTCTAAATTGATGCCGGGTGGCGGCTTCGCCTTACCCGGCCTACCGCGAGCCAACTTTGTAGGCCTGATAAGCGAAGCGCCATCAGGCTTGTAGCAGCGTCAACACGCTGTCATCCCTTTTGTGCCAGAAGAGGGTGAAACGTGTGCCCTCCGCATATTCTCCAGCCGGGCGCGAAAGCACCAGCACAAGGGTTTTATCATCTAACGCTGCGACTCTCGCACAGTCAAAACCCATGTAAATCTTTACCTGCGGAAACAGCGCTTTAAACAAACTTTCTTTCGCGCTAAACGCGAGCGTCAGCGCCTGTGCAAAAGGGTAGCCTGAACGCGTTAAACACGCCGCTTCCTGCGCATTGATGATACCGTCCTGGATTTCATGGGCTTCACGGTCGGAAAGGATCGCCTCTGTATCGATACCTACAAGGGCATGAGGATGGTGAACCACAACCGCCATCGCCTGCGTGCCGCTGTGAGTGATGCTACCCGAAACCCCGTGCGGCCAGAGCGGTTCGCCGCTGGGGCCGATGCCGGGAACGGCGTGGCCAGGTAAGGCATGCGCGGCGGCGATGCGGCCCGCCAGATGCTCGGCTTTGCGTTTGCGTCCGGCGTCAGCCAGCTGTGCGTGATGGGGGAGCCAGAGGAGATCGGCGTCGGTGAAGGTGGTGGGGGCGAAGGTGATGCGGTGAACGGTGAGGCTGGCGAGAACGAACGTGCTGTGGGTTGTGTGCATGGTATTCCCTTCAGAATTGTGCGGCCTATTGCCCTCACCCCGACCCTCTCCCACAGGGAGAGGGTGGAAGTCACTACCTGTATCAGAATCGGGTATTCACGCTCATATACCACGTGCGGCCTGGCTCATTATAGGTATAAGCCCCTGCGCCGTACATATAGGCACCCGTCGAGGTATTCCCGGTGGTCTGGGCATTACCCGCACGCCACTGGCGTTTGTCGAAGACGTTATCCACGCCGCCGGTCAGGCTGACGTTTTTGGTCACGTCCCACGTCGCGCTCAGGCCAAGGATGCTATACGGGCTGACCTCGTCTTTCTCTGACCCGGTCACCGGCTGACCTTTGTAGTTGTACTTCTTCGGCTGCTGCTTGCCGTACCAGGTGAAGGTCGACTGGAGCGACACATCCTGATGCACCTGCCAGCTCAGGGTAGAGTTCAGCGTGTACTCCGGGATGATCGACAGACGGTCGCCGGTCTCCTTGTTCTTGCTCTGCAGCATGTAGGTGATGTTGTTGGTCCAGTTGATGGTGTCGCTGACCGGCACGTTCAGGGAACCTTCCAGGCCTTCAACCACCGCTTTCGGCACGTTCTCCCACTGGTAGATATCGGTGGTGACTTTGCTGGTGGAGGTCTGGCCGATTGGCGCATAGCCCGCTTCAATCTTGTTGCGATAGTCGTTGCGGAACCAGGTCACGCCCGCCAGCCAGCCGTCGCGTTTCCACTCCAGTCCAATCTCTTTGTTGATGCTGGTTTCGGCTTTCAAATCGTCGTTACCCATCATGTAGCAGCCCACGCCGTCAGAGCTGGCGTAGCAGCCCTGGCCCTTGCTGTATAACAGGTAGTTCGGGTTGGTCTGGTACAGGCTCGGTGCTTTGTAGGCACGCGCAATACCCATCTTCAGGGTGAAATCATCCCCCAGACCCTGCGACAGGTTCAGGGACGGGCTCCAGTTGTTACCCACGATGGTGTGATGGTCGAAGCGCAGCGCCGGGGTCAGCATAGTGCTGTCGGTCAGCTCCATATTGTTTTCCGCAAACAGGGAGAAAATCTCTGCGGAGGTATAGGGGCTGCGATCGTCGCTAATCCCTGGAATGGTCCCGCCCTGCAGGGTTTGCGAGAAGGAGGTGGAATCCTTCATGCGCTGCTGGTTCCATTCGGTGCCCAGCGTCAGGTTCTGGTTGACGATGAAATCAATCGGCAGGTTGATCTCACTGTGCAGCATGACGTCGGCCAGGTCGGTATCGGTGAATTTCTCGCTGTTGAACAGGCCCTCGGTTCCTCCGGCCAGCCCTTCACCCAGACGCGAGTTGCGGGTGTGTTCGTACTGCGCCCAGTTGCTGGTGGTAATGCCGTTATCCCAGCCGCCATTCCACGTGACGGCGAAGTTCTGACGATAGATACGGTTGGTCTCTTTACCGTAGTTCTTCTTCACCAGCGCATTGTCGTTGTTGGTGTTCTGGGTATCCCCGGCGTAGAGGTTGTTCTGGCGGCTGTAGCCCGCTTCAAACTCCAGAGACTGCATTGGCGCAAAGTCCCAACGCACCACGCCATTGATGTCTTTGTTTTCTACCCCTTCACGGCCTGCAGGCAGGGTGTTGGCATAGGCGCCGGTACGCTCGGACTGATGGCCCTGGTTGATGTCCCACGCATCGGCCTGGGTTTTGTCGAGGTTACCGTACATGCGGAAGCTGAAGTCGCCGCCCAGTGGGCCGCTCAGGCTGAAGTTGGTGCGTTTTGTGGAACCTTCATCCTTGTGTTCAGGCGCGTTCAGATAGGTGTTCCAGGAGCCGTGCCACTGGTCGTCGAATTTTTTGGTGATGATGTTCACCACGCCACCTGCCGCACCGTTGCCGTAACGCGCGGCGGCCGGGCCACGGATCACTTCAATACGCTCGATCATCTCAGGCGGCACCCAGCCGGTATCACCGCGGGTGTCGCGCTCGCCGCGCCAGCCCAGACGAATCGAGTTGCGGCTCGTGACCGGCTTGCCGTCGATCAGGATCAGCGTGTTTTCCGGGCCCATACCACGGATATCAATCTGGCGGTTGTTACCGCGCTGGCCGCTGGTGGAGTTACCGGTCAGGTTAACGCCCGGCATGGTGCGGATGATTTCAGACACGTCACGCGCGGGCGGATTTTTACGGATCTCATCGGCGGTAATGGTGGAAACCCCCGGCGCCTGCAAATTCTGCTCGGCGGCGGTGATCACCATGGTGTCTTCATGCTGCGCGGAGGCGGTATTGTCGTCTGCCATGGCAGGCAGCGCGACGCCATAAATCCCTAAATTGACCAGCAAGGCCAGAGAGTGAATCTTCTTATTCATTGGATGTCCCGCTTTTATGGTTTCTTATGAACGCGCTTCCCACAGCGCGGGCATTACGCTATTGCAAATGCAAATAGTTATCAATAATATTATCAATAAAATTTGTCCTGAAACAAAAAAGACTGTTAAAGATGAGGTTAGAAGGGTGACGGTGTTAACAACGGGAAGTGAAGCCTGGTGGCAGTCGAAAAACGGCCCGGAATGGGTGCGTGAACAGGGGAAATATCGGGTCACCTTCTGGTGGCGCGATCCGGCGGGAACGCAACACACCTCGGCGGTGAAACGCGTCTGGCTGTATATCACCGGCGTAACCGATCACCATAAAAATGCCCGCCCACAATCTCTCGAACGCATCCCGGATACCGACGTCTGGCAATGGCAGGGCGAGTTCAGCCCCCAGTGGCGCGGCAGCTACTGCTTTATCCCCTCAGAGAATACAGACGATTTTGCACCCGATGTGTTTCACGGTGAGCAGCCGGATCGCCTGGCGCTGCGCGAAGGCTGGCGCAAGCTGCTGCCGCAGGCAATGTCCGACCCGCTTAATACCCAGAACTGGCGAGGCGGGCGAGGGCATGATGTCTCTGCGCTGGAGATGCCCGACGCTCCGGTGCAGCCCGGCTGGGATCGCCCCAATACGTCATACCGGCAGCCGGTCTGCATTGACTGGCAGAGCAAGCGGCTGGGCAATCGTCGTCGCGTCTGGATATTTACCACCGGCGATGACGATCCGGAACGCCCGCTGGCGGTGCTGCTCGACGGCCAGTTCTGGGCCGAGAGCATGCCCGTCTGGCCAGCGCTGACGGCGCTAACCCTCGGACGTAAACTGCCGCCTGCCGTCTACGTTTTAATCGATGTGATAGATATGGCGCATCGCAATAACGAATTGCCCTGTAACCCCGATTTCTGGCTGGCGGTGCAGGAAGAACTTCTCCCTCTTGTAAAACAACGCACGGCATTCAGCGACCGCGCAGACCGCACGGTGGTCGCAGGCCAGAGCTTCGGTGGACTCTCCTCGCTTTATGCCGCACTTAACTGGCCGCAGCGTTTTGGCTGCGTGCTGAGCCAGTCCGGCTCTTACTGGTGGCCGCATCGCGGCGGGCAGCAGGAAGGGCTGCTTATCGCGCAACTAAAAGCGGGTGAGAAAACCGCACGCGGCCTGCGCATCGTCCTTGAGGCCGGGCGCAACGAGCCGCTGATTTACCGCGCGAATCAGGCCATTTACGACGAACTGCACACACAGCAGCAGGTTTACTGGCGTCAGGTTGACGGCGGACACGACGCGCTTTGCTGGCGCGGTGGGCTGACGCAGGGGCTGATGACCCTCTGGCAGCCGCTTATTCACTAACGGAGTCTGTATGGAATTCAGCAATCCTTTCGATAATCCGCAGGGGCAGTTTGCTATTTTGCGTAACGATCAGGGGCAGTACAGCCTGTGGCCGCAGCAGTGCGAATTGCCCGCAGGCTGGCGCGTGGTATGCGAAGCGCAATCGCAGGACGCATGCCAGCAGTGGCTGGCCGAACACTTGCAGACGCTCAGCCCCTCTAATTATGCGGGGGAGCATGCATGAACCGTCTGCCGCTTGTTGCCGCCCAGCCGGGCATCTGGATGGCGGAGCAGCTTTCCAGCCTGCCGAACGCCTGGAGCGTGGCACACTACACCGAACTGAAAGGCGATATTGACGCACCGCTGCTGGCAAAAGCCATTGCCGAAGGCATGATGCAGGCCGACACTCTTCGCATGCGCTTCACCGAGGATAACGGTGAGGTGTGGCAGTGGGTGGATGCATCAATGACGCTGCCTGAACCGGAAATCGTGAATGCCGGTTCCCATGACGCCGCCGTGGCGCTGATGGACGCCGACCTTAACCAGAACCTTCGTGTCGACAGCGGTCAGCCCCTGGCGTTTCACCTGCTGATTCAGATCGGTCCGCAACACTGGTACTGGTATCAGCGCTATCACCATTTAGTGGTCGATGGCTTCAGCTTCCCGGCGATTACCCGCCAGATCGCCGCGATTTATGCCGCGTGGAAGAGGGGCGAGCCCACGCCTGACTCCCCGTTTACGCCGTTCGCCGGGGTGGTGGACGAGTATCAGCGCTACCGCGCCAGCGAGGCGTATCAGCGCGACGGCGCCTTCTGGGCTGAGCAGCGCAAACAGCTTCCTTCTCCGGTTTCGCTTTCCTCTGCGCCGCTACCTGGGCGCGCCGCCACCACCGACATCCTGCGCCTGAAAATCGCCGCCGATGGCCGCGCCTTCAGCCAGCTTGCGCAGGCCGCAGGACAGGTACAGCGCACCGATCTGGCGCTTGCGCTGGTGGCGCTGTGGCTGGGCCGTCTCACCGGACGGCTGGACTACGCCGCCGGGTTTATCTTTATGCGCCGCATGGGCTCCGCTGCGCTGACCGCGACCGGCCCGGTGCTCAACGTGCTGCCGCTGGCGGTGAACATTCATCCGCAGGAGAGCCTGCCGGAACTGGCGCAGCGCCTGGCAAACCAGTTGAAAAAAATGCGTCGCCACCAGCGCTACGACGCCGAGCAGATCGTGCGCGACAGCGGGCGTGCCGCGGGGGATGAAGCCCTGTTCGGCCCGGTGCTCAACGTCAAGGTATTCGATTATCAGCTGGACATCGACGGCGTGGAGGCCACCACCCACACGCTGGCCACCGGCCCGGTGAACGATCTGGAGCTGGCATTGTTCCCGGACGAGCAGGGTGGGCTGAGCATTGAGATCCTCGCCAATAAACAGCGCTACGATGAAACCACGCTGGCCCGTCACGTGGCGCGCCTGAATGCGATGTTGACGCAATTTGCCGCTAACCCGGACCTGCGCTGTGGCGAGGTTGAAACGGTCTCAGAGCAGGAATACCAGCAGCTTGCGCGCATCAACGATACCGGGCTGGCGCTACCGTCCACCACGCTTGCGGAACTGGTGGCGGAACAGGCGAGCAAAACGCCGGACGCGCCCGCACTGGCGGATGCGCACATCGAGCTCAGCTATCGCCAGATGCGCGAGCAGGTGGTGGCACTGGCGCATCTGTTGCGTGAGCGCGGCGTGAAACCGGGCGACAGCGTGGCGGTGGCGCTGCCGCGCTCGGTATTCCTGACGTTAGCGCTGCATGGCATTGTGGAGGCGGGAGCCGCGTGGTTGCCGCTGGATACCGGCTACCCGGACGATCGTCTGCGGATGATGCTGGAGGATGCAAAGCCGTCGCTGCTTATCACCACCGACGAACAGCGCCCGCGCTTTAGCGATCTGTCCGTCGGGACGTTTAGTTACAACACACTATTACCGGCTGCGGATGCTGAACCGCTGCGGCTGGCGAAGCCGGAGCAGACGGCGTACATCATCTTTACGTCGGGCTCGACAGGGCGTCCGAAGGGGGTAATGGTCGGGCATACTGCCATCGTTAACCGTCTGAAATGGATGCAGGATCACTACCCGCTGACGGCGTGTGACGTGGTGGCACAGAAAACGCCGTGCAGCTTTGACGTGTCGGTTTGGGAGTTCTGGTGGCCGTTTATCGCCGGGGCGAAGCTGGTGATGGCCGAGCCGGAAGCGCACCGTGATCCTCAGGCCATGCAGCAATTCTTTGCGCACTATGGCGTCACCACTACCCACTTTGTGCCGTCGATGCTGGCGGCGTTTGTCGCCTCGCTGACGCCGGAAAACGCCGACTGCTGTAAGAGCCTCAGGCAGGTATTCTGCAGCGGGGAAGCACTGCCGACGGAACTTTGTCGCGAATGGGAGCGGCTCACCCACGTGCCGCTGCATAACCTCTACGGCCCGACGGAAGCGGCGGTGGACGTTAGCTGGTATCCGGCATTTGGACCAGAGCTGGCGGCAGTTGCAGGTAACAGCGTGCCGATCGGTTTCCCGGTATGGAACACCGGGTTGCGGATCCTGGATGCGATGATGCGCCCGGTACCGTTTGGCGTGGCGGGCGATCTCTATCTCACCGGTATTCAGCTGGCGCAGGGGTATCTGGGGCGTCCGGATCTCACCGCCAGCCGCTTTATTGCCGATCCGTTCGCGCCGGGCGAGCGGATGTACCGTACCGGTGACGTCGCCCGCTGGCTGGACAACGGCGCGGTGGAGTATTTAGGCCGCAGCGACGACCAGCTGAAAATTCGCGGCCAGCGCATCGAGCTTGGCGAAATCGACCGGGCGATGCTGGCGCTGCCCGACGTGGCTCAGGCGGTGGCGCACGCCTGCGTGTTCAACCAGGCGGCGGCCACGGGCGGCGATGCCCGTCAGCTGGTGGGATATGTGGTTTCTGAATCCGGCTTACCGCTGGATCGCGACGCGCTGCTTGCCTCACTCAGATCGCAATTGCCGCCGCATATGGTGCCGGTGGTGTTACTGCAAATCAGCGCACTGCCGTTAAGCGCAAACGGCAAACTGGATCGCAAGGCGCTGCCGCTGCCGGAACTGACCAGCAAAACCAGCGGACGCGCACCGGAAAGTGCAACCGAAATTGCCGTCTCGCAGGCGTTTGCGTCTTTGCTGGGCTGCGCGGTAAACGACATCGAAGCCGACTTCTTTGCCCTCGGCGGCCACTCGCTGCTGGCGATGCGCCTGGCCGCACAGCTCAGCCGTACGTTCGCCCGCAAGGTGACGCCGGGGCAGATAATGGTCGCCTCTACGGTCTGCAGGCTGAGTGCTCTGCTGGATTCGCCGATAAGCGACGAGCAGGCACAGCGTCTGGGTTATGAAACCTTGCTGCCGCTGCGCGTAAGCGACGGCCCGACGCTGTTCTGCTTCCATCCGGCTTCCGGTTTTGCCTGGCAGTTCAGCGTGCTGGCGCGCTACCTTAGCCCGCGCTGGTCCATTACCGGAATTCAGTCGCCGCGCCCGGAGGGGCCGATGCAGCAGTGTGCGGATCTGGATGGGGTGATTGAACATCATCTGACTACGTTACGTGGCCGGCAGCCCCACGGGCCGTATTACCTGTTCGGCTACTCGCTTGGCGGTACGCTGGCGCAGGGGATTGCTGCGCGTCTGCGTGAACAGGGCGAAACCGTCGCCTTCCTTGGTCTGCTGGATACCTGGCCACCGGAAACCCAGAACTGGGCGGAAAAAGAGGCCAACGGACTCGACCCGGCGGTGCTGGCCGAAATTGAGCGCGAGCGACAGGCGTTTATCGCCGCCCAGCAGGGGCAGGGCTCCAGCGCGCTATTCAACGCCATTGAAGGTAACTACGCCGACGCGGTGCGGCTGCTCACCACGGCGCACAGCTCGCGGTTTGACGGGAAAGCAACGCTGTTTGTTGCCGAGCGCACGCGAACGATGGATCCGCAGGTGGCGTAGTCGCCGTGGGTAAATGAACTGGAGGTATACAGCCAGGATTGTGCCCACGTGGACATCATTTCGCCGCAGGCGTTTGAGAAGATTGGGCCGGTGTTGCAGAAGATGTTGCAGAAGATGTTGGGGTAGTGATTTCCCCTCACCCTAACCCTCTCCCACGGGGAGAGGGAATGGTTTGCTCCCTCTCCCTGTGGGAGAGGGCCGGGGTGAGGGCATCAGCGCGCACGCTTTCCAAGCGGCACCACCAGCGGCGTGCCCGCCACCGGGTCGTCAATAATCATGCAGCGCATGCCGTAGATCCGCTCGATAAGCGCTGGCGTCACAATCTCCTTCGGCGAGCCCTGCGCCACAATTTCGCCGTCGCGCAGTGCAATTAAATGCGTGGCATAGCGGCAGGCCTGATTCAAATCATGCAGCACCGCCGCCAGGGTGTAACCCTGCGTGCGGTTGAGCTCGCTCAGCAACTCGAGCAGATCGATCTGATGACTGATATCAAGCCAGGTCGTCGGTTCATCCAGCAGCATAATGGAGGTCTCCTGCGCCAGCACCATCGCGATCCACGCCCGTTGACGCTGGCCGCCGGAAAGCGTGTCCACGCTCTGCCGGGCGAGGTCCGTAATGCCCGTTGCCTGCATCGCGCGGTTCACCGCGTCTTCATCTTCCTTGCGCCAGCGGGTAAACAGCGGCTGGTGCGGATAGCGTCCGCGTGAGACCAGCTCCTGCACCGTGATGTCTCCCGGCGTGGTGGCGTTTTGCGCCAGCAGCCCGATGCGCCTGGCCACCTCTTTACTGGCAAAGCGCTGGATCTGCTCGCCGTCGAGGAATATGTGGCCTTCAACCGGCGTCATCAGGCGGCTGAGGGTGCGCAGCAGGGTCGACTTGCCGCAGCCGTTCGGGCCGATAATTGCCGTGAAATGGCCGTCAGGAATGTTGACGGTTAAGTCATGGGCAACGATTTTTTTGCCGTAACCGAGAGTAAGGCTTTCGCCGCGCAAGCGGGTGGTTGAATCGGTCATTTCTTGCGTGACTCCTGAACGAGCAAGACGATGAGGTAAATCCCGCCAAGGCTGACGGTGACAACGCCCACCGGAAGTTGATAAGGCATAAACAGCCGCTGGGCGCAGAGATCGGCGGCCAACAGTAACATTGAGCCGCACAGCGCCGCCTGGGTTAAGCCCCAGCGGGCCGTACCGCTAAGACGACGCGCAATGTGCGGGGCGACAAGGGCGATAAAGGAGATGGGGCCGGCAATCGCGGTGGAGGCCGCGGTGAGCAACACGGCGACCAGCATCAGCATCAGACGCGAACGCTCAACGCCGACCCCCAGCGCACAGGCGCTGTCGTCACCCATTTCCAGCAGCCGCATACGCCGCACCAGCAGCAGCGCGGCGATAAACATCAGCAGAATCAATGGCGCGGCAGGCCAGACTTTACCCCAGGTCAGGCCGTTGAGGGAACCGGCATACCACAGCCCGGCCGACAGCGCCGTTTCCAGCGAAGCCTGCAAGAGCAGCCAGGTATTGAACGCCATCAGCATGGCACGCACGCCGATACCGATAATGATCAGGCGGAAAGTGTCGATACCGTTGCGCCAGGCAAGCAGCCAGATCATCAGCGCGGTCAGTATCCCGCCGGTCATCGCCGTCACGGTGATGGCCGTCAGATGCTGACCAAACAGCACCATCGCGACCAGCACGCCGCTCCAGGCACCGGTGTTGAGACCCATTACATCCGGGCTGCCGAGCGGATTGCGCATCAGCGACTGGAAAATCGCGCCGCTGACGCCAAGCGCGGCACCCACCAGCATCGCCATTGCCACGCGCGGCAGTCGCCACTCCGTCACCACCATCGTGACAGCGCGCGGGGCACTGCCGGTGAGCGCGTTAAACACCTGAGCGAGATCGAGCGTCACCGCGCCGCTGCACAGGCTTGCGATCGCCAGCATCAGAATGGCGATAACCAACAGCGAAACGCTGACGATCAAACGACGAGAGGGGGCCATCATGCGTCACCTCCGCGTTTACGTCGTACCAGGAAGATCAGGACCGGCGCGCCGATAAAGGCGCTTACCACCGAAACGCGCAGTTCGCCGGGAACCAGAAGACGCCCGACAACATCAGCGAACAAGAGCAGGGCCGGGGTTGCCAGCAGCGTCACCGGCAGCGACCAGCGGTGATCGGCCCCCACCAGCCAGCGCGACAGATGCGGCATCATCAGCCCGATAAAGGCAATCGGGCCGACCACCGCCGTCGCGCTGCCGCACAGCACGGTGATGACCACTAATCCCGTCAACTGGGTTCGCGCCACGCGGTTACCGAGCGCGGTGGCGGTGTCGCTGCCAAGGCTCAGGCTGTTCAGCGCCCGGCTTAAACCGAGTGCCACGGCGGCGGCAATCATCACCGGGATGACCACCACCTTAAGCGTCTCCAGCGTGCGGATATCCAGCGAACCGGCCTGCCAGAAGCGGAGCTGGTCGTAAACGTCCGGGTTAAGCAGGGCGATGCCGTTAGATAACCCTTCCAGCACGGCGGCAAGCGCCACGCCCGCCAGCGTCAGACGTACCGGGCTAAGCTGCCCGCCGCCCTGGCTGCCGGTGAAGGCGACAATCAGCGAGGCCGCCAGCGCGCCGCAAAAGGCCATTACCAGTTGTTCTGAGAGAGAGGTAAACCCGAACAGCGCCGCACCAAGCACAATGGCAAAGCTGGCACCGCTATTCACGCCAAGAATGCCGGGGTCAGCCAGCGGGTTGCGGGTGAGGGTTTGCATAAGGGCTCCCGCAAGCCCCAGTGCGCCACCGGCAAGTAATCCGGCCAGGGTACGGGGCAGGCGGGCATCCAGCACGATGGTGCAGTCGGCGCTCTGACAGGTACCGGAGAGCGCATCAACAATCACGGAGGCGGGCAGCGGTTTCGCACCAACCAGCAGACTGAGCGCCATCGCAAGGATTAACAGCAGCAATAACACGGGCACGGCAACGGCGCGCACCGCAGAAGAAGAGGAAAACGACATAGCAACATCCATGATTTGATAATGATAGTGATTATCGTTATCTATCTTATTTGGCTATGTTAGCATGTGCGCCCATGGAATGGGTAGAAATAGACTCAAGGTCTTGTCATGAATCAAAAATCCTGGCTGATTAACCTCAGCCTGCTGAAGACGCACCCGGCGTATCGCGCCGTGTTTATCGCGCGTTTTATCTCCATTTTGTCCCTCGGCCTGCTCGGCGTTGCCGTCCCGGTACAGATCCAGACGTTGACGCACTCAAGCTGGCTGGTCGGGCTGTCGGTCACCTTAACCGGCGGGGCGATGTTTATCGGTCTGATGATCGGCGGCGTGCTGGCCGACAGGTACGAACGCAAGAAGCTGATCCTGCTGGCGCGCGGCACCTGCGGGGTGGGGTTTGTCGGATTGTGCCTGAACGCAATGCTGCCAGAACCCTCCTTACTCGCCATTTACGCCCTCGGGCTGTGGGATGGTTTCTTTGCTTCGTTAGGCGTGACGGCGCTGCTGGCCGCCACACCCGCGCTGGTAGGGCGCGAGAATCTGATGCAGGCGGGGGCAATTACCATGCTTACGGTCCGTCTTGGCTCTGTGATATCGCCGATGGTGGGCGGCCTGCTGCTGGCCACCGGTAACGTGGCGTGGAACTACGGCCTCGCGGCGGCGGGGACGTTTATCACCACCTTAACCCTGCTGCGTCTGCCGCTTCTGCCACCGCCACCGCAGCCGCGTGAGCATCCGCTGAAATCGCTGATGGCGGCGATCCGGTTTCTGTTCAGCAACCCGCTGATTGGTGGTATTGCGCTGCTCGGTGGCCTGCTGACGATGGCGAGCGCCGTACGCGTGCTGTACCCGGCGCTGGCGGGGGTGTGGCAGATGAGCGCCTCAGAGATTGGCGTGCTGTACGCCGCCATTCCGCTCGGCGCGGCGTGTGGTGCGCTAACCAGCGGCAGGCTGGCGCAGAGCGCGCGTCCAGGGTTGATTATGCTGTTGACGACACTGGCATCGTTTATCGCGATGGGGTTCTTCAGCCTGATGCCGGTCTGGGTGCTGGGTGTGCTGTGTCTGGTGCTCTTCGGCTGGCTGAGCGCCATCAGTTCTCTGTTGCAGTACACCCTGATCCAGACCCAGACGCCGGAGGGGATGCTCGGGCGCATCAACGGCCTGTGGACCGCGCAAAACGTGACGGGCGATGCCATTGGCGCGGCGATCCTCGGTGGGCTGGGGGCCGTCATGACACCGGTGGCTTCGGCGAGCACCAGCGGGTTTGTGTTAGCCGTTGTTGGTGGGATCCTGTTAATGGTATTAGCAGAATTGCGCCGGTTCAGGCAGGAGGTTGTATTGAACGACGGTGCGGCCTGATGCCCTCACCCCGCCCCTCTCCCACGGGGAGAGGGGCGGGAAAATGCCTACTTAAACAATGCATTTAATCTCTCTAACACCAGCATCGCGCTGTAATAATCCAGGCGGAACGTCTCCGTTCCCAGTGCCCACACGCGTTTATTCTTCACCGCAGGCAGGTGAGCCAGCAGCGGGTTGGCGTAAATCGCCTCGACGTCTTTTTGATCGCCGGCAAACAGGAACAGGCCTTCACCGTTCAGCCCGGTAGCCAGATTTTCACCGCCTAACTGGATGATGTCGTGACGTTTGCCCTGACTTTTTGAGGTGTGCAGCCCGGCAGGCAG
The DNA here is from genome assembly GCF_001605945.1 of Enterobacter sp. SENG-6. Lineage (NCBI taxonomy): Bacteria > Pseudomonadati > Pseudomonadota > Gammaproteobacteria > Enterobacterales > Enterobacteriaceae > Enterobacter > Enterobacter sp. SENG-6. Next base: position 41,960 of record NZ_LOMM01000022.1, read on the forward strand.
TTCGGCCAGGGTAAAGCCTAACTGGTGCAACAGCTGGCCCTGGGCAGACTCCGTGGTCCACAGGTTAGCGCTGTGCGCGGCAGCAGTGTACACAATGGCGTTCACCGGCTGCGGCGGCAGCGTCATCTGCTGTTTCACCTGCGCGAGTTGTTTATCAAATGCTGCAATGCGTTCGGCGGCCTGTTTTTCCTGTCCGGTTATCGTGCCTAGCTGCTTCAGCAGTTCCTGCCAGCTTTTGTCGTCGTAGTTGATGATGAGCGTCGGCGCGATGGCGGAGAGCTGATCGTACAACGCCAGGGCCGAATCTCCGCCGGTCGCGCTAATCAGAATCAGATCCGGCATCTGCGCCGCCACCGCTTCCGCACTCGGCTCGCCAATGTACAGGCGCGCCACGTTGCGCTGTTTCGCAATATCACCCCACTGACGTAAAAAGCCCTGCGCATCCGCCACGCGGTTATTGGGCGTAGTTGCTCCGCTGGCCACTACCGGAGCGTCAATCGCCAGCAATGAGCCGGTCAGGGTCACGCTGGTGGAGACAATGCGCGTGGGTTTGCTCTCCAGGGTATGCACGCCGCGGCTGTCGGTTACCTGACGCGGCCAGTCGGCGGCGATGGCTGAGGTTAGTCCTAAAACAAAACATCCCGTTAAAAGAAGGGCATTACGGCAAACGGCGGGGAATTTCACAACGCGGCATCCTGTTCTCTTTGAAGTTAATGCTTCTCATTTTCATGATTGCGGCGAGGGGATGCAAGCGATACTCGCACAAGATGTTCGCTCTGCGGTTGACACCGGCGCGATGTGGGATTAGGTTAGCCAACGAAAATATAAATGATAATCATTATTGCTTCTTTTATCATTTTATGGAGGATGATATGGATACGTCCCTGGCTGAGGAAGTTCAGCACACCGCGACCACGCTGCCATCAGACAGCTTTTTCTTTATGTCGCCTTACCGCAGTTTTACCACGTCAGGCTGTTTTTCCCGTTTCTCTGAACCCGCCGAGGGCGGTGATAACCCGTCGGGGGCCTTCCAGCAGAAACTGGCTCAGGCTTTCCGCAACGCGAAGGCCAGCGGCATTGCCCATCCCGTGATGGTGGGTGCCATCCCGTTCGATACCCGCAAGCCCTCATCCCTGTTTATTCCGCAGCACTGGCAGACCTTTTCGCGCCCGGCGCGTCAGCAGTCCGCGCGCTATTTTTCCGCTTCCCAGGCGTTGAACGTTGAAACCCGCACTGAGATCCCGCCGCAGCCCGTGTTTGAAGAGATGGTTGCCCGTGCGGCAGCGCTCACCGCCACGCCACAGGTGAACAAAGTGGTGCTGTCGAGGCTGATTGATATTGCGACGGATAAAACGATTGATAGCGGCGCGCTGATGGAGCGACTGATCGCCCAGAATCCGGCCAGCTTCAACTTCCATGTGCCGCTGGAAGATGGCGGCGTGCTGCTGGGCGCGAGCCCGGAACTGCTGCTGCGTAAAGAGGGGACACACTTTAGCTCTCTGCCGCTGGCGGGCTCTGCGCGTCGTCAGCCGGATGACGTGCTGGATCGCGAGGCGGGTAATAAGCTGCTGGCCTCCGAGAAGGATCGCCACGAGCACGATCTGGTGACCCAGGCGATGAAAGCCATTCTGGCACCGCGCAGCCATCATCTCAGCATGCCAGCTTCCCCGCAGCTGATCACCACCCCAACGCTCTGGCATCTGGCGACGCCAGTGGAAGGGGAGGCCCGTGAAAATGAGAACGCCCTGACCCTGGCCTGTCTGCTGCACCCGACGCCTGCGCTGAGCGGTTTCCCGCATCAGGCGGCAAAAGAGCTGATTGCCGGGCTGGAGCCGTTCGACCGCGAACTGTTTGGCGGCATCGTTGGCTGGTGTGACAGCGAAGGCAACGGCGAGTGGGTGGTGACCATCCGCTGCGCGCGTTTGCTTAAAAATCGCGTTCGCCTGTTTGCCGGTGCGGGCATTGTGCCAGCCTCCTCCCCGGTGGGCGAGTGGCGCGAAACCGGGGTGAAGCTCTCCACCATGCTCAACGTTTTTGGTTTGCACTGAGGAATCATCATGACCATCCCCTTTACCCGTTGGCCTGAGGAGTTTGCCCGGCGCTACCGTGAAAAAGGCTACTGGCAGGATCTGCCGCTGACCCACATTCTGACCGACCACGCGGAGAAAGATACCGTCGCCATTATTGACGGTGAACGTCACCTGACCTGGCGCGCGTTCAACCAGGCGGTGAATAACCTGGCCTCCGTCCTGCAGGGGCAGGGCGTGCGTCGTGGCGAGACCGCGCTGGTTCAGCTCGGCAACGTGGCTGAGTTTTACATCACCTTTTTCGCGCTTCTGCAGGTGGGTGTGGCTCCGGTGAACGCGCTTTTCAGCCACCAACGTAACGAGCTGAACGCCTACGCCGCACAGATCAAACCCGCGCTGCTGATTGCCGACCGCGAGCACGCCCTGTTTGCAGGCGATGATTTCCTGAACCGTTTTGTGGATGAACATCGCTCTGTGCGTGTTGTCCTGCTGCGTGGCGATAACGGCGCACATGCCCTGGAGGCGGCCATCGCCCACCCGGCGGCCCATTTCATCCCCAACCCCACGCCCGCCGACGAAGTGGCGTTCTTCCAGCTTTCAGGCGGCAGTACCGGCACGCCAAAGCTGATCCCGCGTACGCATAACGATTACGACTACAGCATTCGTCGCAGCAACGAAATTTGCGGCATTACCGCGGATACCCGCTATCTGAATGCGCTACCGGCGGCCCATAACTACGCCATGAGTTCCCCGGGTTCGTTAGGGGTATTCATGGCTGGTGGCTGCGTGGTGCTGGCGCACGATCCGAGCGCCACGATCTGCTTCCCGCTGATTGAACGCCATCAAATTAACGTCACCTCGCTGGTGCCCCCGGCGGTCAGCCTGTGGTTGCAGGCGATTGCCGACGGCGCGGGCAATGCGCAGCTTAAATCGCTGAAGCTGCTGCAGGTGGGGGGCGCACGCCTCTCCGCCACGCTTGCCGCGCGTATTCCGGCGGAAATTGGCTGCCAGCTACAGCAGGTGTTCGGCATGGCGGAAGGGCTGGTGAATTACACCGCTCTCGACGATACCCCGGATCGCATCATCCACACCCAGGGCCGTCCGATGTGCCCGGATGACGAAGTATGGGTGGCGGACGAGCAAGGCAACCCGCTGCCGCGTGGCGAAACAGGACGTCTGATGACCCGTGGGCCGTACACCTTCCGCGGCTATTTCAACAGCCCGGAACACAACGCCAGCGCCTTTGATGCCAACGGGTTTTACTGCTCCGGCGATCTGATTGCCATCGACGAGCAGGGGTACATCACCGTGCAGGGGCGCGAGAAAGATCAGATCAACCGCGGCGGGGAGAAGATCGCCGCTGAAGAGATCGAAAACCTGCTGCTGCGCCATGAGGCAGTGATCCACGCCGCGCTGGTGAGCATGGAGGACAGCCTGTTGGGCGAGAAAAGCTGCGCGTTTCTGGTGGTGAAACAGCCGCTGCGCGCGGTTGAGGTGCGTCGCTTCCTGCGCGAGCAGGGCGTTGCCGAATTCAAACTGCCGGATCGCGTGGAGAGCGTGGATGCGCTGCCGTTAACGCCGGTCGGCAAAGTCGATAAGAAACAGTTGCGCCTGTGGATCGCTGAACGCGCCCGGGCCTGAGGAACAGAGTATGGCTATTCCAAAATTAACCGCTTATGCGCTGCCAACTGCCGCAGAGTTGCCGACAAGTAAAGTGAACTGGGCGTTTGAGCCTGAACGTGCCGCGCTGCTGATCCACGATATGCAGGAGTATTTCCTGAACTTCTGGGGCGAAAACAGCGCGATGATGCAGCAGGTGGTGGCGAACATCGCCAGGCTGCGCGCGTACTGTAAAGCGCACAATATTCCGGTTTACTACACCGCCCAGCCGAAAGAGCAGAGCGACGAAGACCGCGCCCTGCTGAATGACATGTGGGGCCCGGGCCTGACCCGCTCCCCGGAGCAGCAGCGCATCGTCGCTGAACTGACCCCGGACGAAGCGGACACCGTGCTGGTGAAGTGGCGCTACAGCGCGTTTCATCGCTCGCCGCTGGAGCTGATGCTGAAAGAGACAGGCCGCAATCAGCTGCTGATCACCGGCGTGTATGCTCACATCGGCTGCATGACCACCGCCACCGATGCGTTTATGCGCGACATCAAACCCTTCTTTATTGCCGACGCGCTGGCAGATTTCACCCGCGAAGAGCATCTGATGTCGCTCAACTATGTGGCGGGGCGTTCCGGCCGCGTGGTAATGACCGATGACCTGTTGCCGTCGGTTCCGGCCTCAAAAGCGGCGCTGCGTGAGCTCATCCTGCCATTACTCGATGAAACCGACGAACCGATGGATGATGAAAACCTGATCGACTACGGCCTGGATTCGGTGCGCATGATGGCGCTCGCCGCACGCTGGCGTAAAGTCCACGGCGATATCGATTTCGTGATGCTGGCAAAAAATCCGACCCTCGACGCCTGGTGGGCGCTACTCTCCCGCGAGGTGCAGTAATGGTTTTTGATTTCACCGGCAAAACCGTCTGGGTGACAGGGGCGGGTAAAGGGATTGGTTATGCGACGGCGCTGGCTTTTGCCGACGCGGGCGCGAAGGTGACCGGATTCGATCTGGCCTTCCCGCAGGGGAATTATCCATTTGCTACCGAAACGCTGGACGTATCTGACGCGGCGCAGGTGAGCGATGTCTGCGGGCGCTTGCTCGCCGTAGAGGAACGTCTGGACATACTGGTCAACGCCGCCGGCATTCTGCGCATGGGCGCCACGGACCAGCTTTCGCAGGAGGACTGGCAGCAGACGTTTGCGGTCAACGTTGGCGGGGCGTTTAACCTCTTTCAACAGACGATGGGCCAGTTCCGTCGTCAGCAGAGCGGGGCGATTGTCACCGTGGCGTCCGACGCGGCCCACACGCCGCGCATCGGGATGAGTGCCTATGGCGCCTCGAAAGCGGCGCTGAAAAGCCTGGCCCTCACCGTCGGGCTGGAGCTGGCGGGCAGCGGCGTGCGCTGTAATCTGGTGTCGCCGGGGTCAACGGATACCGATATGCAGCGCACCCTGTGGACCTGCGACGATGCGGAGCAGCAGCGCATTCGCGGTTTTGGCGAGCAGTTTAAGCTGGGGATCCCGCTCGGGAAAATTGCCCGTCCTCAGGAGATTGTCAGCACGATCCTGTTCCTGGCCTCCGATGCTGCCAGCCATATCACCCTGCAGGATATCGTGGTGGACGGCGGCTCCACGCTGGGGGCGTAATGATCTGGAAACGCCATTTATCGTTAGATGCGCTGAACGCCACCAGCCAGAACACGCTGGTGGCGCATCTGGGCATCGTTTATACCCGCCTTGGCGATGATACGCTGGAAGCGGAAATGCCGGTGGATACGCGCACCCATCAGCCGTTTGGCCTGCTGCACGGTGGCGCGTCGGCGGCGCTGGCGGAAACGCTGGGCTCGATGGCCGGTTTTCTGATGACCCGCGACGGGCAGAACGTGGTGGGAACGGAGCTGAATGCTACCCATCATCGTGCGGTAGCGCAGGGGACCGTGCGCGGCGTGTGTCAGCCGCTGCATCTGGGTCGATCCAGCCAGAGCTGGGAGATTGTGGTGTTCGACGAGCAGGGACGGCGGTGCTGTACCTGCCGGTTGAGTACGATGGTGCTGGGGTAATGTTGTGCGGCCTGTTGCCCTCACCCTAACCCTCTCCCACAGGGAGAGGGGACGGTCTAGTACAAAATTAGAGCATTGAGACGACGCGTTTAAGTAACCGAATTCGCGGCGCAATGGACGCTTTGTCCAGCCACTCCGCCGGGCTGTGGAAGCCCGCGCCAATCGGCCCTAAGCCGTCAAGCGTGGGGATACCCAGCGCAGCGGTGTGGTTGGCATCGCTGCCGCCGCCGACCGCCTGCCAGGTAATGGCGATGCCTTCCGCTTTACCTGCCGCTTCAACCTGCTGCATCAGTGCCTGAGTCGCAACGCTTGCTGCCATCGCCGGTTTGTGATTGACCCGCGTCAGCGTCGTCGTCACACCGTCTAAAAAGCCTTTTTCACATAAGGCTTCCAGCGCCTGATTCACCCGGTCGTAGTCGTCGTTTTCCCAGAAGCGAACGTCGAGCTCGGCCACGGCGTTGTCCGCCACCACGTTTGCCGCGCTGCCGCCGCTAATCACCCCTACGTTGAGCGTGGTGCCGCGCGACCCGTCGCTCAGCGCATTCAGGGCAACGATGCTGTTTGCCAGCGCTGTGATTGCCGAACGGCCTTTTTCCGGGTCGTTACCCGCATGTGCCGCCACGCCCTTGAAGGTGAGGTGATAGCCCGCCATACCTTTACGGGCTTTCACCAGAGAGCCATCAGCACGGGCAGCTTCGCACACCAGCACGCAGCGGGAGCGTTGTGCCAGCGCACCGATCCATTCGTGGGAGTATACCGAGCCCGTTTCTTCGTCCGGGTTCATCGCGACCGCGATTGCCAGGCGATCTTTATCCGCAGGATCTAGCTCGCGCATTGCCCACAGAATATTGAGCAGTCCGCTTTTCATATCAGACACGCCGGGGCCGTAGAGACGCGTATCGTCCTCGCTCAACGGGCGTTCGGCCACGGTGCCGGGGGCAAAAACGGTATCAAGATGGCCGACCAGCAGCACGTCGAACTGCTCTGCCTGCGGCTTGTTGCTGACGAAGAGGCCCGGGCCAACCTTCTCGCCCAGGTTTACCTGCCCGGTATGCCAGCCTTCGCGTTGCCAGAGAGATTCTAAAATGCCAGCCACGGCAGCAACGCCCGCGATGGTCTGGGTGCCGCAGTCCACGTTCACCAGGCTTTTCAGCTCTTCAATGTAGCGATCCAGATTCATTTCCTTTTCCTTGTAAGCGGTAAGCGCGATCGCGCAGGGTCATTCTGGCGAGGTTGAGCGTAAAAAAAATGATACAAATCATCCCGTAAGGTTGAGCCAGGACGAAAAACGCAGAAGTGTGACCGATGACAGCGACGGGGTTGTTTCAGCCTGAAAGTGATCGACTTAACACTGTGGTGTAAATCTCTGGTTTGACCACGCATTATTGCGTTTCAAAGTTGTTAAATTTTACGCGTTGTTCTAGAAACAAAATGTAACATCTCACTGTTCCACAACAACGGACAACAACTATGAACAATTCAGGGAAATACCTTACATGGGCACTGCTTTCCGTTGTGGGAGCTTTTGCCCTGGGCTATATCGCCCTCAACCGGGGGGAACAGATCAATGCGCTCTGGATTGTCGTTGCCTCCGTCTGCATTTATCTGATCGCGTATCGTTTTTATGGTCGCTATATCGCCAAAACGGTGCTGGCGGTTGATGGCACGCGCATGACGCCCGCCGTTCGTCATAACGACGGGCTGGACTACGTTCCGACCGATAAGAAAGTGCTGTTCGGTCACCACTTTGCGGCGATTGCCGGGGCAGGCCCGCTGGTGGGGCCGGTGCTGGCGGCGCAGATGGGCTATCTGCCGGGGATGATCTGGATCCTTGCCGGCGTGGTGCTGGCGGGGGCCGTACAGGACTTTATGGTGCTGTTCGTCTCCACCCGTCGCGACGGCCGTTCGCTTGGCGAGCTGGTGAAAGAGGAGATGGGTGCGACGGCCGGGGTGATTGCGCTGGTGGCGACCTTTATGATCATGGTGATCATCCTTGCGGTGCTGGCGATGATTGTGGTGAAAGCGCTGACCCACAGTCCGTGGGGGACTTACACCGTCGCGTTCACCATTCCGCTGGCCATTTTTATGGGGATCTACATTCGCTACCTGCGTCCGGGACGCATTGGTGAGGTGTCGGTGATTGGTCTGGTGCTGCTGGTGTTCGCCATTATCTCCGGCGGCTGGGTGGCAGAGAGCCCAACCTGGGCACCGTTCTTCGACTTTACCGGCGTACAGCTAACCTGGATGCTGGTGGGGTACGGGTTTGTGGCCGCGGTGCTGCCGGTATGGCTGCTGCTGGCCCCGCGTGATTACCTCTCTACGTTCCTGAAAATTGGCACCATCGTCGGGCTGGCAATCGGTATTTTGATCATGCGCCCGACGCTGACCATGCCAGCGTTAACCAAATTCGTTGACGGTACGGGCCCGGTCTGGACCGGTAACCTGTTCCCGTTCCTGTTTATTACCATCGCCTGTGGTGCGGTGTCTGGCTTCCACGCGCTGATTGCCTCCGGGACCACGCCGAAGATGCTGGCGAATGAAAATCAGGCCTGCCTGATTGGCTACGGCGGCATGCTGATGGAGTCCTTCGTGGCGATCATGGCGCTGGTCTCTGCCTGCATTATCGACCCGGGCGTCTACTTCGCGATGAACAGCCCGATGGCGGTTCTGGCTCCGGCGGGCACCGCCGACGTGGTGGCATCCGCAGCACAGGTGGTAAGCGGCTGGGGCTTTGCCATTACCCCGGATACGTTATCGAGTATCGCCAGTGAAGTGGGCGAGCAGTCGATTATCTCCCGCGCGGGTGGCGCGCCTACGCTGGCGGTGGGCATGGCCTACATCCTTCACGGTGCGCTGGGCGGGCTGATGGATGTCTCGTTCTGGTATCACTTCGCCATTCTCTTTGAAGCGCTGTTTATTCTGACGGCGGTGGATGCGGGGACGCGTGCAGCGCGCTTTATGCTGCAGGATCTGCTGGGTGTGATCTCCCCGAACCTGAAGCGTACCGATTCGCTCCCGGCGAACCTGCTGGCAACGGCCTTGTGCGTGCTGGCGTGGGGGTACTTCCTGCATCAGGGCGTGGTGGATCCGCTTGGCGGTATTAACACGCTGTGGCCGCTGTTCGGTATCGCTAACCAGATGCTGGCAGGGATGGCGCTGATGCTGTGTGCGGTGGTGCTGTTCAAGATGAAGCGCCAGCGTTATGCCTGGGTGGCGCTGCTGCCTACTTCCTGGCTGCTGATTTGTACCCTGACGGCGGGCTGGCAGAAAGCCTTCAGCCCGGACAATAAAGTGGGCTTCCTGGCGATTGCCAATAAGTTCCAGGCGATGATCGACAGCGGTAAAATCCCGGCGCAGTATACGGAATCACAGCTGTCGCAGCTGGTGTTTAACAACCGTCTGGATGCCGGGCTGACCATCTTCTTTATGGTGGTGGTCGTGGTACTGGCGTTGTATTCTCTGAAGACCGCGCTGGCGGCGCTGAAAGAAGACAAGCCGACAGCGAAAGAGACACCGTATGAACCGATGCCTGAGAACCTGGAAGAAATTGTCACCCAGGCCAAAGGGGCGCATTAACCTGTGTGCCGGGTGGCGCTAGCGCTTACCCGGCCTACATTTCTTATCCTCCCTCTCCCTTTGGGAGAGGGCCGGGGTGAGGGAAACAAACGAGAAATGACTTATGTTCGACACCCTTTCCAAAGCAGGCAAATACTTAGGCCAGGCCGCCAAAATGATGATTGGCGTGCCGGACTACGACAACTACGTCGAGCATATGCGCGTCAACCATCCGGACCAGACGCCAATGACCTACGACGAATTTTTCCGCGATCGCCAGGATGCCCGTTACGGCGGCAAGGGCGGAGCGAAGTGCTGTTAACCCTCTTTCGGTAAATAGAGGCTGATCTGTTCCTGTTTACAGCCGTAGATCGCCGCCAGCTTTTCACGGGTGCGCTTTTGCGGACGGGAGTCCAGCGCTTCCAGCTGTGATACGGCAGACTGGCTGATGCCAAGTTTCTCTGCCACCTCCTGCTGGGACATGCCGCGCAGGATGCGCCAGGCGGCCTGCAGGCTGACGTTCTGCCAGGTCATGATGCTGCAAACCTCACCTGGAAGTTCAACGTCATCCAGCTCATCGTGTTCGACTTCAATATCCTCCAGATCGTCGTCGGTTTCGTCGTCGATTTCCGCCATCTGCAGGCACATACGAAAATATTCATCATAGGGAATAACCACGTACTGCGTTTTTCCGTTATCGTCCTTAATTAGCTGAACAGCCATAGGTGGCTTTCTCCTCGTGCAGGTAAGTTGTTGATGTTCTGCGCTTAACGGCCAAAACATAACAATGGTTATCGGGTTCGTCCCGAAGCGTATAGACGATGCGGTAATCGCCAACGCGTACTTTAAAAATACCTTCTTTGCCCCATTGGACCAGACAATCTTCATCCGTACCTCCACTGTACGCCCACACAAAATATAAGGAAATAATAAGACTATTAGATAAATTCCGAATTTCTTATGGGCTACTGTAGAGCGGAGAACAAATGCAAGTAAGCGGCAAAACGCAAACCGTCGAGGCGGTGCGAAAACGCCTCTGCCGGGCGACAGAGGCTTGCAGAAAATGTGCGATCAGGCGTTCAAACCGCCGTCCACATCCAGCCCCGTACCGGAGATCTGTCCGGCGGCCGGGCTGGCGAGGAAGGTGACCGCCGCCGCGATATCTTCCGGTTGCCCGTAATGACCGACGGCAATCATCTGACGCTGGGCTTCTGCCTGTTCGCCGTCCTCCGGGTTCATATCGCTGTTGGTTGGGCCGGGATGCACCAGGTTCACGGTAATACCGCGGGGCCCCAGATCCCGCGCCAGACCGCGCGTGAAGGAGTTAAGCGCGGATTTGGTCATGGAGTAGACGGAGATACCCGGCATCGCCACGCGGTTTGCCAGACAGCTACCGATATTGATAATGCGTCCGCCGTCAGACATGTGTACCAGCGCTTCCTGCGTGGCGATCACCACGCCGCGAATGTTGACGTTAATCAGGGCATCGATATCCGCCAGCGTCATGGACTCCAGCGGGCCGCCGCGGGCGATACCGGCGTTATTGACCAGAATGTCCAGTCCGCCGAGGGTGCGCGCCGCATGGGTGACCGCGTCCTGAATAGCCTCTGCGCTGGCGCTGTCGGCCTGAACCGCCTCACTGTGCCGCCCCAGCGCGCTTATCTCATCGACCACGGCCTGGGCTTTATCGACGGACTTTTCATACGTGATAACCACATCGGCACCGGCGCGTGCCAGCGACAGCGCGATAGCACGGCCCAATCCCCGGCTGGCGCCGGTGACCAGCGCTTTCTTACCTGTTAAATCGATCTGCATGATGGCCTCGTTGCGAGAGTGGTGAGAATCATCATTAGGTATAGTTGCTCGGCGCGTTTAACGGCTGAAGGATTCCACTTTCTCGAACGCCGCGCGCAGAACGTCAGGTGTGAGCGCCACGGGCAAATAGTGAATCGACTCCACCGGGCGCAGGGTGTGATTAATGACCTTGTCCAGTTCGTCACGGTTGTTGATATCCACCTCCAGCTCGCGAAGCCGGGTCGGCAGGTTAAAGCGCTGATACGCGGTGATAAGCTGCGCCAGCACGTCGTCCTGACCGAGCAGGGCGCTCTGCACCAGAATGCCGTAGGCCACTTTGGTGCCGTGCAGGTATTTTTCCGTCTGCGGCAGGACGGTTAAGCCGTTATGCACCGCATGTGCCGCCGCCACGCGTGTATAACGTTCGCCGAGCCCACCGACCATGCCGCCACCGGCAATAATGGCATCCACCACATCCCTGAATGCCTGCGTTGCTTCGCCGCGCTGCTGGTCAGCCAGCGCGTCCTCGCTGCGTTCCAGCAGCACGTCGCGGATAGCCAGCGCGCCGTTAATCCCCAGACGTACGGTCAGCGGCAGGTGTTCAGGCTGCGGCGCGAGTACAACCGCTTCATACCACTTCGCCAGGGTATCGCCGATACCAGCCAGCAGGTATTCCGCCGGGGCGTTAAGGATGATTTGCGGCTCCACCAGCACCAGGAAATTGGCATCGTCGAAAATTTCAAACTGCAGCGCCTGCCCGGCATCGTTATACCAGACGGAGAGCGGCGTCCATGCCGCACAGGTAGCGGCGATGGTCGGGATACCCACGAACGGAACGCCCAAACGACGCGCCACGGCTTTGACCGTATCCATCACCGCTCCGCCGCCAACACCAATCACCACGGCCGCCTCGCTGCCGGATTCATTCACCAGATGGGTGACGTCACGCTCGCTGCAGTGGCCTTTGAACAACAGGTGTTTTGCGCCGGGGGCCGCAAAGCTCTCCGGCAGGTAGGGACGTGCGCCTTCAAGCGCGCGTTCGCCGTAGATCCACACCGCGCGGGAAAGCTGCTCCGGGGTGAAGAAGTCATGCAGATGCGCAAGGCTTCCGGGGTGAGAAAAGTAGTTCGCCGGGCCGGGAACGACGCGGATATCGGTGTTGCTCATGGTGTTGTCCTTTTTTAGCAAGCGCTAACCCGATGTTATGTCTGGACATCCGGATGGCTAATAATATTTGGCTTTATCTTATGCCTTTTCTGTCGTTGTCAGTCAACCGGAGCTGTGAAAAATTCAATAAATCAAACTATTAATGAGGATCCTACGCGGATGGTTTCCAGTCGCCTTGAGATGCGCGGTATCAGCCTGGCCTTTTCCGGCTTTCAGGCGCTGTCGCGCGTGGACTTTACCCTGAACGGCGGATCGGTGCATGCATTGACCGGGGCTAACGGCGCGGGGAAATCGACGCTGATGGCGGTGCTGTGCGGAACGCACGATCGCTATGAGGGGGAGATCTGCATTAATAACCAGCCGGTGACGATCCGCGAACCGCTCGATGCCAAACGGCTGGGGATCCACCTTGTGCAGCAGGAAGTGGACGTGGCGCTGGTTCCGGGGCTGAGCATCGCTGAAAACATCATGCTCGACCAGCTGGCGCAGCCGGGACATCGCTACCGCTGGCGTGCTATTCGTCAACAGGCGAAGCAGGCGCTGGCGCAGCTCGACGTTACGCTGGACGTTCGCCGTTCCATCGACAGCTGTTCGTTGGCTGAAAAACAGCAGATCCTGCTGGCGCGGGCGCTGTCGCATCACTGCCGTTTTTTGATCCTCGATGAACCTACCGCACCGCTGGATGCCCACGACAGTGAACGCCTGTTCGCGGTGGTGCGGCGTTTAAAGCAGCAGGGCATTGGCGTGGTATTTATCTCGCACCGCATTCATGAGCTGAAAGCCATCTGTGACACCTTAACGGTGTTGCGCGATGGCAAGCTGATTGAGACCGGCCCGATGGCGGATCTCAGCGGCGAAGCGATCGTCGAGAAGATGCTCGGCCACGAACTGAGCGATATCTACCCGCCAGCCCGTCCTGTGCATCGCGACGAGACGCTGCTGCGGGTGGAGGGGCTGCACGACGACGCGTTGCTGAAAGATATCTCCCTGCATCTGCGTAAAGGCGAAATCCTGGGCATTGCCGGGCTGGCGGGCGCAGGCAAAACCGAACTCTGCAAGGCGCTGTTTGGTGCCAGCAAAAGCCGGGTGGAGCGTGGCGAGCTCAATCATCAGCCCTGGAAACCGCGCGATCCGGCCGATTCTGTGCTGCGGGGGCTGGCGCTGGTACCGGAGGAGCGGCGCAAGGAGGGGATTTTCATCGACGAGCCGGTGAGCATGAACCTGGCCGTGACGGCAGATACCAGCTTTTCGCGCTGGAGTCTCTTTGGTCATCGTCAGGCGTGGCGCTGGGCGGAAGAGGTGATAGCCCGCGTTGGCGTGCGTACGCGCGGGCCGGGGCAGGTTTTACGTCGGCTTTCTGGCGGTAACCAGCAGAAGGTTGCTATTGGCAAATGGCTGCGCAATGACGCCAGCGTGCTGATATTTGACGAGCCGACCAAGGGCGTTGACGTCAAAGCGAAGACCGATCTGTTTCAACTGATCGACGGTCTGGCCCGCGAGGGCAAAGGGGTGATTTACGCTTCGGGCGAATTTGCCGAACTGGTAGGGCTGTGCGACCGCATCTGCGTGCTCTGGGACGGACGCATCGTGGCGGAAATCCCCGGGGCCGAGGCGCGGGAAGAGACACTACTTTATTATTCAACCGGAGGAACGGCGTCGTGAGCAAGGCCCTTTCAGTGACCGCGGCGGCGTCTGGCCGTCAACAGATTTTCGATTTTCTCTACCGGTGGGGCATGTTGCTCACCGTGGTGGCGCTGGTGGTGGTTTTTGGTCTGGCGTCGGACAGCTTCCTCGACCCGAACAACATCATCAACATTCTGCGCTCGATCGCCATCGTGACGGTGATCGCCATCGGCGTATCGATTTCACTGACCGTGGGCGGGTTCGATCTCTCCGTTGGCTCAACGGCGTCGCTGGCGAATGCGCTGGTGATCTCGCTCTTCGTCTGGCACGGCTTCGGCGCCACCGAGTCGATCCTGATCACCCTTGCGCTCTGTACCCTGGTCGGGCTGTTTAACGCCTTTCTGATCGTCATTCTGCGTATTCCAGACATGCTCGCGACGCTTGCCAGCCTGTTCGTCATTCAGGGCGTGGCGATGACCTACAGCTACGGCGGGTCGATTACCGAAAACATGGTGCTGCCGAGCGGTGATATGGCGGAAGGAACCATTCCGGCGGCGTTCAGCCTGCTGGGGCAGGTGCCGACCATCGTCATCATCATGCTGGCGGTGACCCTACTGGCACAGCTGGGATTGTCACTGACCACCCACGGCCGGCGCATGTACGCCATCGGCGGTAACCCGGAGGCGGCGCGCCTTTCAGGCATTCGCACCACGCGTTACAAGGTCGCGGCCTACGTGCTTGCCTCGCTGCTGGCCGGACTGGGCGGGATTTTGCTGGCCTCGCGCATTGGGTCGTCGCAGGTGAATGCGGGCGGCGGGTATCTGATGGACGCGGTGGCGGCAGCGTGGATCGGCTTTTCGCTGGCCGGTTCCGGCAAGCCGAACGCGCTGGGAACGCTGGTGGGGGCGGTCATTCTGGGCGTGCTGTCGAACGGGCTGGTGATGCTCTCCGTACCGTATTACGCCATGGACATTATAAAAGGGCTGGTGCTTGCCGTGGCGCTGGCGATTACTTACATACAAAAACGCTGACAACACAACGGGATAAAAAATGAAAAAGATTGCACTCTCTTTGGTGGCTCTTGGGTTACTCACCTCTCTGCCGGGCTTTGCGGCCACGCCTGCACCGGTTCCGGCGGCCATTGCCAACCACGACGGCCCCATTCGCATTGCGGTGATCCGCAACCTTGGCTCGGATGACAACACCACGCAGTTTGTCGCCGGGGCGATTCAGGAAGGGAAAAAACTTGGCTTTAAGGTCAGCACCTTTTTAAGCAACGGTGACGACGCAAAATTCCAGGACTTTGTGAATCAGGCGATCAGCCAGAAATATGACGGGATTATTCTCTCTCAGGGGCGTGATCCGTATGCGACCGCGCTGGTGAAGAAGGCGGTGGATGCCGGGATTAAGGTTTCGGTGTTTGATACCGCCGTTAACGGCGAGATCCCAGGTGTGACGGTCACCCAGCAGGACGATGCCTCCCTGACGAATCTCTCCTTCGGCCAGCTGGCGAAAGATTTCAACGGCAAGGCCAATATCGTCAAGCTGTGGGTCGCCGGTTTCCCGCCGATGGAGCGTCGTCAGGCGGCGTATAAGGAACTGCAGAAACAGTACCCGAATATCAAAGAGCTGGAGTCTATTGGCGCGGTGTCGTCGGACGTGCAGGGCCATACCGCCAACAAGGTCGGGGCAATTCTGGCGAAATACCCGAAAGGTAAAATCGACGCTATCTGGGGCACCTGGGACGCCTTCAGCCAGGGGGCGTATAAAGCCCTGAAGGAGAATGGCCGCACTGAAATCAAGCTCTACAGCATCGACATCTCCAACCAGGATTTACAGCTGATGCGCGAGCCGGGAAGCCCGTGGGCAGTGAGCGTGGCGGTGGATCCAAAGCTGATTGGGGCAACTAACGTGCGTCTGATCGCTAACAAGATTGCCGGAGAGCCGACGCCTGCGACCTATGATTTTAAAGCAGCGGCGATCCCGCAGGCCCTGCTGACCGCCCAGCCGGGTGCGGTGAACGTGGCGTCGCTGGGGAAAATCATTCCGGGCTGGGGACAGACCGAAGACTTTATTGCGCCGTGGTTTGCGACGCTGGAAGCTAAGTCAAAATAGTGCCCGATAAGGCGCTGCCGCCACCCGGCGAAAGGAGCTAAAGGTGACAACATTACCCACCCCTGAATACAGCCGCAATATGCGGCTGATTGGCCATAGCGACCAGGGCGGTCGCCCGGACGGCGTGCAGCTGATGGTGCACCGCGGTTATGCGTATATTGGCCATATGGTGTCGCAGGGCTTTTCGATTGTTGACGTGCGCGACCCGAAAAACCCGAAAGCGGCGGGTTATATACCTGCGCCGCCCGGCACCTGGAATGTGCATTTGCAGGCACACGACGATTTACTGCTGGTGATTAACGCCCGGGATCTGTTTGCCGATGCCCGCTTCGCCGATGAAAAGGTCTACTACACCCGTCAGGTGGGGGAGACCGTCAGCGACGTGCAGGACAAAGGCTGGAGCGCCGGGCTGCGCGTGTTTGATATCTCCACGCCGGACAGGCCGCGTGAAATCGGTTTTCTGTCGTTAAATGGCATTGGTATCCACCGCATCTGGTACGTCGGCGGTCGCTGGGCCTATGTGTCGGCGCTGATCGACGGCTTTACCGACTATATCTTCCTGACCATCGACCTGGCCGATCCGCGTAAGCCCGAAGTGGCAGGGCGCTGGTGGTTGCCGGGCATGAATCAGGCCGCAGGTGAACGGCCAGAGTGGCCGGAAGGCAAACGCTACGCGCTGCATCATGCCATTATCGCCGGGGATACGGCATACGGCAGCTGGCGTGACGGTGGTTTAACGCTGCTGGATGTCAAAGATCGCACTCAGCCGAAGCTGATTAGCCACCGCAACTGGAGCCCGCCGTTTGGTGGCGGGACGCATACCGCGCTGCCGCTGCCGGACCGCGATCTGTTGGTGGTGCTCGACGAAGCGGTGCTCGACAACCAGGAGGACGGCGAGAAGCTCATCTGGCTGTTTGATATCCGCGAGCCGTCGAACCCGGTAAGTATCTCCACCTTCCCGCAGCCGGATGAAAGAGACTACGTGGCGAAAGGCGCGCATTTCGGCCCGCATAATCTGCACGAGAACCGGCCGGGAAGCTTTGTCAGTTCCACGCTGATCTTCGCCACCTTTCAGAATGCAGGGGTGCGTGCGTATGACATTTCGAATCCCTACCGCCCGGTGGAAACGGGGGCGCTGGTACCTGCTGCACCTGAAAGGATGATGGATACACGCCCGAATCGCCCACAGGTGATCCAGTCGTGTGATGTTTTTGTGGATGCGCAGGGAATTATTTACAGCACGGATTATAACGGCGGCTTGTCGGTGATTGAATATTTGGGCTGAAGGGGAAAGGGGGGCTGAAATATATTTATAAGGTGAATGCTTATATTTATAGATTCTTAAAATAAACGCGCCGACTTTATCTTTAAGTCCTGATACGTACTATGGCTCTTTTTTATTCAAGGATGAATTTAATGAGCCTGAAAAAATGTGCAGCCTGGTTGCAAATAGCACTGCAACTCCTTCCGCCGTCGTTATTTTCGCTGGGCGCGACGTCCGTCGCCGCGCAGGATAAGGTAGCCGAGCCGCAAACCACCGAGCGGGTAGTGGCACAAACCGCCGTGCAGGCGGGGTCACTGCTGGAGAGCGGCAGTGGCCGTTCTGTCGCCAGCGCAATTACGTCCCAGGCAACAAATACCGCCACGCAGGAAATTGAGTCCTGGTTAAATCAATTTGGTACCACGCGGCTGAATATCGGTACTGATGAGCATTTTTCCATTCAGGATGCGGAGTTAGATCTGCTTATCCCGTTATACGAGCAAAAAACGTCGCTGGTGTTCACCCAATTGGGGGGACGTCGTCACGACGACAGAAATATCGTTAATGTCGGGTTTGGCTACCGTGAATTTAATACCGCATGGATGTGGGGCGTGAATACCTTTTACGATCGCCAGGTTTCGGCGAATCAGCATCAGCGCCTTGGTGTTGGAGCCGAGCTAGGCTGGGACTATCTGCGTCTTTCAGCCAGCGGCTACTACCGTTTAAGCGACTGGATGTCTTCGTCCCGCTATCGCGATTATGACGAGCGCGTGGCGAACGGCTTTGACCTGCGTGCAACCGGGTATCTCCCCGCGTATCCGCAGCTTGGGGCGAACCTCGTCTACGAACAATACTATGGTCAGCACGTCGGGCTTTTCGGTGACGATGAGGACGATCGTCAGAAAGATCCTTACGCCGTAACCGTTGGACTGAGCTACACGCCCGTTCCGTTGATTACCCTGGGTGTAAACCAAAAAATGGGTAAGGGCGAGGCATCGGATACGCAGTTTAACCTTGCGGTGAATTGGGCGCCGGGCGTGCCGCTGCGCACGCAGCTTGATGCGGACCAGGTGGGGGCACGCCGTACGCTGTTGGGGTCACGTCAGGAGCTGGTCGATCGTAATAACAATATTGTCCTGGATTACCGTAAGCAGGAGCTGATTTCGCTCGCACTGCCAGAAAACATTGCCGGGAATGAAAATGCCCGCCAGACCGTAACCGCGAAGGTTAAAACGAAATACGGGCTCGAACGCATCGACTGGCAGGGTGACAATTTGATACGTAACGGCGGCAAAATCACACCGGGTGCCGATCCGGCCCAGGTGGTGATTACGCTTCCAGCCTGGAAAAATGGCGGTTCCAACGCGTATACGTTAACCGCAACGGCCTGGGATAAGCACGGTAACGCTTCTGATACGGCGCGTATGACGGTGAACGTAAACGGCATGGACGTGACCACGCTGCAGCCCAGCCTGACGGCGTCTCCGTCCCGCTTACCGGCGGATGGCACCAGTCAGTCGGTATTAACATTGGCGCTAAAAACCGCATCCGGCGAGGCTGCAACCGGGTTATCGGAGCGTCTTGGCGCATCGATCACCCTGAAAAATGCCGTTACAGGCACCGCGGCGCCTGTCGCACCGCAAATAAGCGCGTTTCGCGAAACGAGCAGCGGCGTATACAGCGCAACGCTTATCAGCGGAACCGCGCCTGCCACCCTCACCATTCAGACGTTCATCGACGGCAATATTAAGCTTGCTACCGCCTCTGTGACTGAAGAGGCGGTGTCCGAGGTTGTGGAACTTGCATCACTCAGTCCGTCGACCGTAAGCGCACCGGCAGACGGCGTAACGCCAATTGTCGTAGTGGCAAGCGTTGTCGATCGGTCCGGCAATCCCGTTTCGGGGCAAGAGGTGAAATGGACAGCGGATAACGCTGCGGTTCAGCTGTCTGCTGAACGCACCCTCACCAATGAACAAGGGCAGGCCAGCATTCAGCTCATTAGCCGTGACGTGGTTGCGACGACAGTGAGTGCGCAACTGGCGGACGGTAACCCGCTCTCTACCCCGACGCTAAAATTTGTTGCGGACAGCGCCAGCGCACAGGTGAGATCGGTCAATGTCGATAAAACCCGCATTGTTGCCAATAACAGCGACAGCGTAACGTATACCGCGCAGGTCGCAGATAACAGCAATCATCCGCTTGAAGGCGTGACGGTTAACTGGACGGTGAAGCGGGAAGATGGCACGACCGCAGGAAGCAAAACCTCGGTTACCGACGCCGCCGGAAACGCCACGTTGTCGCTGTCGTCAGCAAAAACGGGCGTAGCCTGGGTTTATGCTGATGTAAATCAGCAGAATGCGGTGAAAGCGGAAGCCGTAACGTTTGTCGCTGACACCAGCACGCAGCGTATCGCCGCCGTGGTGGCCGATAAGCAACAGGCCGTGGCCAACGGCAGCGACAGTATTACCTGGACGGCGCAGGTGCGCGATCTGCAGGGTAACGCCATTTCGGGCGTAGAGGTTAACTGGTCGGCAGATAACCCAGACGTTAAGCTCGCCGCCAGCAGTACGCGGACGGATGCGCAGGGCAATGCCTCGCTGGTGGTTACCTCGCTGAAATCAGGCAGCGTTGTAATCACGGCTCAGACCGCTGAAAGCGCACCCGTTCGTGCTGACAGTGCAACCTTCACGGCCGATCTCACGACCGCGAAAATGACGGAGATGGCCGCCGACAGCGTGACGGCGGTAGCCAATGGCACCGACGGTATCACCGTGCGCACTACCGTTGTGGATGCCAATGATAACCCGGTTGACGGAGCGAAGGTTGGCTGGGCGGTGAGCCCTTCCGGCGCGACGTTGTCCGATACGAGCAGCGTGACGAATGCATCGGGTGAGGCGAGCGTGACCTTACGTTCTGAAACCGCGGGGGAATATTCTCTTCAGGCCACGTTCGGCAGTAACACGTTACGCGTGACAAAACTGACCTTCACCGGTGACACCACCACGGCAAAGCTGGCTACCCTCACGGCGGATAAAACGACCGGCATTGTGGCTGACAGCGATACCGTACTGTTAACCGCAACCGTGGTGGACAGCCATCAGAACCCTGTACCAGGCGTTGCCGTTAACTGGAGCAGCAGTGATGCGGCTGATGTGACCCTGACACCCGTTTCAGCAATGACCAATGCGCAAGGGCAGGCAGAAACGCGCTTCTCATCGCGCAAAGCGGGCAACATCACGGTTACCGCGACGGTGAATGGTAGCGGTCAGACGCTTACTCTCTCCGTGACCGGTAATCCGGCGACAGCGCAATTTACGAGCCTGAGTGCGGATAAAAAAGAGGCGGTGGCTGACGGGAACGCGACCATACGCTGGACCGCCACCGTCGAAGACGCCAACCATAACCCGCTTAGCGGTGTGGATGTGGCGTGGCGTGTAGATAACAGCAGCGTGAAGCTTGCCAGCGCCAGCACAAAAACCAACGAAGCGGGTCAGGCGGTTGTAACGGCGTCAACGACAACGGCCGGAACGGCAACGGTTAGCGCAACAGTTGTCGGTTCAACGGCGGCGATAAACGCGGAGCCGGTAACATTTATTGGCGATGCGACCACCGCCAGGGTTGAGAGCCTCAAGGCCAGTTCTGACCACGCGGTAGTCAACACCGACCGCATTACTTACACCGCAGTGGTGAAAGACGTAAACGGTAATGCCGTCAAAAATGCGACGGTCAACTGGAACACCACGCTTAATACCCTTTCAGCGCAAACCAGTGTGACCAATGGCAGCGGCGTGGCGACCGTGAAGCTGAGTGGCCCGGATACAGGTACGGCAAAGGTGAGTGCAGAGAGTAATAACACCACTAAAACCGATCAAACGGTTGTGTTTATTGCCAGCTATTCAGCCATGTGGAGCGTCACCGGTTCGACAAGCGCATTCAGTACGGGCGCAATATTTGGCTTCCCTTCGCTTGGGTTCGTGGCAACGGGAAGTACGCAGGGACCGACGTCCCTGGTATGGACCGCCGAAGGTTACAGCACGCTTGTCGTGCCGATGAAGGACGAACAAGGCAATACCCATGACGTGAAGATTCGCGCGCAGCGCAGATCGGATTGCTCCACCCGTCCGTTCAATGTGGCGGTTCTGTGTAGCAGTTGGGAAACCACAGGCTATAGCGCCAGCCTTAAGTATGTTGAGGCCGATAACCCGGATCTCCCGAGCGGAGTTTACCGTGGGGATATCAAGTTTGCCGGTAAAGACTGGCATTCGTCGTGGTCTCTCGATTACACCGTGACCACCACGCTTACCAAAAACTGATGCAAAAACCTTCCGAAAGGGAGGTTTTTTTTAACTGTACTGGCGCACTCTTGCCACCAGCTCTTCCACGCTGTCGATGCGATCGGCAATCACAATCAGCGCTTTACCCAGCGTGATGGCGTGGCGCAGACATTCGTGACGCATCGCGTCGTCCTGAATGGTATCGATGTCCGCGACGTGTGACAGCCCCACACTGCGGCGGATCAGCTCCGTTCCGCAGAAACCAATGGTATCTCGCCAGACTTTTTTCAAAAATTCAGAGGCATAGCCCGGCGCACTCAGCGCGGCATCCCGGGTTTTCTCGTGCGCCAGCGCCTGGAAGCGCTCCGCAAAGGTATTCCATAACGCCTGAATGTCGATCAGACGCTGTTCCCGGGCGGCAGCGGCATCGCGGATGCCTAAATGCCCCGGCAGGCCACAGAAATTCAGCAGCAGGTTGCCGATGGCGGTGCCCACGTCAAACCCAATCGGGCCAAAGTAACCGAATTCGGCGTCGATCGCTTTCAGGCTACCCTCGGCCACGAAAATCGATCCGCTGTGGATATCCCCGTGCAATAGCGCTTCGGCGTGGGAGAAGAAGCGATGCTTCAGGGAGGCCACGGCAATTTTCAACTGGGTGTCATCGCGCAGGGCGGCGACATCGTTTTCCAGCTCTGCCGGATAGTTGTTGCGCTCGTGGATCTGGTACGGATCGTTAAAGAACAGATCTTCAGTGATCTCGCACATCTCCGGGTTAATGAACTGGGCAACCTGCGCTTTTTTCTCGTGCGGGTGCAGGTAAAAATCGCTGGTGTGGAACAGCGTGTGCGCCAGGTACTCCCCCAGTTGACGCGCAGCCTGCGGGTAGGCGTTATTCTTAATCAGCTCCCCGCGCCAGATGCGATGGTCGGAGAGATCTTCCATCACCATAACCGCCAGTTCCGGGTCAAAATGATGAATTTTCACGGTATGCTGCGGGCTGTGCTTGTAATGCTCTACCAGCGTTTGCGCCTCAAGACGGGCGCGGTCCAGCGTCAGCGGCCATGACTCACCGACGCAGCGAACGTATGGCAGCGCCTGTTTTACGATGATGCGGCTCACGCCCTGAGCATCGAAAATTTTGAAGACCAGATTGAGGTTGCCGTCGCCCACTTCCTGCGCCTCTACCAGTGATGATGGATTATCAAGGCCGCCAAACTGCCTGGCATACTCCACGGCGTCCTGGGCGGTAAAGGTACGGTATTGCGACATTGCCTGCTCCTCACTGATTTGCGAATAAAGACATTTAGACGTCTATACATCTGGATTTCATCCTGACACAATGTGCTACAACAACGCAACAGGGAATTAACGACATGCAGACATTACAGACGACCAGCCTGCGGGTGGCGGATAATCAGCTCTTTATTCTCGACCAACAGGCCCTTCCGCAGGAGAAACGCTGGCTTGACGCCTCAACGGTCGAGGCGCTGGTGGGGCATATTCACGCCCTTAGGGTGCGCGGTGCGCCGCTGATTGGTCTCTCTGCAAGTCTGCTGCTGGCGCTGCTGGCGGAAAAGGGGAAAAGCCGCGACGAGCTGGCGCTGGCGCTAGAAACGCTGCGCGCTGCACGCCCAACGGCGGTCAACCTGATGAACAATCTCAACCGCATGAAGCAGGCGCTCTGGCAGGAAGATTTCGTTCCGGCGCTGGTGACGGAAGCTCTGCGACTGATTGACGAAGACAGGCAGCTTTGTGACGCCATTGCGACAGCGGGCAGCGCGCTGGTGAAGCCCGGTAGCCGCCTGCTGACCCACTGTAACACTGGCGGTCTGGCGACCGCAGGCGTCGGCACTGCGCTGGGTGTTATTGCTCGCGCACATCAGGAGGGCAACGTCAGCAACGTCTGGGTGGATGAAACCCGTCCGCTGCTGCAGGGCGGCAGGCTGACCGCGTGGGAGCTCGGCGAGCTGGGCGTGCCGTATCAGCTGATTACCGACTCCATGGCCGCCAGCCTGATGGCAAAAGGGGAGGTGGATGCCGTGTGGGTGGGGGCAGATCGTATTGCCGCCAACGGCGATGTGGCGAACAAAATCGGCACTTATTCCCTGGCGGTGCTGGCGAAATTTCACGGCATTCCGTTCTATGTCGCCGCCCCGCAAACCACCCTCGACCCGGCGTGCCCGAACGGTGAGGCGATCCCGATTGAGCAGCGCGCGGCCAGTGAAGTAACGGGCGTGGCGGGAAGCTTCGGCGCGGTACAGTGGGCACCGGAAAATGCGCAGGTTTACAACCCGGCATTTGACGTCACCCCAGCCTCGCTGATAAGCGGCTGGGTACTGGATACGGGCGTGGTCACGCCGGAAGCGGTAGCAAAGGGGAAATTCGCCTGAGTCCGGCTATCCTTGTAAGGGGTTCCCCTGAGAGGACAACATCGTGACGCTCGATCCCGAAACAGACTTAAAACTGGAACGCGTGGTGGATGCACCGCGCGACCTGCTGTGGCTTTGCTGGACGACGCCAGAGCACATCAAAAACTTCTTTATTCCTGCCCCCCATAAAGTGACCGAATGCGACCTCGACCTGCGCGTGGGTGGACGGTTCAATACCGTTTTCGACGTGGACGGGCAAAAAATGGACAATAAAGGTGTTTTCCTGGAAATCGATCCCGGCAAAAAGCTGGTCTTTACCGACGGCTATACCGAAGGGTGGAAACCGGCCGAAAAGCCGTTTATGACGGCGATTTTGTTGCTGGAAGATCTTGGGGAGGGCAAAACCCGCTATACGGCGATTGCGCGCCATCCCACGAAAGAAATCCGTGAGCAGCATGAACAGATGGGCTTCCATGAAGGCTGGGGGATCGTGCTGGATCAGCTGGTGGGGTATGTGAAGGGATTGAAGCATTGAAGATAAAGCGGCCTGATGCCCTCACCCCAGCCCTCTCCCACAGGGAGAGGGAGCAATGTTTTCACCTATGCCAGACGCGGATACGCATCCGCAATCGCATCACCGGTAAACTGCGCCACCCAGCCCTCCGGATTATCGAATATACGGATGGCCGTAAAGTTTGGCTCTGAGCCCATATCAAACCAGTGCGGTGTGCCTGCTGGCACCGAAATCAGGTCGTTTTTCTCGCACAGCACCTGATACACCTCATCGTCAATGTGCAGGCAGAACAATCCCGCGCCTTCCACGAAAAAGCGCACTTCATCTTCGCCGTGGGTGTGCTCGTTGAGGAATTTGGCGCGCAGCGCTTCTTTTTGCGGGTTGTCGGCGCGCAGGCTGATCACATCCCAGCTCTGATAGCCTTTCTCCGCGACCAGCTTGTTGATGGCATGCTGGTAAGCGTCAATGACCACTTCTGGGGCAGGGGCGCGCCCTAAATCACGGTCAGCCGCCCAGCGTTCAAAACGCACGCCTTTGGCGTTGAGCTGTTGGGCGATCTCGGCGGCGTCGGTGCTGTGCCACAGGTGCTTACTCGCGTCTTTATCGGAATAAATGGTTAATGCGCTCATGAAGGGATCTGCTCCGGGTTAATCTCGTCGAACTGGTGAACCTGATGATGGTGGCTTGCACCGTCATCATCACCGCGAATCAGCTGCAGGGTGCGAAAACCGGCCTGTTCAGCAGCGTCCAGCTCCTGATGGATATCCGACAGGAACAGGATCTGCGACGGGGCGATGCCCGTCTGCGCCGCAATATTCTGATAAGACTGCACCTCACGCTTGGCACCAATATGGGTATCAAAGTAGCCGCTGAACAGATGAGTAATATCACCTTCATCGCTGTAGCCAAATAACAGTTTCTGCGCAGCGACGGAACCAGAAGAATAAACATAGAGATCAATGCCTTGCGCTTTCCATTTTTCCAGCGCCGGCAGCACGTCCGGGTAGAGATGGCCGGTAAAGTCGCCGTTGACGTAACCGTCGTGCCAGATAATTCCCTGCAGGGCCTTCAGCGCCGTCGATTTACGGTCTTCATCCATAAAGGTGAAGAGGGTCTCGATAAGATCGCTGACGCTGGCGTGCGGAGTGTCGATTTCATCGCGCAGGTTGTCCAGAATCGATTTGACCGGCTCGGCGTACTGCTGGGCGGTGACGAAGGCCGCCAGACGCTCACGCGCATAAGGGAACAAAACATCATGGACAAAACGGATATCGCTGGTGGTTCCCTCAATATCCGTCACAATCGCGCGAATCATATCTTCTCCAGTTGTCGTAAACGCATTTCGCATTCAAATAAGAATTCTAATCCTTCCAGATGACGGCGGGCTTCGGCCACATCACGTCCCCAGCAGGTTAAGCCATGGCCGCGCAGAAGAAAACCATAATTAAGCGGGCGCTCCTGGGCGTAATGGGCGATTCGCGAAGCGAGGGCGTCTATATCCTGGTCGTTATCGAATACCGGAATGGCAACCGTAGCCAGATGCGTGGTCTGCCCGGTGAGGGATTTTTGCATCTCAAACCCGCTGATGTGCAGCTCCGCCTCTTTCACCAGCCGCGAGAGCACCGTGGCGTTCACCGTGTGGACGTGCAGTACGGCGTTGGCCTCCGGGAACAGGCGATAGATAAGTGTGTGTAACCCGGTTTCGGCCGAAGGTTTACGGCCAGAGGGGGCGCGATTGGTGGCGATCTCCACCTGCAGAAAATCATCCGGCGTGAGGCTGCCTTTGTCTTTGCCGGATTCACTGAGCCAGCACAGGTTTTCATCCTGACGTACCGACATGTTACCGCCGGTGGCGGGGGCCCAGCCTTTGGCACCAATCCAGCGGCAGGCTTCGACCAGTTGCGTGAGTTGCAGGTTGTCTGTCATTTCCTTTTACCCTCTCGGTCAGGAATATTCATATTGTTTAGACGTCTAAGCGTCTTGATTGCCAAAGACTAACATCGTGTTATAGTGGCAGCAACATAAGTATTACAAGCAGGCACCCCACAATGAGCAATAACGCATTGATTCCGCAAAGCAAACTTCCCAACCTGGGCACCACTATCTTTACGCAGATGAGCGCTCTGGCCCAGAAGCACAACGCCATTAACCTCTCGCAGGGGTTCCCGGATTTTGATGGTCCAGGCTATTTGCAGGAGCGTCTGGCCTGGCACGTTGCCCAGGGGGCAAATCAGTATGCGCCGATGACCGGTGTGCAGGCATTGCGTGACGCCATTGCGGATAAAACGGCGGAATGCTATGGCTATCAACCGGATGCCAACAGCGACATTACGGTGACGGCAGGTGCGACCGAAGCACTGTATGCGGCCATCACCGCGCTGGTTCGCGCGGGCGATGAGGTTATCTGCTTTGACCCAAGCTACGACAGCTATGCGCCTGCCATCGAACTGTCCGGCGGCGTGGTGAAGCGCGTGGCATTACAGCCGCCGCATTTTCGCCCCGACTGGCAGGCGTTTGCTGCGCTGCTGAGCGACAACACCCGGCTGGTCATTCTGAATACACCACACAACCCGTCGGCGACCGTGTGGCAGAAGAGCGATTTCGCCGCGCTGTGGCAGGCCATTGCGGAACATGAAATTTATGTCCTGAGCGACGAAGTGTATGAGCACATCTGCTTTGCCGGGGAAGGGCACGTCAGCGTGCTATCCCATCCGCAGCTTCGCGAGCGCGCTGTGGCGGTGTCGTCATTCGGTAAAACCTATCATATGACCGGCTGGAAGGTGGGGTACTGCGTGGCACCGGCGGCCATCAGCGCGGAGTTGCGTAAAGTGCACCAGTACCTGACGTTTGCGGTGAACACGCCTGCCCAGCTGGCGCTGGCCGATATGCTGCGCGCTGAGCCTGAGCATTACCGTGAGCTGCCCGAGTTTTACCGCGCACGCCGGGATCGGTTTGTGAGTGCCCTGAGTCAGAGCCGTCTGGAGATCCTGCCGTGTGAAGGCACCTATTTCCTGCTGGCCGATTACAGCGCCATCTCAGATCTGGACGACGTCAGTTTTTGCCAGTGGCTGACCAAAGAGGTGGGCGTGGCGGCGATCCCGTTATCCGTCTTTTGCGCCGATCCCTTCCCGCATAAGCTGATTCGTCTCTGCTTTGCGAAACAGGAATCGACGCTGCTGGCGGCGGCAGAGCGTCTTAACGCGATCTGATTATTTGACCGTCCAGGCTTCTGAATAACGGCGGTCTGCAAAGAGTTCCAGCAGGCCGTTGATTTGCTTGAGGCGTAATACCTCGTCGCTATCCATTCCCAGTTCCTGACTGATTCTCTCGTCGTCCCAGCCAAGCTGCACCAGCTCGCGGACGATATCGGACATCGCATTAATTTGATGGCGGCCGCGCGCCCGATTGTGGCGAATGGTGGCCGCTATCCGGTCGAACTTTTTCTGCCGCTCTTTACGCAGACAGGTGACAGGAAGATAGCCTTTAAGCTGGCGTTTCAATACCGCCCGGTTGGATCCAATTTCATGCCGATGGAAGCCGTCGACAATTTCATAATGCCGGGCCTCACTTTCCGTCACTACAATGGGTTGGGTAAAACCGTCCATCTCCAGGGATTTACAGAGCAGCCGTTTTTCCGGCGGGGCAACGTTGTTGGGGTTGTAATCGTTCGCGCTAATCTCGTCCTGTTTGATCCACAGCACGCAGTCGACAGGCTGTTCGCGAAAAGGGCTATTTTCATGGATGGCCTGGCGAAAGGCGTTAATGGCTTCAATGCGTTTATCTTCGGAGAGAGACTGAAGATAATTTTTCATCTCGTTAATTAATTGCTGCTGCATAAGATCCCCCACTCCTTGCGTTTTGATTTCATCCGTTCGCTGTAACGCTGGTAATGCCTGGGTTTGTTAGGACTGAATGACAGCGCCCGGCACCAGTAGTCATTGTTGAGTAATACCTTGCACACGCGTCGCCAGGACGGGATATCTTTGGCGCCGATATCGCCCTCCTGGGTGTCGGGAATATCGGCCATGCCTCTCTTCTGATACCAGTGCAAATAGATCGCGATTTTATTGCGGTAATGTTCCGCGGTGGTGTGCGGCATGCTGTCGAGAAGCAGCATGGCGTATTCCCGCCAGCTGAGCGCGTCGGGTTTCAGAATTTTGCGGTGGCCATAGAAATGGTTGTCCTGCCCTGCGTAGACCCCGCCACTGTGCACGCCGTTTACCCGCTCACACATCGCCGCCCAGCGTTCGGGCTCCACAACATGATAGAGCCACAATCCCTGACGCTGCTCCGGGCCAAAGGGTTCACAGATGCGCATATAGCGCGGCGGCACGCCAGCCTGAAACATCAGGTCGTAAAGCGGGTTATAGCACCCGCCCGTTTTCGCAAACCAGGTCCAGATATCGGCGGTTTTCCAGTCATAAAGCGGATAGACATACCAGGCGTGCCCGCCGGGGGCGACGGTGGTCCAGGGTTTGTCATCGGCAAAGCGCTGCTTTCGTGCGTTAGCGATCGTCAAAAAGCGATTGTAGGATTCATCGGCACGAATACCGATCATCATTGCTGCCGGGCGCCTTTTGGCAAACCAGTCGGAAAATTCACGAACAAAGGCCTCGAAGGTCATGCCCGGCTGGTAGAACGAGAAGTAATCTGGATCGGTTACCGCCTCTTCCGGGGGCGTGCGTACCCAGTTTTTACCCGGCTCCCAGCACTGCCATTCGGGCTGGAATTGTGAGAGCGAATTTTGCGTGGTCAACGGGAGCGCTACCCACCAGCATTTTTCAATCACATCGGCGTATTGTGCGATCATGTTATTCACATGCTGAATGGTACAGGTGAACTGTGCTTCCCAGTCGATAAATAACAGACAGATTTTCTTTCCCATTTTTCGGGCTTGTCGGGCCGTTAAATGGAACATAATGGTGGAATCTTTTCCGCCAGAAAATGAAACACAGACCCTTGGCAGATTCTCAAGCGTCCATGTTATGCGCTCTGTGGCAGCGTCAAGGACATTTTGATTAAGTGGATGCTTATAAATTGACAAAGGCAACTCCTCCTGGAAATAAATACCGGACGTTCATGTCAATGCAGGAGAGAGAATAATAGTAGTGAAAATAAAGGCAGGTAAATCAAAAAAGGCAGATTTTTTATTATCTATAAATGAGGGTTATATTTTGAAGAGAGAAATGGCTGTAAATATCACAGCCATTCGGATTTATTTTTGCGTAATCTGCTCAACAAACTTCGAGAAAACCGAGCTGTTAAGCGCTGAGCGGTTATAAACCATGAAGACTTCCATTTGAGGCAGCGTAAAGGGGGCGTCCACTTTTTTCAGTCGCAGTACCTCACGGTATTTTTCATACAGGACTTCCGGGATATATCCCACTAAATGCGATGCGCTGATCATGGCCATGATTGAAAAAAGAGAGTCACAGCGAAAACCGATTGTCCTGTCGGCATGCACTTCCTCAGTCTTTGACTGATAGTGTTTCACACCCGCTTCATCGCTCAGGAAGATCGAAAACTTCTCTTTCTGCAGCTCTTCCAGGGTAGCGGTCTCCTGCAGACGGGGATGATCCTGGCTGCACACCAGAATCATTCGGTAATTAACATAGGGAACGCACACCATTGAGCGATTGTTGATAGGCGCAATGGAGAAAATTAAGTCTGCTTTGCGGTAGGCAAGCAGGTCTTCTGCAGAATCCGCGGACAGCAGCATGTCATGAAGCTCTATTTCATAATTGTGCTCTCGCATCAATAGCTTCATGGGGCTGAGCAGATTGTCGGTTGTCAGAACCTGCGGGCAGTAGATGACAAAATTCTTTTTGAGCGATGAGCCATGCATGATGTTGATGGTCTGCTCAAGCTGATTGAGGTTTTGCTCAAGATGATGATGCAAATTTGCCCCGACGGTGGTGGGAGTGATCCCTTTTCCCGAACGGATAAACAGCGGATCGTTCAGTTGGTTACGCAGCCGCTGCAGGGATTGACTGACCGCGGAAGGCGTTATGTAGAGCGTTTCTGCTGCCTTGCTGATGCTCAGGTGTTGGTAGATGCATTCGAAAATGACCAGCAGATTGAGATCGAATTTTTTTAAGTCGTAAAGATTTGCCATGTTTCATCCTGAGTGTGCTGCGTTGCGTTATCACATCACTGATAACTATAGAAGGAACGTAACCATTTACCATCCTTGATGGTTAGCTCGCTTAATTATGATTGAAAACCAACTTAATATATCACGAACGTAGATTAATGAAATAGAACTTCAATAATGGTTAAGATATTTTTACCTTTAAAATAGAAAACGGAACTGAATAAAAATAGTCAGATTTATATATGGACAAGTAATTATCACTCATTTTTATTTTTACTGGCGTGAGCATTAGCGGCGATGGGGAATGCTTAGTTTGGTAAAACCTATCACAGCCATAGATATGATTATCCCTTCAATCCATTGCCCTGTCCCGACACGAGTGCTGTAATCGAGGGGCTGTAACGTCCTTGATATAAAGGTATGTAGAGCGCAACGCAACGCCAGTCTCACTGGCACTGAAAGTTCCTGTGGAAAGTTCAGGTATCAGGGCCGCCCACCGGGGCGGCCTTTTTACTTTCGGGCTTTTATTCATTGGGTTCACAACGTTGTCTTGTTCGGGTTGTTAGGTATGGCTGATTGATTTGATAAAGCAAACGCATTAGCCCATGTAGCGAAAGTTCGTTACCTTACATCTCAACGAAAACACGGAGGAAGTACAGATGTCTTTGATTAACACCAAAATTAAACCTTTCAAAAACCAGGCGTTCAAAAACGGCGAATTCATTGAAGTGACTGAGAAAGATACCGAAGGCCGCTGGAGCGTGTTCTTCTTCTATCCGGCTGACTTCACTTTCGTTTGCCCGACCGAACTGGGTGACGTAGCCGATCACTACGATGAACTGCAGAAGCTGGGCGTAGACGTGTACTCTGTCTCTACCGACACCCACTTCACCCACAAAGCGTGGCACAGCAGCTCTGAAACCATCGCGAAAATCAAATACGCGATGATCGGTGACCCGACTGGCGCCCTGACCCGTAACTTCGACAACATGCGTGAAGATGAAGGCCTGGCAGACCGTGCGACCTTCGTTGTTGACCCGCAGGGCATTATCCAGGCTATCGAAGTTACCGCTGAAGGTATCGGCCGTGATGCATCTGACCTGCTGCGTAAAGTGAAAGCAGCTCAGTACGTGGCGTCTCACCCAGGCGAAGTGTGCCCGGCGAAATGGAAAGAAGGCGAAGCGACGCTGGCTCCATCTTTAGACCTGGTCGGCAAGATCTAAGTCTGTAAAGTCTGGCGGCGCTGCGCTTGCACAGGCCTACAGTATCGTAGGCCGGGTAAACGACGTGCCACCCGGCAACCCATGGGCGCCCCCCGCGCCCATTTCATTCCAGCACCATGATGCAAGTTGCATTCAGGCCGCCCGTATAAGGCAGCTTGCATGATGACGTTTTTAGAGAGGGAAGAACAATGCTCGACACTACAATGAAAACCCAGCTCAAGGCATACCTTGAGAAACTGACCAAACCTGTTGAGCTGATTGCCACGCTGGACGACAGCGCTAAATCGGCAGAAATCAAGGAACTGCTGGCGGAGATCGCCGAACTGTCACCGAAAGTGACCTTCAAAGAAGCGAACGATCTGGCAGTGCGTAAGCCATCTTTCCTGATCACCAACCCGGGCTCTGATCAGGGGCCGCGTTTTGCCGGCTCACCGCTGGGCCACGAATTTACCTCACTGGTGCTGGCTCTGCTGTGGACCGGTGGGCATCCGTCGAAAGAGGCGCAGGCGCTGCTGGAGCAGATCCGCGATATCGACGGGGATTTCACTTTTGAAACTTATTATTCGCTCTCCTGCCACAACTGCCCGGACGTGGTGCAGGCGCTGAACCTGATGTCAGTCCTGAACCCGCGTATTAAACACACCGCAATTGATGGCGGCACTTTCCAGAACGAAATCACCGATCGCAACGTGATGGGGGTTCCGGCAGTGTTCCTGAATGGTCAGGAGTTTGGCCAGGGCCGTATGACCTTGTCCGAAATTGTGGCCAAAGTGGATACCGGCGCCGAAAAACGTGCCGCAGAAGAGCTGAACAAGCGCGATGCGTATGATGTACTGATTGTCGGCTCTGGCCCGGCGGGCGCCGCGGCAGCGGTCTATTCCGCACGTAAAGGTATTCGTACCGGTCTGATGGGCGAACGCTTTGGCGGCCAGGTGCTGGATACCGTGGATATCGAAAACTACATCTCTGTGCCGAAGACCGAAGGCCAGAAACTGGCTGGCGCACTTAAAGCGCACGTCAATGATTACGCAGTGGATGTGATCGACAGCCAGAGCGCCAGCAAGCTGGTTCCTGCCGCAGTCGAAGGTGGCTTACACCAGATTGAAACCGCTTCCGGCGCGGTGCTGAAAGCCCGCAGTATTATCATTGCCACCGGTGCCAAATGGCGCAACATGAACGTGCCAGGTGAAGATCAGTATCGCACCAAAGGCGTGACCTACTGCCCGCACTGCGATGGTCCGCTGTTTAAGGGCAAACGCGTGGCGGTGATTGGCGGCGGTAACTCCGGTGTCGAAGCGGCTATCGACCTGGCGGGCATTGTTGAACACGTTACCCTGCTGGAATTTGCACCAGAGATGAAGGCAGACCAGGTTCTGCAGGATAAAGTACGCAGCCTGAAAAACGTCGACATCGTGCTGAATGCGCAGACCACGGAAGTGAAGGGCGACGGCAGTAAAGTCACCGGTCTGGAGTACCGCGACCGCGTCAGTGGCGATGTGCACAGCGTTCCGCTTTCGGGGATCTTCGTGCAGATTGGTCTGCTGCCAAACACCACCTGGCTGGAAGGCGCCATTGAGCGTAACCGCATGGGCGAGATTATCATCGATGCCAAATGTGAAACCAGCGTGAAGGGCGTATTTGCGGCGGGCGACTGTACTACCGTGCCGTACAAGCAGATCATCATCGCGACCGGTGAAGGGGCGAAAGCGTCTCTGAGCGCGTTCGACTACCTGATTCGCACCAAAACAGCATAATAAAAGTCAGTAAGACTGCACCTGCACCAGGAGAGGCCACCATAAGGTGGCCTCTTTTTTTTATCTCACGACCATCACCGGAATGTGGGTGTGACGGATAACGCTGGAGGCGTTTGAACCCAGCAGATGCGTGGTAATGGACGGATTGCGTGAACCGATAACCACCACGTCGGCGTTCAGCTCGCTCGCCAGCTCGTTAACGGCATCGCGCACGCTGCCAAACCGGACATGCGTTTTAATGCGGGAAGGATCGATGGTGAAGTGCCCGACCATCGTTTGCAGGCGATTTTCCGCCTCATGCTGCAGATGCTCTTCAAAGCGGCGTACATCGGCGGCAAAGCGATGCAGACTCAGGCTGGCAGAACCCGGCAGCACGTGTAGAAGATGAATAATCCCGTCCTGCTGCGCCAGAAATTCCGCATGGCGTACGGCCTTGTCGCTCAGCTCCATCTCAAAAACATCAACCGGCATAATAATTCTCTGATACATACCCGTTTCTCCTTGTTTATAAACGCTGGAATCATTCAACCATAAAATGAATATGGTTTTTGTAAGCGCTGCGGCACTTTTCTGTTTTTCCCAGGATAAATCTCAAAAGCCCGCTAATCCCGGGCAGTTCGTCAGGGAACGCTACCCTTAAATACTTACCCGGATCCTTTCGGAGGTCGCATGAAAGCACTCACGTACCACGGTCCACATCATGTTCGTGTCGAGAATGTCCCCGATCCTGTTATTGAACAACCTGACGATATTATCCTGCGCGTAACGGCCACGGCGATCTGCGGATCGGATCTGCATCTCTACCGCGGGAAGATCCCCAAAGTTGAACACGGCGATATTTTTGGCCACGAGTTCATGGGCGAAGTGGTGGAGACGGGCAGGGAAGTGAAGACGCTGCAAAAAGGCGACCGGGTGGTGATCCCGTTTGTCATCGCCTGTGGTGACTGCTTCTTTTGCCGCCTGCAGCAGTACGCGGCCTGCGAGAGCACCAACGCCGGGCAGGGCGCCGCGCTGAATAAAAAGCAAATTCCCGCGCCCGCAGCGCTGTTTGGCTACAGCCATCTTTATGGCGGCGTGCCCGGTGGACAAGCGGAATACGTTCGGGTGCCCAAAGGTAACGTTGGGCCGTTCAAAGTGCCTCAGCTGCTCTCCGATGATAAAGCGCTGTTCCTCTCCGATATCTTGCCTACCGCCTGGCAGGCGGCGAAAAATGCCCAGATTGAAAAAGGCTCCAGCGTCGCCGTTTTTGGTGCAGGACCGGTGGGGTTACTGACCATCGCCTGCGCGCGGCTGTTAGGTGCCGAACAGATCTTTGTGGTTGACCATCACCCGTATCGTCTGCGTTTTGCCGCAGAGCGCTACGGCGCTATCCCCATCAACTTTGATGAAGACAACGACGCAGCGGAAAAAATCATTGAGCAAACCGCAGGCCAGCGCGGCGTGGATGCCGTCATTGATGCCGTGGGGTTTGAAGCCAAAGGCAGCACCACGGAAACCATCCTCAGCAACCTTAAAATTGAGGGCAGCAGCGGTAAAGCGCTGCGTCAGTGTATTGCTGCTGTTCGACGGGGTGGGGTGGTGAGCGTGCCCGGCGTGTATGCGGGCTTTATCCATGGCTTCCTGTTTGGTGATGCCTTCGATAAGGGGCTAAGTTTTAAGATGGGCCAGACCCACGTCCACGCCTGGCTTGGCGAGTTGTTACCGCTGATCGAAAAAGGGTTGCTGACGCCGGAGGAGATTGTCACCCACTATCTGCCGCTGGACGATGCCGAACGCGCCTACCGGATCTTTGAAAAACGGGAGGAGGCGTGCCGGAAGGTGATTCTGGTGCCCGGTGCAGAAACGCCGGAAGCGGCGGAACAGCAGGTTAAAGGGCTGGTGAATGCGTTTCCGGGTGGGGTGGTTTAAGACGGTTCCCTTACCTGTGGCACGATATAGGGCGTCCTGGTGAATCTGCGGAAAGAGGATGCGCAGGCATCCTCTGTGCAACGCGGGTCGCGCTTGTTCAGATGGGATTAACGCAGGTAATCGCCTGCCGCTTCTGGCTGGTAGAGCAACGCCAGCACTTCCAGATGGGTTGAGGCACCGCCCGGCAATTCCCAGTGAATGGTATCCCCCGTACGCAGGCCCAGCAGGGCCGCGCCGACCGGTGCCAGCACGGAAAGCTGAGCGCTGCTGTCGGTCATTTGCGCCGGGTAGACCAGCGTGCGGGTTAACTCTTCGCCCGTTGTCAGGTTGCGGAATTTGACCTGGCTGTTCATGGTGACCACGTCATGCGGCATGGACTCCGGGGTACACATCTGCGCCCGGTCGAGCTCTTCATTCAGGGCATCGGCTACCGGGAGCGAGGCGAATTCTGGTTTCTCCAGAAGTCGGTCAATACGTTCTGCGTCAAGTTCATTGATAATGATGGTGGGTCTGGACATTTTTTACTCCATGTCGTTAATGCTGCGTGTAACGCAGAAACCAATCCAAAAGAAAACCCTCGCCGTCTGGCAGCGAGGGTTTAACTCTCCCGATGATACTGTCTGCGCACGCAACTTTGAAGTGATAGAGGTCACATTCATGGGCCATATGAATTTTCGCTGAAATTTATTCAGTCTGCATTTCTGGCGGATTGCGTTACGCTGAACGTTCTGAATCAGGATAGTGGGTAAACGCAGTTCGCGTCTGCCCCTTATAAGAGAGCGCTATGTACTTTTATCAACCGTCACAGGGGCATGGCCTGCCGCATGACCCGCTGAATGCCATTATTGGTCCGCGTCCGATTGGCTGGATCTCCTCCTGCGACCAGGCAGGACAGATCAACCTGGCACCGTATAGCTTCTTTAACTGCTTTAACTACCGCCCGCCGATTATTGGCTTTTCCAGCAACGGCTGGAAAGACAGCGTGCGTAATATTAACGAAACGGGTGAGTTTGTCTGGAACCTTGCCACGCGCGATCTGGCTGAGGCGATGAATCTCACCTCCGCTACGCTGCCTCACGATCAAGACGAGTTCTCTTTTTCCGGATTGACGCCAGCGGCAAGCCAGCTTGTAAAGGCGCCACGCGTGGCCGAGAGTCCGGTGAACTTTGAGTGCCGCCTGTCGCAGTGTATTCAGCTGACCGGCGCCGACGGCACGCTGGTTGACACATGGCTGGTGCTGGGCGAAGTGGTGGGGATTCATATTGCCGAATCGCTGCTGGAAGAGGGGATCTACCAGACGGCGAAAGCGCAGCCCATCCTGCGTGCGGGTGGGCCGACGGCCTATTATGGCATCAGTGATGAACACCGCTTCGATATGGTGCGCCCGATTGTGGATCAGTAACCCACTTTATCGATAACAAACTGTTTGCCACAGTTACCCGGATGTGGCTGTGGCGCAAAAGAGCCGGCAGACAGCGGGTTATTAATGGTGCTGGCCTTAAGCGAGATCTGCATTTCGGTCAGATAGGCCGGATTACCATTGCAGGTCAGTTTGAACGCTTTGACGTTGTCTTTGCTCCAGCTTTTCGCCACGGCGTTATCAAAATCTTTACGGCTTACCGTTTTACCGTAGTTATCCGCCAGGAATTTACCCACCGCGCTGTTTTTTATCTCCTGATTCATCCGCACCATGGTGCCGAAATAGGCGTCAGGATCAAAGCCGAAGCAGACGCCGTGTTTGGCGTACTCATAGCGTTCCAGGCAGGAGTTACCGCCAGCACCGGGCATGACGCTGTTCAGCTTTGCGGCACCCGACAGTGATAGCCCGGTTTCGGCGGCTGAGCATTTGCGGCTGGCTTTGGCTTCCGGCATGTTCGGGATTGGGCGGGTCGCGCAGCCAAAACGCATCCAGCGGCGTTCATCCACGCCGCGTGCGGCGATGGATTTAGGCAGCCCCGGCCATAATCCGTGTACGGTCAGATAATCGGTCTTGTTATTGCTCTCTTTTTGCAGACGGCACTCTTCGGGTTCGTTACGGTTACGTTCAGCCATGCTCTGGCAGAACCCGGTTTGCCAGGAAAGCGCCAGAACGTAGCGATCGAAATCGCCATACTGCGTGGCTTTGAGCGGATCCGCCTGCGCGGAGAAGACACAGAGTGCAAGCGCCATGGCGCCAGACGGGATAACGATATCCTTCCTGAACATGTGATTTCCTGATGGGTTAACGCGATAGATTTCTGGAAGTTATTAAAGCACAAAAAGCGCCCGCAGGCGCTTTTTGGATATCGGTCATTTTACTCAGGCTGCGCCAGGAACCAGCACTTCGGTTGCGATAATCACGATGATCAGGCCCACAAGCACCGGGACCGACGTGCGTTTTACCACTTCGAACGGCGAGATTTTTGCCATCCCGGCGACAGCAACTACGACACCCGATACCGGCGAAATGGTACGACCGAGGTTAGACGCCTGCAGCATGGGAATGGAGAGGTAAGCCGGGTTAATACCGGAAGAATGTGCCAGTTTTGGGATCATCTCAACGAAGGCGTAGAACGGCGCGTTACCTGAACCGGTGGTCATTGCCGCCAGCATGGTCAGCACCACCAGTACCAGCATCAGGATAATGCTGGCAGAGCCGAACGACGTGGCGATGGAGATGAGGCTCTGAATAAAGCCGATAGTGCTCAGACCCTGCGCGAAGACGCCTGCCGCCACCAACAGCATCACGACGCCTGCAAACGCATCGGCCATACCGCGATACGCCACTTCCAGGCCAGAAAATACCTTCTGAGTGTTGAAACCGCGAATAAATTCCAGCATGGCGGCCAGCAGCATACAGATAACCAGAATGGTAATGATGTGCAGCTGTGGTCCCCATTTGCCGTCAAAAATCAGCACGCCGATGATAGGCGTGAACGGCAGAATGGAATAGAACGCCGGGGCGGTGGTGGTGATTTCATTCACGTCCATCATTTCGTGGCTGATGTGCTCTTTTTTATCGAGATAACGCTGCCAGAAGAAATGCGCGATGCCCATGCCCACGATAGCCACAATGGAAATCGGCAGCGTGGTTTTAAAGGCGAAATCGATGAGTGACATTTCTGCGGCTTTCGCCGCCAGTACGACGTCGCCAGAGGTAGGGGAGAGAATAATGGCCGCCGGAGAGGCGCAGATAGCCGCCGCTGCACCACGGCTAATGCCGACGTTAACCATCACCGGGAACAGGGTAGCCATTAACAACACCCCCAGGCCAGTAGCGGATGACACGGCCAGCGACATCAGACAGGCGAGGAAGTAGGCTGCCACCATCAGCAGATACGGGGAGTTGATGTACTGCAGCGGCCTGGAGGCCAGCTTCACGACCATATCGTTGGCACCAATATGGGTCATGTAGGCGGCAAAACCGCACAGCATCATGATCATCATGCCCAGATCGCCACCACGGCTCATGAGCAGAATTTTAATGTATTCAACAATGTCTGTGGCGGTATACCCGGTGCTGGCTGCGCTGGCGGGTAAGACCTGGTGACCCATCAGGGCGCTAACGATCAGCAAGGCCAGGCCGCCGACAAATAACACGCCCGTGGCGGAATACCCCTTAATGATGTAGCGTGCTACACCGACAATGACGACGACTCCGATAAGGAGCTCGAAAAACGTAAGCATGATTTCCCCTGTATCCTTGCTGCCCGAGAGCACAAATAATCAATAAAAAAGAAGGATGAGAATGTGCCGAATTAATGGCCAGTCCTTGCTGATTAAAATCAATAAATATACTACTAAAGCAGATGTTAGCGATATTTTTGCCATGGTGATGGCAATAATGACATATGGGTATTGACCGGTGACAACAGTGGAGTATGTCATTTAAATGCTAATGAGTTGTTAATTTATTGATTCTATATTAACACGTTCCTGAATAATAGGGGAAAAGACTTTTCCTGCCGGTGCGCGTTGGTGAGGGGGGCCGTACAGCGTTTCGTGAGAAAGGGGCTGATCAGCACGAAAACTCTGGCTGTAGTGGCTAATGATAATCTTTATACCTTGAAGACAGGGCGTTATGTTTGCCCTGAAAGCCATATTAATAGAGGGGTTATTTTTGCCGGTGGGCATTATTAAAAAAGGTTTGAACGCGCCCGTGAGATGATTATTCAACAGGCCACCGTGCCGCTCTCAGAATATTCTCGCAAAGTGGCTGATTAATTAGGAGTAATGCCGATGCCGTTAAGGCTCCATTCAACTATTGTATGGTAAACTTTGCCTCGAATACTAAGAATGGTAATTGCATTGTGATCGTACGTAATAAATTTTTCTTCATTTTTCTGTTTATTTTTGCACAGTTAACGCTCTCTTCTGTGGCACAGGCTGAAGAGAACGCGACGGATAAGGGCTGGTTCTCCACCTTTACGGATAATGTTTCGCAGACCTGGAATGCGCCAGAGCACTATGATCTCTACGTGCCGGCCATCACCTGGCATGCACGCTTTGCCTATGACAAAGAAAAGACCGACAAATATAACGAGCGCCCGTGGGGGGCAGGTTTTGGTCAGTCGCGCTGGGACGAAAAGGGCAACTGGCACGGTATTTATCTGATGGCCTTTAAAGACTCCTTTAACAAATGGGAACCGATCGGTGGCTATGGCTGGGAGAAAACCTGGCGTCCCTTAGCTGACGACAACTTCCACGTTGGCCTGGGCTATACCGCCGGGGTGACTGCACGCGACAACTGGAACTATATCCCCATTCCGGTTCTGCTGCCGCTGGCCTCAATTGGTTATGGTCCTGCAACGTTCCAGATGACCTACATTCCCGGTACGTACAACAACGGTAACGTTTACTTCGCCTGGATGCGTTTTCAGTTTTAACTGAAAAAAGCTGACAAAGCGGTGAAAAAATGTGCAGTCGTTGATTCATATGGGATAAAAATCCGCCAGCGAAAATTAACGCGACTTTAGTCACTTTTTATCAAAGATCCGCTGGACAAAAGGTCCCACAATTGTTGTACTGGTAACCGACACAGCATTTGTGTCGTTTTTTAATGTAAAGGTAATTTTGATGTCTAAGATTAAAGGTAACGTTAAGTGGTTTAATGAGTCCAAAGGATTCGGTTTCATTACTCCTGAAGATGGCAGCAAAGACGTGTTCGTACACTTCTCTGCAATCCAGTCTAATGGTTTCAAAACTCTGGCTGAAGGTCAGCGTGTAGAGTTCGAAATCACTAACGGTGCCAAAGGCCCTTCTGCTGCTAACGTAATCGCTCTGTAATTCAGACGCGTCAGCAAGAATTTCAAAACCCGCTCACTGAGCGGGTTTTTTTCGTTTTGCATCAGCCAAGCAGATACATCTTCAGGAAGCTGGCAACGATCAGCACGCTCAACAACACCACGCCTGCGCTCATCAAACTCTCTTTCATTCTGTCACCCTCGTTCTGTATTGGCATCAGAGTGACAGAGAAAAATTAAGCCAACATTAACGCTTCGGCAGTTAGTGGGGGCTGGCGGAAGAAAATAGCCAGAATGCGATCCCGGTCATCGCAAAAGAGCCGAGCATATTTATCGCAACGTTCAGCAATGCCCAGCCGATACGGCCTTCCTGAAACAAAAACACCGTTTCCGCAGAAAAGGTGGAGAAGGTGGTTAAACCGCCGCAGAACCCGGTGGTAATCAATACTTTCCACATGGGATCGATGTGCGTCATACGGTTAAACCAGGCCAGACCCATGCCAATGATAAACGCACCAATCAGGTTTGCGGCCAGTGTTCCCATTGGAATCGCCTGATGCAGTGGATTAAACCGCATACTCAGGAACCACCGCGCAACGCTTCCCGTCCCCCCACCAATAAAAACAGCTAAAAGGAGTTGTAACACTGTAAATACCTGCTATTTGATGTGTAAGAGTGGCGAGTTTAACGCTGTTTATAATCAGGGGACAAATATGTATGTTGCGGTAGGGCAGTTTGCGGTCACGCCTCGCTGGCATGAGAATGCGGCGCAGTGTGTTTCACTGATGATGCAGGCACAACAGAAGGGGGCGTCGTTGCTGGTGCTGCCAGAGGCCTTGCTGGCTCGCGATGATAACGACCCGGATTTATCGGTGAAATCCGCGCAGCCGCTGGATGGCGCGTTTTTACAGCAATTACTGGCCGAGAGTGCGGGTAATGACATGACCACAATGTTGACGCTCCATGTGCCGTCAACGCCTGGCCGGGCAGTTAACACACTG
The DNA here is from genome assembly GCF_001605945.1 of Enterobacter sp. SENG-6. Classification (NCBI taxonomy): domain Bacteria; kingdom Pseudomonadati; phylum Pseudomonadota; class Gammaproteobacteria; order Enterobacterales; family Enterobacteriaceae; genus Enterobacter; species Enterobacter sp. SENG-6. Next base: position 83,532 of record NZ_LOMM01000022.1, read on the forward strand.
GTAGCCATCCGTGGCGGCGTCATCATCGCCAGCTATGCCAAGCTTCATCTCTATGATGCGTTCAGTATCCAGGAGTCGCGCCTGGTTGACCCGGGGGAGTGCGTTCCGCCCCTGATCGCGGTTGATGGTTTAAACATTGGGCTGATGACCTGCTACGATTTGCGCTTTCCTGAGCTGGCGTTGAGCCTGGCATTACAGGGAGCGGATGTGCTTGTTCTGCCTGCCGCGTGGGTTAAAGGGCCGCTGAAAGAGCATCACTGGGCCACGTTGCTTACGGCGCGCGCGCTGGATACCACCTGTTATGTGGTCGCGGCAGGGGAGTGCGGCAATAAAAATATCGGGCAGAGCAGGGTGATTGACCCGCTGGGCGTCACGATTGCCGCCGCAGCGGAAGGTCCGGTTTTACTGATGGCGGAGATAATTTCGGAAAGGATAGCGCTTGCACGGCAGCAATTACCTGTTCTTCGCAATCGACGTTTTGCGCCACCGCAATTATTGTGATGTTTTTTTCAACAATGCTTGATTCACCTTGTTACAGGTTGCTATTGTGTGCACGCGCCAAATGACCGTTAATATGATCCGGTTTTGACGCTGAATGCAGCCTGTTTTAAGTAAAGAAGGTATCTATGGGTGAGATTAGTATTACCAAACTGCTGGTGGTTGCCGCACTGGTCGTCCTGCTGTTTGGTACCAAGAAGTTACGCACGCTGGGTGGTGACCTGGGTGCCGCCATCAAAGGCTTTAAGAAAGCGATGAACGACGATGACGCGGCAGCGAAGAAAAGCGCCGAGGATACCGTTCCGGCTGAAAAGCTCTCTCACAAAGAGTAACGGCAATGCCTTAAGGCTTGCGAAAAAAACCGGCTCAACAGGCCGGTTTTTTTGTATTCCTGTAAGTGAATATTACAGGGTTATTTAACTTCTTCGCCTTTTGCCTGCATATCGGCATGGTAAGAGGAGCGCACAAACGGACCGCAGGCAGCATGGGTGAAGCCCATCGCCATCGCTTCCGCTTTCATCTCATCAAATTCATCCGGGCTAACGTAGCGCTGCACCGGCAGGTGATGACGGCTTGGCTGCAGATACTGGCCCAGCGTCAGCATGGTCACGCCGTGGCGACGCAGATCGCGCATCACTTCGATGATTTCGTCATTGGTCTCACCAAGGCCGACCATCAGACCTGACTTGGTAGGAATATGTGGATGCGCTTCTTTAAAACGCTCCAGCAGCTTCAGGGACCAGTTGTAGTCAGCACCCGGACGCACCTGACGGTAGAGACGCGGTACGTTCTCCAGGTTGTGGTTAAAGACGTCTGGTGGCGTGGCGGTCAGGATATCCAGCGCGCGGTCCATACGACCACGGAAATCCGGCACCAGCGTCTCAATCTTAATGTTCGGGCTTTTCTCGCGAATGGCAGTAATGCAGTCAGCAAAGTGCTGAGCACCCCCATCACGCAGGTCATCACGGTCAACGGAGGTAATGACCACATAACGCAGCGCCATATCAGCAATGGTCTGCGCCAGTTTTTGAGGTTCGTTTGCATCTGGTGCCACCGGGCGGCCATGAGCAACATCGCAGAACGGGCAACGGCGGGTACAGATAGCACCCAGAATCATAAACGTCGCGGTGCCGTGGTTGAAACACTCAGCAAGGTTCGGGCAAGAGGCTTCTTCACATACAGAGTGAAGGCCATTCTTACGCATCGCCGCTTTGATCCCCTGGATACGCGAAGAGTCGGCCGGAAGTTTGATTTTCATCCATTCCGGTTTTCTTAACAGCGCCTCGCGCTCTGTAGCCACGTTTTTAACCGGGATAAGGGCCATTTTATCGGCATCGCGGTATTTAACACCGCGTTCCATCACAATGGGTTTACTCATAGCGTGCGTGTTCCAGTTGCGAATATCGAAGGAAAGCGTTTCAATTCAAGGGAATGTTGTATTTATCAACTATTTTTGAACGAACGACAGGCAGTATATCATTGAAACGGTCGTTAAAGCAGCCTGCCAGGTCGCCAATTTGTAAAATAGTTGTTGTTTTGTGCCTTTTGCCCTGCGTGAGGCAGGGGCTTGTGCTGTGTCAACCTGTCAGAAGGCCTGGCGGATGATGCGGATCACATTTTCAAGTACCGGATCGCGCAGACTGAGCTTATTGTAATGCAGTGAAATCTCGATAGATTCTGCATTCAATTGGCTGAGCGGAATGCTCTCCAGCGGCCAGCATTTCCGCAGCAGATGATACAGGCGCGAAGGCATGATGCAGAGCATGTCACTGCTGCCAATCAGGGACGCGGTAGTGAACATATTGTAACTGCTGAAGCTTATCTGGCGCTCCGGGAAAATGTCATCGATACGCTGGCGCAGCGCATGATGAGACTGTCCTTCCGTCATAAATGACGAGTGGTCGTAGTTACGCAGATTTTCTATGGTGAGCAGCTCGCTGAGCACCGGATGCTGCTGGCGACAGACCAGCACCAGGTTGTCGGCATAGAGGACATTCTGCCCCAACGCGCGGGCGCTGAAGCTGCCGCTGTCGATAATTAAATCGGTCTGGAACTGGGCAAGCTGCACGTCAGGTTCGCTGATCGGTACATTACGCAGCAGCAACTGCGGCGCATGCTCTTTTACGGCCTGGTAAATGGCAGGCATAACCAACACCCCCACAGAGGGAGAGCAGCCGATGGTGATGGTTCGTTGTTTGTCGTAGCTTCCGGTTAAATCCAGCGCGCCCAGAATCGACTCCAGCCCCTGGCTGATGTACTCATGCAGATGCGTGGCGTAAGCCGTGGGGGTGACACCCTGTCCCTTACGAATAAATAACGGGTCCGGAAATATAGCGCGCAGCTTTTGAATTGACTGGCTTATTGCAGAGGGCGTGAGATTAAGAATTTTCGCAGCGTTAACGATACCCTTATGGACATATACCGCCTCAAAAATAGTCAATAAATTGAGATCAATATTACGTAAAGTCCGAAAAATTTGCGGCTTGTCTTCGCCACCGGGTTCATTCAGGCGTTTGGCTGGTAAATTATTATACTCCACGCTTTTACTCCGTACACATTCACAACATGAATGATAGTTGAATTTATTTATTATGCTTGTAGAGATTCGTAAAGTGTTGGTTTTGTTTCACTTGTTTATCAAAAACAACCAGTTGAGTGATTATCACGCAAGTTACTTAGGTCCTGCACGCAGCGCTGACGGGAGGCTAAATAATATGGATCGGTAATATTCGAGCGCTTCGAAAATATAGAATCTGCGGATTATTGTAAAGTGTAAAAGCGGCAATTAAATCGTGGCCCGTCAAATTATCGAGCCACGATGTATAATATATTAAGCAGTGATATATTCGTGCGGGGGATTGTTAAGTAGTGCTAACATATTAGCTAAAAGCACAGGACGGATATTTTCTGTTGTTGCCGTATCAACCCACTGGCACATTTGCGTCATTTCCATCCCGGCATAGCCGCAGGGGTTGATGCGCTGGAAGGGCTTCAAATCCATATTAATGTTCAAAGCCAGCCCGTGAAACGAGCAGCCTTTACGGATACGCAGCCCCAGCGAGCAGATCTTCATCTCGCCCACGTAGACTCCCGGTGCGTCGGCCCGCGGATGCGCATCAATACCGTATTCCGCCAGTGTGTTGACGACCGTTTGCTCAAGCAGAGTGACCAGTTCACGTACGCCCAGCTTTCTGCGTTTGAGGTTCAGGAGAACGTACATCACCTGTTGCCCTGGGCCATGGTACGTAACCTGCCCGCCGCGGTCGCTCTGAATAACCGGGATATCGCCCGTCATCAATAAATGTTCCGCTTTTCCCGCTTGCCCCTGCGTAAACACTGGCAGGTGTTCTACCAGCCAGATTTCATCAGGGGTGGTGTCATCGCGTGAGTCGGTGAAGTCATGCATAGCCTGGGAGACAGGCTCATAAGGTTGCAGCCCGAGATGACGGACAAGAATTTTATCCTGATACAAAACGACGTCTCCGAAGACGAGGGACAAAAGATGAGGGGGAGTATATCACAGCGGGGAGAGGGGTTACCCGGCAAACCGGGTAACCGCAGAGGGACTACAGCACCATACGAACAATTTCGATATTGCCGAGCTCTTCGTACAGCGTCTCAACCTGCTCAATGTGTGTTGCGGTAATGGTAATAGATACCGAGTGGTAGTTGCCCTTGCTGCTTGGTTTTACTGACGGAGAGTAGTCACCCGGCGCATGGCGCTGTACCACTTCAACCACCTGATCAACCAGCTCAGGTTTCGCCAGACCCATTACTTTGTAAGTAAATGGGGTAGGGAATTCAAGCAGTTCGTTAAGTTTGGTTTTCATGTCAGCTCCGGCGTAACGTCAAAAAGAATAACTCCCACGTCAGGTGGGAGTTATCAGGATACTTAGTATATGGGGATCAAAATCACACTTTCAAGTGTTCGATTTTTAGCCAAACCAGTGATGGAACATCAATTTAATGTAATCAATGATTTTGCCGAAGAAATTGCCTTCAGGAATTTCCTGCAGGACAACCAGCGGGCGCTGATCGATAGTTTTGCCATCCAGCTGGAAGTTAATGGTGCCTACAACCTGGTTTTTCTGCAGCGGTGCATGCAGCTCGGTGGTGTTCAGCACGTAGCTGGCTTTCAGGTCTTTCATGCGTCCGCGTGGAATGGTCAGGTACAGATCTTTGTCCACGCCCAGGGAGGCGCGATCGTTATCACCGAACCAGACCGGCTCAGAGGCAAACTCTTTGCCTGCTTTCAGCGGGTTCACGGTTTCGAAGAAACGGAAGCCCCAGGTCAGCAGTTTTTTGCTTTCTGTCTCACGGCCTTTAAAGGTACGACCGCCCATCACGGCAGAGATCAGGCGCATCTGACCTTCGGTAGCAGAGGCGACCAGGTTGTAACCCGCTTTGTCGGTATGACCGGTTTTGATGCCGTCAACGTTCAGGCTGTTATCCCACAGCAGGCCGTTACGGTTGGTCTGACGAATACCGTTGAAGGTAAACTCTTTCTCTTTATAGATGGCGTATTCGTTCGGTACATCGCGGATCAGCGCCTGGCCAATCAGCGCCATATCGCGCGCAGAGCTGTACTGACCCTCCGCATCCAGGCCGTGAACGGTCTGGAAGTGGCTGTTTTTCAGGCCCAGCGCAGAAACGTAGCTGTTCATCAGGCCCACAAACGCATCCTGGCTGCCCGCAGCGAAATCGGCCATGGCGACACAGGCGTCGTTACCGGACTGCAGGTTGATACCACGAATCAGCTGAGAGACAGGAACCTGCATACCCGGTTTCAGGAACATTAAAGAGGAGCCTTTAAAGACCGGGTTCCCGGTTGCCCACGCATCGTTACCGATGGTGACCAGGTCTGTTTCTTTAAATTTACCTGCCTTCATCGCCTGGCCGATAACGTAGCTGGTCATCATTTTCGTCAGGCTGGCCGGATCGCGGCGGGCATCGGCATTCTGTTCTGCCAGAACTTTGCCAGAGTTGTAATCGATCAGGATGTAGGATTCCGCATCGATTTGCGGAACGCCAGGGATCATGGTCTTGATGTTCAGGTCATCGGCGTGAGCTGCGGAGAGCGCAGCAGCGCAAAGGGCCGTGGTCAGCGCCATGCGCTGCACAAAACGAGCAGAAAAAGTGGTCTTCATGGTCAGAACTACGACATCCGTGATGGAATTAAAAAAAGTGCCTTACTATAGCAAATGCTATTCAGGCAGGCATCCGACTTTAAGCATGAGTTTGTGAATGACTTTTACACAAACTGACAATTCGGATGCCGCCGATAAATTACTTCGCTACAGCGATAAATGACTGGAGTTGCGCTTCATTTTGCAGACGCTGCTGCAGGGTCGCTGCCTGCGATTTGCTGGCAAACGGTCCCATCTGAATACGCCACACCGCCCCGTTTTGTTCAACGCGGCCTGGAACGCCAAACTGCTGGCTCAGGCGCTGTTGATACTGCTGCGCGCGGGCCTGATCGCTGACGGCGCCCACCTGAACGACAAAGCCGCCGCTGGAAGCGGCAGCAGGCGCTGCTACCGCTGCGCTCTGGGTCGTTGCCGGAGCGGTGACGGGGGCTGGCTGCTGCGCGACGGGGGCGGCAACAGGCGCCGGGGCAGGTTCACTGCCTTCGAGCACGCCGGAGGCCAGGGTCGTTGGAGCCCCCAGGAAACCGCTACTCTTTACCGGTGCGCCAGTGTTGTCATCGCTTTGCAGCGTGTCGTTGCTGATAGGACGCACTTCGCCTGCTGGCTGAGAAGGCTCGGCCGGCGATGAGACGCTCCCCATGCCACCGTCAAGATTCGGACGATCGGGAAGGGCGTAGGTCTGTTTCGCCACTGTCGTACACGCGGTACCCGGCCCGGAGAGCGAGCCATCCGGTGCCACGATAATGGGGTCGATACGAACCTTGGTATTGTTCGAGGTGTTCAGGCGGTCGGCGGAGGCGCGCGACAGCGAAATCACACGGTCGTTACCGTACGGACCGCGATCGTTAATGCGGACTACGATCATACGGCCATTCGCCAGGTTGGTGATACGCGCGTAGCTTGGGATAGGCAGCGTCGGGTGTGCCGCAGTGAGTTGCGTCGGGTCGAACGCTTCTCCTGATGCCGTCAGGTTGCTCCCGGGTTCCGCATCATAAATGGCGGCGAAACCCGCCTGGCTGAAACGGGAAGGGTCCTGAACGATTTTGTAGCTTTTGCCGTCGCGCTCATAATCCTGATTCGCGCTGGCGTTGAGCGGTTCATAAACGGGATCGGCGCCGCTGATTTCAACGATTGGGCCATTACACACCGCAGGCTGCGGCGGCGCGACGGTTGCCTGTTGCTGACCATCATCACTTGTGCACGCCGCAAGTAAACTTGCCGCAATGCAGATCCCCAGCCACTGCTTACGCATTCCGATCCCCTTATTTTTATACGCTTTTTGACAACATTTTTCTGTGGGTATGGATCGACATCACGATACCAAACCCGGCCATCAACACGATCAGTGCCGAGCCTCCGTAACTCACCAGCGGAAGCGGAACGCCTACAACCGGCAGAATACCACTCACCATACCAATATTTACGAAGACATAAACGAATAAAATCAACATTAACCCGCCCGCCATGACGCGGCCAAAGGTGGTTTGCGCGCGCGCGGCAATCCACAACCCGCGCATAATTAACAGTACATACAGCGCGAGTAAGATCAAGATGCCGACCAGCCCAAGCTCTTCCGCCAGGACCGCAAAGATAAAGTCGGTATGGCGCTCTGGTAAGAACTCGAGCTGCGACTGGGTGCCGTGCAGCCATCCTTTACCGCGCAGGCCACCGGAGCCAATCGCGATCTTGGACTGAATAATATGATAGCCCGCACCCAGCGGATCGGTTTCCGGATCGAGCAGCATCATCACGCGCTGGCGCTGATAATCATGCATCAGGAAGAACCAGAGAATAGGGATGAACGCGGCAACCAGCACCACCGCAATACCAATCAGACGCCAGCTCAGGCCCGACAAGAAGAGAACAAACAGGCCGGAGAGTGCGATGAGGATAGAGGTACCAAGGTCAGGCTGCGCCGCCACCAGCAACGTTGGCAGGAAAATCAATACCAGCGCGATGGCCGTGTTTTTCAGTGATGGCGGACAGACATCGCGGTTGATAAAGCGTGCCACCATCAGTGGAACGGCGATTTTGGCAATTTCCGAGGGCTGGAAGCGAACTACACCCAGATCCAGCCAGCGCTGTGCGCCTTTGGAGATGGCCCCAAAGGCATCTACCGCAACCAGCAAAATAATACAGAAGATGTAGAGATAGGGGGCCCAGCCTTCGTAGACGCGTGGTGGGATCTGCGCCATGACGACCATAATGACCAGCCCCATCGCGATCTGGCCAATCTTGCGCTCCATCATGCCGATGTCCTGGCCGCTGGCGCTCCAGATAACCAGAGCGCTGTAGACCAGCAGAGCCAGCAGGATCAGCAGCATGGCTGGGTCGATGTGGATTTTATCCCACAGCGATTTTTTATTTGGATTATCCGTCATGATTATTGGTCCTCCGCCGCAGCGGCCGCCGGGTTTTCAGCCGGCAGTTCGGTGTTGTTATCACCCAGCATGATGTGGTCGAGGATTTGGCGCATGATGGTGCCCACGGCTGGCCCTGCGCCACCGTTTTCCAGAATCATTGCCACCGCCACCTGCGGGTTATCATAAGGTGCAAATGCCGTCATGAGCTTATGGTCACGCAGTCGTTCGGCAATGCGGTGCGCGTTATAGGTTTCGTTGGCCTTCAGGCCGAAGACCTGCGCCGTACCGGATTTGGCGGCCACTTTATACGGCGCACCGGCGAAATACTTATGCGCGGTACCGTTCGGGCGGTTTGCCACCCCGTACATCCCGTCTTTGGCGATCTCCCAGAAGCCGGAGTGAATATCCCCCACTGGCGGTTCATGCGGCTGGATCCACGGCACTTTTTTGCCCTCTTCAACGGTACTTTGCAGCAGGTGCGGGACTTTCACCACCCCGTCGTTGATGAGGATCATCATCGCTTTGTTCATCTGCAGCGGGGTGGCGGTCCAGTAACCCTGGCCGATACCCACCGGAATGGTATCACCCTGATACCACGGCTTCTTAAAGCGCTTTAGCTTCCACTCGCGGGTTGGCATGTTGCCGGAGCGTTCTTCGGCGAGATCGACCCCGGTGTAATGGCCGTAGCCAAATTTGCTCATCCACTCTGACAGGCGGTCAATACCCATGTCGTACGCCACCTGGTAGAAGAAGGTATCCGCAGACTCTTCCAGCGATTTCGTCACGTTCAGATGACCGTGGCCCCATTTTTTCCAGTCGCGATAGCGTTTCTCTGAACCCGGTAACTGCCACCAGCCCGGGTCAAACAGGCTGGTGTTGCGGTTGATGACACCCGCGCTCAGCGCCGAGACGGCGACGTAAGGTTTCACCGTGGACGCCGGCGGATAGACCCCCTGCGTGGCGCGGTTGACCAGCGGCGTGTTCGGGTCATTAAGCAGGCCGGAGTAGTCCTTACTGGAAATTCCATCGACAAAGAGGTTAGGGTCGTAGCTTGGCATGGAGACCATCGCCAGTATGCCGCCGGTACGCGGATCGGTCACGACAACTGCCGCACGGCTGCCCGCCAGTAAGGTTTCAATATACTGCTGGAGTTTCAGGTCGAGCGTCAGGTAGACGTCATGTCCTGCCTGCGGCGGCACCTCTTTCAGCTGACGAATAACGCGGCCACGGTTGTTAACTTCCACCTCTTCATAGCCGGTCTGCCCGTGCAGGACATCTTCGTAATAGCGTTCAATTCCCAGCTTACCGATATCGTGCGTCGCGGCGTAGTTTGCCAGCTTGCCGTCTTTATCGAGACGCTCAACGTCTTTGTCGTTGATCTTGGAGACGTAGCCGATTACGTGCGTCAGTGCGGAACCGTAAGGGTAGTAGCGACGCTTGTAGCCTTTCACTTCCACACCGGGAAAACGGTACTGGTTGACGGCAAAGCGGGCGACCTGGACTTCCGTCAGGTTGGTTTTAACCGGAATGGAGGTAAAACGGTGAGAACGGGCGCGCTCTTTCTTGAACGCAGCGATATCGTCATCGTTAAGATCGACAACGCTTCGCAATGCTTCCAGCGTATCCTGCACGTTGTCGACTTTTTCCGGCATCATCTCAATCTGGTAGATGGTGCGGTTTAAGGCAAGCGGGGTGCCGTTACGGTCGTAAATAATGCCGCGGCTGGGGGCGATAGGCACCAGCTTGATGCGGTTTTCGTTTGAGCGCGTCTGGTAATCGGTATAGCGGACAATTTGCAGATTATAAAGGTTGGCGATCAGCACGCCGGTAAGCAGCAAAATCCCCGTAAAGGCGACCAGCGCCCGGCGCACAAACAGCGCGGACTCAGCCGTATAGTCGCGAAAAGAATTCTGTAGTTTCATCCGCTGCTTAATCTACCCTGGTCAGTCATTACTCGCGGTGATAGGGGTGGTTGGTAGTAATGCTCCACGCGCGGTACAGGCTTTCTGCCACCAGTACCCGAACGAGCGGGTGGGGAAGCGTCAGCGCGGAGAGAGACCAACTTTGTTCTGCCGCCGCTTTGCAGGCAGGGGACAACCCTTCAGGCCCGCCAATCAACAGACTGACGTCACGACCATCCTGCTTCCAGCGCTCCAGTTCGTGCGCCAGCTGCGGCGTATCCCAGGGCTTGCCTGGAATATCGAGGGTCACGATGCGGTTTTTGCCTGCGGCAGCCAGCATCAGTTCTCCCTCTTTATCAAGAATGCGTTTGATATCCGCGTTCTTGCCGCGCTTTCCGGCGGGGATCTCCACCAGCTCGAACGGCATATCTTTAGGGAAACGACGCAGATATTCAGTAAAACCGGTTTGTACCCAGTCCGGCATTTTGGTGCCGACGGCGACCAGCTGCAACTTCACGCATTAACCCCAGAGTTTTTCCAGCTCATACAGGCGACGGCTCTCTTCCTGCATGACGTGGACAATCACATCGCCAAGATCGACAACCACCCAGTCAGCGGTCGCTTCACCTTCAACACCGAGCGGTAACAGCCCTGCTGCACGTGATTCCTGCACAACATGATCGGCAATTGAAACCACATGGCGAGTAGACGTACCGGTGCAGATGATCATGCAGTCGGTGATGCTGGATTTACCCTTAACGTCGATAGCGATGATGTCCTGACCTTTCAGGTCATCAATTTTGTCGATAACAAAATCCTGGAGTGCTTTACCCTGCAAGTTTTCCCCCTGGGTGAATGAGATTGTGCAACTATGAATTCGTAGCCAGACAGTATACCTGAACTGACGCCCCTGTCGGGACAAATGTCACCGGCCGGGCTTTTGAAGGCGGGTATCATCCCACCCTCCGCCGGAGATTGCATCGCCATTTTTGTAAAACAATTTCTGTAAAGCAATGAGCGGCGGGAAAGTCTGGCAGCGGAGGATAACAGTATGGCTTACTCTGTCAAGGCAGGATAATCAATAAGGCGCTTTTTGTGCGCCCGGATTATGCGTCTGCGCTTTTCTGATACAACCCGTGCGCGTGGATATAGTCCAGCACTGACGATGGCAGGAGATCGTCACAGGCTAAACCGTGCTGAAGCCGGTCGCGAATGATTGTCGCAGAAATATCAAACCACGGCGTCTCCGCCAGATAGATCTTCCCGGCAGGTTGATTATGCAGATCTTCCACATTGTCGGTCAGATGAGCCTCCAGCCACTGCTGATACTGCTCTTCACGCATGGTCAGCGGATAGCCCGGACGGCGGCAGACGAGGAGATGGCTGTTCTCCAGAATGGTTTCATACTGGTGCCAGGTGGGGAAGTTGAGCAGAGAATCCTGGCCGATGATAAAGGCCAGCGGTTTGTCCGGCCCCTGTTCGGCCCGCCACTCCTGTAGCGTTTGCGAGGTCCAGGACGGGGTGTCGCGACGGAGTTCACGCTCGTCCAGGCTGAAGAGCGGTTTATCCGCAATGGCCAGGGCGAGCATCTCTTTTCGCTGCTCGCTGGTGGCCTCAGGCTGAGGCCGATGTGGCGGAACGTTATTGGGCATGATAATCACGCGCTGAAGACCAATCAGATTCGCCAGAATTTCAACCGGTTTCAGATGTCCGTAATGGACCGGGTCAAAGGTGCCACCGTACAGGGCCTGTAGAGAGTGCATGCTATCCATCGATAAATACATCTGCCAGCGCCTTGTGGCAGAGCAGCAGAGAAAGGCTTTCCAGTTCCGCCCAGACGGACTGGCCGTAATCTTGTTTTAACGTGAGCTCTGCGCGCATCAAAAGCTGTACCGCCTGGCGCAGCTGTTCATGGCTCAGACGATTAATGGCCTCGGTGGTCATCGCCCGACGGTTTTGCCAGACACGGTGTTTGTCGAACAACGAACGCAATGGCGTATGAGCAGACTGGCGCTTGAGCGTGATGAGCATCAGCAGTTCACGCTGCAACGTACGCAGCAATATAACCGGTTCGCTACCCTCAAGGCGTAGCTGCTGCAAAATATGCAGGGCACGTTTGCTCTTTGCCATCAGCAGCGCATCAACCCAGTGGAACGGCGTGAAGTGTGCGGCGTCGTTAACCGCCTGCTCCACGCGCGGCAGAGTCAGCTTGCCATCGGGCCAGAGGAGGGCGAGCCGGTCCAGCGCCTGGGCCAACGCCAGCAGGTTGCCTTCATAGCAGTAGCACAGCAGCTGATTCGCTGCGTCGTCCAGTTGCAGGTTATTCTGCTTCGCTCTTGCCGCCACCCATTTCGGCAGATGGGTCTGCTCAGGCGTCTGGCAGGTGACCAGCACGGCATGAGTGGCGAGTTGGGTAAACCACGCGGCGTTTTCCTGCGCTTTGGTGAGCTTGTTGCCACGCACGATTAACAGCAGATCGCTGTGCAACAGGCTGACCAGCGTCGCCAGCTGTTCATTGATGGCCGCGTTCGGACCATTCTCTGGCAGCAGGATCTGGATGGTCTGGCGTGATGCAAAGAGACTCATCGCCTGGCAAAGGGAGAAGAGGGCATTCCAGTCGGTATTGTTATCCAACTGGACGGTGTGGTGTTCATCAAAGCCCTGAGCGGCGGCGGCATGTCGCACGGCATCCAGGCTTTCCTGAAGCAAGAGCGGGTCGTTACCCAGTAGCAGATACGCCGCGCGCAGCCCTTCATTGAGCTGCGCGCGGAGTTGTTCAGGATACAGCCTGATCATCAGTTACCCATGGAGGTAGAAACAGGAGGCGTGTTGGCATCCGGTTTGTCGATGATGTCAGAACCCTGTCTTGTCGTTGCGGCAATGCCTGGCAGCTTACGGATCAGCTGTTCTGCGGCCTTGTCGTACATTTCGTTAATGATAATCTGCTGCTCAGCATCTTTTGCCAGCGCCGTTTGCGGGTTATCAAAGAACGAGCGGTACACTTTGGTATTGATTGGGAAAATGTCTTTACCCGGGATCAATACTGCCGCGTTCACCGTCAGCACCATCTGATATTCCGCAGTACGTCCATCCTGGAAGATCGACGCGGTATCTTTAGCCAGCGATGAGCTTAAGATACGTAATGACGGTACATCCTGGCGCAGGGTGCCTTTTTCGATCAGTTGAACATCGTTCAAACGCAGCTGGTTACGCACTGCCCGGCTGAGTGGACCATTCGGATCCCCTGAGTCGAAAATCATCGTTTTCATCTCAGCGGGCACCGCCGTGGTATTGCGCAGATGCCAGCCACACCCCGCGGTGACCAGCACCGCCAGAGATAAGAGTATTGTTGCCAGTTGTCGCACGTTTCCTCCCGCGCTTAGCCAACGACCAGATTCAGCAGTTTACCTGGTACGTAGATCACTTTACGTACGGTAACGCCCTCAAGATATTTCGCCACCAGATGTTCCTGGCCAGCACGCTCACGAACCTGTTCTTCGGTTGCATCAACGGCGACGGTAATTTTACCGCGTACTTTACCGTTGACCTGTACCACCACCAGCGTGGTGTTTTCCACCATGGCGGATTCATCAGCAACCGGCCACGGCGCGTTGTCGATATCGCCTTCGCCTTTCAGCTCCTGCCACAGGGTGAAGCTGACATGCGGGGTGAACGGGTTCAACATGCGCACGACGGCCAACAGCGCTTCACGCATTAAGGCACGATCCTGCTCGCCTTCCTGCGGTGCTTTCGCCAGCTTGTTCATCAGTTCCATAATAGCCGCAATTGCGGTATTGAAGGTCTGACGACGACCAATATCATCGGTCACTTTTGCAATCGTTTTATGAACATCACGACGCAGCGCCTGCTGATCTTCAGTCAGGGCAGCAACGTTCAGTGCTGGTGCGTCGCCCTGAGCGGTGTGTTCGTAAACCAGTTTCCAGACGCGTTTCAGGAAGCGGTTCGCCCCTTCAACACCGGACTCCTGCCACTCCAGGGTCATGTCTGCCGGAGAGGCAAACATCATGAACAGACGCACGGTATCCGCGCCGTAGCGCTCAACCATCACCTGCGGGTCGATGCCGTTGTTTTTGGACTTGGACATCTTGCTCATGCCGGTATACACCAGCTCATGACCTTCGGCGTCTTTCGCCTTCACGATACGGCCTTTCTCGTCGCGCTCAACAATCGCATCAACCGGAGAGACCCAGTTACGTTCGCCGTTCGCACCCACATAGTAGAACGCATCTGCCAGTACCATGCCCTGACACAGCAGCTGTTTCGCTGGCTCGTCAGAGTTCACCATGCCTGCGTCACGCATCAGCTTGTGGAAGAAGCGGAAGTAGAGCAGGTGCATGATGGCATGTTCAATACCACCGATGTAGATGTCTACCGGCAGCCAGTAGTTTGCCGCGTCGGAATCCAGCATCCCTTCCTGATACTGCGGGCAGGTGTAGCGGGCGTAGTACCAGGAAGACTCCATAAAGGTGTCAAAGGTGTCGGTTTCACGCAGCGCAGGCTGACCGTTAACGGTGGTTTTTGCCCACTCAGGATCGGCTTTGATCGGGCTGGTGATGCCATCCATGACCACATCTTCCGGCAGGATAACCGGGAGCTGATCTTCCGGGGTTGGCATTACGGTGCCGTCTTCCAGCGTGACCATCGGGATTGGCGCACCCCAGTAACGCTGACGGGAAACGCCCCAGTCGCGCAGGCGGTAGTTCACTTTACGCTCGCCCACGCCCAGCGATGCCAGTTTGTCGGCGATGGCGTTGAAACCCTCTTCGAAGCTCAGGCCGCTGAACTCACCAGAGTTAAACAGCGTGCCTTTTTCCGTCAGTGCTTGCTCAGACAGGTCAGGTTCAGAGCCGTCAGCCGCCAGAATAACGGCTTTGATCGGCAGGTTGTATTTGGTGGCAAATTCATAGTCGCGCTGGTCGTGACCCGGAACAGCCATCACGGCACCGGTACCGTATTCCATCAGCACGAAGTTTGCTGCCCAGACCGGAATCGCTTCGCCAGTCAGTGGGTGCTTCGCATAGAAGCCCGTGGCAACGCCTTTCTTCTCCATGGTCGCCATGTCGGCTTCTGCCACTTTCGTGTTGCGGCATTCGTCGATAAAGGTAGCCAGCTCCGGGTTATTTTCGGCAGCTTTCTGCGCCAGCGGGTGACCTGCGGCCACGGCCAGATAGGTCGCGCCCATGAAGGTATCAGGACGGGTAGTGTAGACGGTCAGAGTCTGATCGTAGTTCTCAACGTTGAAGGTGATCTCCACGCCTTCAGAACGGCCGATCCAGTTGCGCTGCATGGTCTTAACGGTATCCGGCCAGTGGTCCAGCGTGTCCAGATCGTTCAGCAGTTCGTCAGCGTAAGCGGTGATTTTGATAAACCACTGTGGGATCTCTTTACGCTCAACTTTGGTGTCGCAGCGCCAGCAGCAGCCGTCGATAACCTGTTCGTTCGCGAGAACGGTCTGGTCGTTCGGGCACCAGTTAACTGCAGACGTCTTCTTATAGACCAGGCCTTTTTTGTACAGCTCGGTGAAGAACTTCTGTTCCCAGCGGTAGTATTCCGGGGTACAGGTCGCCAGCTCGCGGCTCCAGTCATAGCCAAAGCCCAGCATTTTGAGCTGGTTTTTCATGTACGCGATGTTGTCGTACGTCCACGGCGCTGGCGCCGTATTGTTTTTGACCGCCGCGCCTTCAGCAGGCAGACCGAATGCATCCCAGCCGATTGGCTGCAGCACGTTTTTGCCCAGCATACGCTGGTAGCGTGCAATCACATCACCGATGGTGTAGTTACGCACGTGGCCCATGTGTAGTCGACCAGAAGGATAGGGAAGCATCGACAGGCAGTAATACTTCTCTTTGCTCTCGTCTTCGGTTACTTCAAAGGTACGCTTCTCGTCCCAGTGTTGCTGGACTTTTGATTCTATCTCTTCCGGGCGGTATTGCTCTTGCATGGCAGCCAGTGGTCCTGTTTTCAATACAGCTACAAATGTAGCCAATGGATGTGGTATTTCAGATCCGCATAGCATAGCCCAAACGTCCGCGTCAAAACAGCCTTTCGCACAAATGCGCTTTGCAGGAATTTACCGGGTCTGTGGTTCACCTGACAAAGCGGCGATGAAATAAGGTCTATTATTAGAAATAGTTACTTACCCGGGAGGCAAAATGATGAACAAGGTTGCTCAATTTTACCGCGAACTGGTGGCAACACTGACGGAACGGCTGCGTAACGGCGAGCGAGATATCGACGCGCTGGTGGAACAGGCGCGTGCGCGCGTGACGCAAACGGGTGAGTTAACGCGAACCGAAGTGGAAGAGGTGACGCGCGCCGTGCGTCGTGACCTCGAAGAGTTCGCGCGCAGTTACCAGGAGAGCCAGGACGAGGTGACCGACAGCGTATTTATGCGGGTGATCAAGGAGAGCCTCTGGCAGGAGCTGGCGGATATTACCGATAAAACACAGCTGGAGTGGCGTGAAGTCTTTCAGGATCTGAATCATCACGGCGTGTACCACAGCGGTGAAGTGGTGGGGCTGGGAAATCTGGTCTGTGAGAAATGCCATCACCATATTGCCGTTTATACGCCGGAGGTGCTGTCACTCTGTCCGAAGTGCGGGCACGATCAGTTCCAGCGTCGGCCGTTTGAGCCCTAGGTAAAAGCAAAACGGCAACCACGTTGCCGTTTTTAGTGTTTGCTCCCTCTCCCCGTGGGAGAGGGTTGGGGTGAGGGCATCAGGCCGCACTATAGTATGCGAGCCTCTCCGCCAGCAAACCCACAAACGCCTGCCGATCGATATCCACCATTAGCGTGGTATTCGGTTTATTGCCCGTCAGCGAATAGTAATCCACCACCGTCATCCCCTGGGTGTATTTCCCCTGGGTCTCCACACCAACCCAGCGCTCTACCGTGGTAAACATCTCAGGCTTCAGCAGCCAGGCAATGGTGCACGGGTCATGCAGCGGCGCGCCGTGGAATCCCCATTTCTCGACTTTGTGATATTCCATAAAGAAGTCGAGCAGCTCGGCCACGGTCGTGGCAACCGGGTTGCCAATCGCACGAAAACGCTCGATGTCATTCGCCATAATCTGCGCCCGGTGGGTAACATCCAGCCCGGCCATCACAATCGGCAAGCCCGACTGGAAGACGATCTCCGCCGCTTCCGGGTCGACAAAGATGTTGAACTCCGCCGCAGGCGTCCAGTTACCCAGCCCCATGGCTCCGCCCATAATCACGATACGGGCAATTTTGCTGTGCAGTTCAGGATGGCTGTTCAGCAGCAGCGCAACGTTGGTTTGCGGGCCCGTTGCTACCAGCGTGACGGGTTCAGCACTCTCGCGTAGTACCTTTGCCATCAGCTCCACGGCGGTACAGGATTGCGGGGCGAAACCCGGTTCCGGCAGTGCCGGGCCGTCCAGGCCGCTTTCTCCGTGTACGTTGTCGGCAATGATCAGTTCACGCATCAGCGGTTTGACCGCGCCACCGGCCACGGGAATATCGGGGCGCTTTAGCAAGGTCAGCATACGCAGGACGTTGCGCAGGGTTTTATCCGGCGTCTGGTTGCCGGCAGATGAGGTAACAGCTTTGACTTCAAGTTCAGGGGAGGCAAGTGCAAGGACGAGGGCAATCGCGTCATCATGACCCGGATCGCAATCGAAAATAATAGGCTGTGCCATAGCGTTCTCCATACGTAGCGTTATTTTGTGACAAGGTTAACGCTGCAATGTGACGCCGACGAGAAGCAGAGATTGAAAGCGTGAGACAGTGCGCAATCCGAAGATTGCGCACTGAGAAGATTAATGCAGGATTTTAGCCAGGAAGTCTTTAGCGCGTTCGGATTTCGGGTTGGCGAAGAACTCTTCTTTCGGCGAGTCTTCAACGATCTTGCCTTCATCCATAAAGATCACGCGGTTTGCCACTTTGCGGGCGAAGCCCATTTCGTGGGTCACCACCATCATGGTCATCCCTTCGTGGGCCAGTTCAACCATGACGTCCAGCACTTCGTTGATCATTTCGGGATCGAGTGCGGAGGTCGGTTCGTCGAACAGCATTGCCACCGGATCCATACACAGTGCGCGAGCAATCGCCACACGCTGCTGTTGGCCCCCGGAAAGCTGTGCCGGGAACTTATCGGCGTGCGCAGAAAGCCCCACGCGATCCAGAAGCTTCAGCCCTTTCTCACGCGCCGCTTTTTTGTCACGCTTAAGCACTTTCACCTGCGCCAGCGTCAGGTTCTCGATGATGGAGAGGTGAGGGAACAGTTCAAAATGCTGGAACACCATCCCTACGTGGGAGCGAAGCTGGGCAAGGTTGGTTTTCTTGTCGTTCACTTTGGTGCCGTTAACAACAATTTCACCCTGCTGCACAGGCTCCAGACCATTAACCGTTTTGATCAGCGTCGATTTACCGGAACCGGACGGCCCGCACACTACCACCACATCACCTTTTTTGACTTCGGTGGAGCAGTCGGTCAGCACCTGAAAGTGCCCATACCATTTAGAAACATTTTTCAGGGAAATCATTATACCGTCCTTTTCTTCAGCCAACTGACCAACAGCGACGCGCTTAAACTAATCACAAAATAGACCGCACCTGCGAAGAGCACCATCTCAACCTGCGTACCATCGCGTTCACCGATGGTGGACGCGGTACGGAAGAAGTCTGCCAGGCTCAGGACATATACCAGAGAGGTATCCTGGAACAGAACGATGCCCTGGGTCAGCAGGAGGGGAACCATGGCGCGAAACGCCTGCGGCAGAATAATGAGTTGCATGGACTGCCAGTGGGTCATCCCCAGCGCCAGCGCCGCGCTGGACTGCCCGCGTGAGATACTCTGTATGCCCGCACGGATGATCTCGGAATAGTAAGCGGCCTCAAACATGGAGAACGCAACCATCGCGGAAATCAGGCGGATATCGGTTTTCGGTGACAGTCCCAGAACGTTTTGCAGGAATCCGGGAACAATCAGGTAAAACCACAGCAGCACCATCACCAGCGGGATAGAGCGGAAAACATTAACGTAGGCAGTGGCAAACCAGGCGAGCGGTTTAAAGCTCGACAGGCGCATTACCGCCAGCAGGGTGCCCCAGACGATACCGACGATGATGGCGATCGCCGTGATTTTTAAGGTGATCACCAGGCCATCCAGCAGGTACGGTATGGAAGGAACAATGGAACTCCAGTCAAATTCGTACATTATTTGCCCCCCAGATTGCCCGGCAGGCGAATTTTGCGTTCAACCAGGTTCATCACCAGCATGATGAAAGCGTTAATCAGAACATACGCGAGCGTAATTGCCGTGAAGGATTCCCACGCGTGGGCGGAATAATCCAGCAGTTTACCCGCCTGTGCCGCCATATCGACCAGACCGATCGTGGAGGCGATGGCCGAGTTTTTGACCAGGTTCATCATCTCTGAGGTCATCGGTGGAACAATGACGCGGTAGGCGTTAGGCAGCAGGACGTAGCGGTAGGTTTGCGGTAGCGTTAACCCCATCGCCAGACCCGCGTTCTTTTGTCCACGCGGCAGCGACTGAATAGCGGCGCGTACCTGCTCGCACACGCGCGCGGCGGTAAACAGCCCCAGACACATCATCGAGGAGACAAAGAACTGTACGTTAGGATCCAGTTCCGACTTGAACCACATGCCAATATTTTCCGGCAGCAGTTCAGGAACGACCAGATACCAGGTAAAGAACTGCACGATCAGCGGAACGTTACGGAACAGTTCCACATACAGCGTGCCGATAGAAGAGAGAAAACGGTTAGGGACGGTGCGCAGAATACCGAACAGTGAACCGACAAGGAACGCAATAATCCACGCCGTTATCGATAACGCAACGGTAACCTGAAAGCCGCTCCACAGCCAGCCAAGATAGGTTGTGTTGCCGAACGGGGCTTGTTGCAGAAATATGCCCCAGTTCCAGTCTATTGACATAATAAACTCCAGAAAAAAAAGGGTAGCAGCGCTACCCTCGAAGATTGGTGAGAAGCTCATTTTTCGCGCTGAGTGGGGAACGACCACTCAACGTATAGTCTGTCCATGCTTCCCGACAATCGAGAGGGCAGGAGATCCCGCCCCTGTAGTTCTAATTAGTTAAGAGCCTTGTCATTTGGTGATTTGAACAGTGCTTTCATGTCGTCAGACAGTTCAAAGTTCATGTTGAGATTTTTGGGTGGAATTGGGTTTTTGAACCATTTGTCGAACCATTTTTCCGCTTCACCGGAGGTTTGCACCTGGGCGATGGTGTCATCGATCAGCTTCTTAAACTGCGGATCGTCTTTACGCAGCATACAGCCGTAGGCTTCTTTCGACTGGGCGGTACCAACGATATCCCAGTTGTCCGGTTTCTTCGCTTTTGCACGTTCGCCAGCCAGCAGAGCATCATCCATCATAAACGCGACGGCACGGCCACTTTCCAGCGTACGGAAGGAGTCACCATGGTCTTTCGCGCTGATGATGCGCATATCCATTTTCTTCTCGTCGTTCAGCTTGTGCAGCAGCACTTCTGAGGTTGTCCCGGAGGTCACAACAACGGCTTTGCCTTTCAGGTCAGCAAAATCTTTGATGTCGCCGCCTTTTTTGGTCAGCAGACGGGTCCCCACCACAAAGATGGTGTCGGAGAAGGCGGCCTGTTTCTGACGCTCCAGGTTGTTGGTGGTGGAGCCACACTCAAAATCGAAGGTGCCGTTTTGCAGCAGTGGGATACGGTTCTGCGAGGTGATTGGAATCAGTTTTACCTGCAGGTCGGGTTTGTTCAGCTTTTTCTTCACGGCCTCAACGATGGCGTTAGAGTAGTCCTGTGAATAGCCCACGACTTTTTGCGTGTTGTCGTAGTAAGAGAACGGGACAGAAGATTCACGGTGGCCGACCACGATCACGCCGTTTTTGGCAATCTTGTCGAGAGTGCTGCCGGCTGCCGGCGCGTCTTCAGCGTGTACAACGCCTGCGGACATCCCCATTACCAGCATTGCTGTGGCCAGTTTACGTAATTGCATACCCAACTCCTTTCTTATCAGCGTCAGTGACGCATTGATACCCATTGTGATGTTGTTATATCTCGCGCTATGCGAGTGCAGTGTTATGCAAGCTTGTTAACATTTAGTCTGGCTTAATGTAAAGATTTTGCTGCGTTATTGTTTATTTTTGCGAAGCGCGCCGCACCATTCCGAGGCAGAAATCTCTCGTTGCACCGTTTCGGTGCTACCGGCGATCTATGCTGGTGCGACAAGGTTGCACACGAAGCCAAACTGCGTTTACCTGAATAAACAAAGCAATAGGCGTGCCAGAATTGAAATTTGGGAGGGAACTGTCGGGTGGCGGCTACGCCTTACCCGACCGACGAAGCGAAATGTAGGCCGGGGAAGCGTCAGCGCCACCCGGCAACAGAAGGTAAGATTAGCGACGACGCTGACGAAGGCTCATCAGCACAGCCCCAAAGCCAAACAGGGCGGTCAGGATCCACAGCGGCCAGTTGCCGGTGCGGGCATATGGCGTCAGGCCGCTTGTCGGCGTGACTTTAGCCGTCAACACTTCGCGCGTAAACTGCGGGATCATGGCCTGAATTTCTCCCCGCGGTCCAATCACGGCGGTGATGCCATTGTTGGTGCTGCGCAACAGCGGACGCGCCAGCTCCAGTGAACGCATCCGCGCCATCTGGAAGTGCTGCCACGGACCAATCGACTTACCGAACCAGGCATCATTAGAGATGGTCAGCAGGAAGTCCGTATCCGGACGGAAGTTGTCGCGCACCTGTTCACCGAGGATGATCTCGTAGCAAATGGCCGCCGTCAGGGCAAAGCCGTGTGCATGCAGCTGCGGCTGCACATACGGCCCCCGACTGAAGGAGGACATTGGCAGGTCAAAGAACGGTGCCAGCGGACGCAGTATCGATTCCAGCGGAACAAACTCGCCAAACGGAACAAGGTGATTCTTGTTATACCGGTCAGTCGAGGTGTAGCTGTACTCGCTGTCTTTGCCGAGCGTAATGATGGCGTTGTAGGTATCGTAGCGGTTCTGCTGATTCAGACGCGCATCCACAATCCCGGTGATCAGCGTACTGCCGCGCGCGCGCAGCAGATCGTTCATCATGTTGAGAAACGGCTGCTGGTTAATTTCCAGATCCGGAATGGCAGATTCAGGCCAGATGATCAGCTGTGATTTACCCATCACCTCTTCAGTGGCGTTGGCGTAAATTTTTAGCGTGTTCAGCAACTCTTTTTCATCCCACTTCATCGCCTGCGGAATATTTCCCTGCACCATCGATACCTGTGTGGCGCGCTCTGGCATCAGGGTATACCACTGGATATAACGCAGCGGGAAGGGCAGAGCGAAAAGAACCAGCGCCACCACCAGTGGTTTCCAGTTACGCGTGACCAGCGCCAGCACCAGCAGGCCGCTCACCACCATCAGCAGGAAGTTAATGGCTTCAACGCCCATTACTGGCGCCAGACCTTTCAGCGGGCCGTCAATCTGGCTGTAGCCAAACTGCAGCCACGGGAAGCCGGTCAGCACCCAGCCGCGCAGAAACTCGGTGATCTGCCAGACCACGGGAGCCGCAATGGCAACGCGCAGCCAGCTGGTTTTAGGCCACAGGCGGGAGAGAATGCCCGCAAACAGACCGGTGTAGAGCGAGAGATAGGCGGCCAGCAGAACCACAAGGAAAACGTTAACCGGCCCCGGCATACCCCCAAACTGAGCGATGCTGACATAGACCCAGTTGATACCTGTGCCGAACAGGCCCAGTCCCCAGAAGTAGCCGATGGCTGCGGCCTGAACGGGACGACGATTCAGGGTTAACCCCTGTAACCCCATCAGGGAGAGAATGGCCGCCGGCCAGATATCGTAAGGAGAAAAAGCCAGCGTACCGCTGGCTCCGAGTAACAGCGCCAGCAGCAAACGGACGCGCTGGCGTTCAAGCAGTGGGGCAAATGCCATTTACATTAATCTTCCAGTTTTGGCACCGGTGAGTCGTCCGGCGTTCTGACATGAACCTGTATAATACGTCGGCTGTCGGCCATCGCCACTTTGAACTGGTAACCATCGATGTCAACGGTTTCGCCGCGGGCAGGAAGATGACCAAAGGCCTGCATCACCAGCCCACCAATGGTATCCACCTCTTCATCGCTGAAGTGGGTGCCGAAGGCGTCGTTGAAATCCTCAATGGAGGCCAGGGCGCGAACGGTCCACGTATGGCGGCTAAGCTG
The DNA here is from genome assembly GCF_001605945.1 of Enterobacter sp. SENG-6. NCBI lineage: Bacteria > Pseudomonadati > Pseudomonadota > Gammaproteobacteria > Enterobacterales > Enterobacteriaceae > Enterobacter > Enterobacter sp. SENG-6. The sequence continues at coordinate 106,650 of NZ_LOMM01000022.1, forward strand.
ACGGAAGTCGATATCTTCTTCTTCGTCATACTCGTCTTCGATCTCGCCCACGATCAGCTCAAGAATATCCTCGATCGTGACAAGGCCTGACACGCCGCCAAATTCATCAATCACAATCGCCATGTGGTAACGCTGGGAGCGAAACTCTTTCAGCATCCGATCCACACGTTTACTTTCCGGCACAACCACGGCCTGGCGTAACACTTTTTCCATGCTGAAGGCTTCGGCATCGCTGCGCATAAACGGCAGCAGATCTTTGGCCATCAAAATCCCTTCGATGTGATCTTTGTCTTCGCTGATGACCGGGAAACGGGAGTGAGCGGATTCGATAATCACATCGAGGCATTCATCGAGGCTCTGGTTACGTTTCAGGGTAATCATTTGCGAGCGGGGGATCATGATATCGCGAACGCGCTGGTCGGCGATGTCCATTACCCCTTCGAGCATTTCGCGCGTATCTTCGTCGATAAGATCGTTTTGCCCGGAATCACGAATCAGCTCCAGCAGTTCATCACGGTTTTTGGGCTCACCATGGAAAAGCTGGCTCAGAATGAGGGAGAAAAATCCCTTTTTACTGTTTGTCGTGTCGCTACTGTGTGAATTGTCGTCGCTCATGGCGTTTGTTAAGGGTTCTCTCGTCAGTTCAATGTTTACCGCCGCGCTATTTCCTTACGCGGCGGCATGTTAGTCAGTCGGTTGTCTGACTATTCTTTCTCGGCAATGTACGGATCCTCATAGCCCAGAGCAAGCATTATCTCTGTCTCAAGGGACTCCATCTCTTCCGCTTCGTCATCTTCAATATGATCGTAGCCCAGCAGGTGCAGGCTTCCATGGACGACCATATGCGCCCAGTGGGCCTCGAGCGGCTTTTGCTGCTCTTTGGCTTCCTGTTCCACCACCTGACGGCAGATGATCAGATCGCCGAGCAGCGGCATTTCAATACCCGGTGGGGCTTCGAACGGGAAAGAGAGCACGTTGGTTGGCTTATCTTTCCCGCGGTAGGTCAGGTTAAGCTCATGGCTTTCTGCTTCATCCACCAGGCGAATCGTGACTTCTGACTCTTCCTGAAACTGGGGGATAACAGCATCCAGCCATTTCTGAAACTGCGCCTCTTCTGGCATGCCGGAATTATCTTCACATGCCAGCTGTAAATCGAGGATCACCTGACTCATTTCTGTTCTTGCTCCTGCGCTTCGCGCTTACGTTCTGCGGCCAGTTCGGCCTTACGCTTCTGATCGGCCTCTTCCCAGGCTTCATAGGCGTTAACGATACGCGCGACCACCGGGTGGCGTACCACATCTTCACTGTGGAAGAAGTTAAAGCTGATTTCGTCCACCTCAGCCAGCACTTCGATGGCGTGGCGCAGGCCCGATTTGGTGCTGCGCGGCAGGTCAATCTGGGTGACGTCACCGGTGATAACCGCTTTCGAGTTGAAGCCGATACGCGTCAGGAACATCTTCATCTGTTCGATGGTGGTGTTCTGGCTCTCATCCAGAATAATGAACGCATCGTTAAGGGTACGGCCACGCATGTAGGCCAGCGGGGCGACTTCAATCACGTTACGCTCAATAAGCTTCTCAACTTTCTCAAAGCCCAGCATTTCGAACAGCGCGTCGTACAGTGGGCGCAGATAAGGATCCACCTTCTGACTCAGGTCCCCCGGCAGGAAGCCGAGTTTTTCACCTGCTTCAACCGCCGGGCGGGTCAGCAGAATACGGCGGATCTCCTGGCGCTCCAGCGCATCAACCGCAGCGGCGACGGCCAGATAGGTTTTACCTGTACCCGCCGGACCTACGCCGAAGGTGATGTCATGGTCGAGAATGTTGGCAATGTACTGCGCCTGGTTCGGTGTACGCGGCTTAATGACGCCACGTTTGGTCTTGATATTTATGGCTTTGCCATAGTCCGGCACGCTTTCTGCGCTCTGCTCAAGCACGCGCGCCTCTTTAATGGCGAGGTGAATTTGTTCCGGTTCGATATCCTGAATTTCGCCACGCATCGGGGCGGTATCAACATACAGGTTACGCAGGATGTCCGCAGCCGCATTGACGCAGATAGGGCGTCCGGTGAGTTTGAAATGATTATCGCGACGATTGATTTCGATACCCAGACGTCGCTCCAGTTGTTTGATGTTGTCATCAAACGGCCCGCACAGGCTCAGCAGGCGAGCGTTGTCTGCGGGCGTTAGGCTAATTTCAAGCGTGTCTATGTTCAAACTGTTCCTCTTTGATTGGTTAACTGGCCCGGCGCCCTCAGGCGTAATAAAACGGTTATTACCGAAATTATTCACGCCATGGAAAAAAGGCGCAAGCGTTGCGGAAGATATTGGGGACGTTGAGAGGAAATACAAGGCCTGCCGGGAAGGCAGGCCTGAAGGATTATGGCTGGTAAACCCGAACGCCAGAATCGTTTTCTTTACGCGTGCGGGAAATGACGGATTCAGGCGATTGCGCAATGCGCAGCCCCATCTCATCTTCGGTGCGCACCAGTTTTCCGCGCAGCGAGTTGGTCAGCACTTCCACAATCTCGACGTCCACAAATTTACCGATCATGTCCGGGGTGCCTTCGAAATTCACCACGCGGTTGTTTTCGGTACGGCCTGAGAGTTCCATGATGCTCTTACGGGAGGTGCCTTCCACCAGAATACGCTGGACGGTGCCGAGCATGCGCCGGCTCCAGGCGTTGGCCTGCTGGTTGATACGCTCCTGCAGAATATACAGACGCTGTTTTTTCTCTTCTTCCGGGACATCGTCAACCATATCGGCCGCCGGTGTGCCAGGGCGTGCAGAGAAAATAAAGCTGTAGCTGACATCAAAATTCACTTCGCCGATGAGCTTCATGGTGCGCTCGAAGTCGTCAGCGGTTTCACCAGGGAAGCCAACGATAAAGTCGGAACTTATCTGGATATCCGGACGCGCTTCACGCAGCTTACGAATGGTGGATTTGTACTCCAGCACCGTATGCGGACGCCCCATCAGGTTCAGCACGCGATCAGAGCCGCACTGAATCGGCAAATGCAGGAAGCTCACCAGCTCCGGCGTATCGCGGTAAACGTCGATAATATCGTCGGTGAATTCCATTGGATGGCTGGTGGTAAAGCGAATACGGTCGATACCATCAATCGCAGCTACCAGGCGCAGCAGTTCAGCAAAGCTGCCGGTGGTGCCGTCGTAGTTCTCACCACGCCAGGCGTTCACGTTCTGACCCAGCAGGTTCACCTCGCGTACGCCCTGTGCGGCAAGCTGTGCGATTTCAAACAGAATATCGTCTGCCGGGCGGCTCACTTCCTCACCACGGGTATAAGGCACCACGCAATAAGTGCAGTATTTGTTGCAGCCTTCCATGATTGAGACGAACGCGGTCGGGCCATCCGCACGCGGCTCGGGCAGACGGTCAAATTTTTCGATCTCCGGGAAGCTGACATCAACGACCGGACTACGATCGCCGCGCACCTTGTTGATCATTTCCGGCAGGCGGTGCAGGGTCTGGGGGCCAAAGACAATATCCACATAGGGGGCTCTCTGACGAATCAGCTTACCTTCCTGCGACGCGACGCAGCCACCCACACCGATGATCAGGTCCGGATTTTTTCGTTTGAGAAGTTTCCAGCGACCTAAAACGTGAAAGACTTTTTCCTGCGCTTTTTCACGAATTGAGCAGGTATTCAGCAGCAGCACATCGGCTTCTTTCGCATTTTCAGTCAGCTGGTATCCGTGGGTGGTATCCAGCAGATCGGCCATCTTGGATGAATCGTATTCGTTCATCTGACAGCCCCAGGTTTTTATATGGAGTTTTTTAGTCATCGACTTGCTCAGCTCAGGATTGCAAGCCGTGTATTGTAATGCTTTGGTGGGGTTGTGACCAGTATGAAGGTTATGCGTCTCAGGACTGCAAAAATCCGGTAAACTTAAGGGATTCTCCAATAAGGAAAAGTGACCATGACACTCCAACACACCGAAATTGCCGTTGTCGGCGGCGGTATGGTCGGCGGCGCGCTGGCGCTGGGGCTGGCGCAGCAGGGATTTGAGGTAACGGTTATTGAGCAGGCGGCACCTGCTGAGTTTGACCCGACGGCAAAGCCGGATGTCCGCATTTCCGCCATCAGCGCGGCCTCTGTTGATTTGCTTCGCGGGCTGGGCGTCTGGGAGGCGGTGCTCGATATGCGGGCTCACCCTTACAGTCGCCTTGAAACCTGGGAATGGGAAAATGCCCACGTCGCGTTTGATGCCGCCGAGCTGAAGCTGCCGCGTCTGGGCTATATGGTGGAAAACAACGTCCTCCAGCGAGCGCTCTGGCAGGCGCTGGAGGCGCATCCGAAGGTGACGCTGCGTGTTCCTGCGTCGCTGAAGGCGCTGCATCCTCACAATAGCGGCTACACGCTGACGCTCGACAGCGGAGATGAACTGGCCGTGAAGCTGGTCATTGGGGCTGACGGTGCTCACTCGCAGGTCAGACAAATGGCGGGCATCGGTGTTCATGCCTGGCAGTATGAGCAGTCCTGTATGCTGATCACCGTTCAGTGTGAAAATGCGCCGGGAGAGAGTACCTGGCAGCACTTTACCCCGAATGGTCCGCATGCCTTTTTACCGCTGTTCGATAACTGGGCATCGCTGGTGTGGTACGACAAACCGGCGCGCATTCGCCAGCTACAGGGGCTGTCAATGGAGCAGTTGCAGCGTGAAATTCTGCAACACTTCCCGGCCCGTCTTGGACATATCACGCCGGTTGCCGCTGGGGCGTTTCCTCTTACACGTCGCCATGCGCTGCAGTATGCCCGTGAAGGGCTGGCGCTGGTGGGCGATGCGGCGCACACCATTCATCCCCTGGCGGGGCAGGGCGTGAACCTCGGGTATCGTGACGTTGACGCTTTACTGGATGTGCTGGGCAATGCACGCGCGCATGCGGAAGCCTGGTCAAGCCATCATGTACTCAAGCGCTACCAGACGCGACGTATGGCGGATAACTTCATCATGCAGTCGGGGATGGATCTGTTCTATGCCGGTTTCAGCAATGATCTGGCCCCGGTGCGTATTCTGCGTAACATTGGATTGATGGCGGCGGAACGCGCTGGCGGGTTGAAGCGCCAGGCGCTGAAATACGCTCTCGGACTCTAATCCTTTCCTTTTACCCTCTCCCCGTGGGAGAGGGCCAGGGTGAGGGCATCAGGCCGCACAATTCTGTACAAAAACAAAAAAGCCCGCAGAGCGGGCTTGTTTGTTTTAAGTGGCTGGGGTGCAGGGATTCGAACCCCGGAATGCTGGTATCAGAAACCAGAGCCTTACCGCTTGGCGACACCCCAATTGCGTTAAACGTACTGCTTAACGACTTTTAAATTGGCTGGGGTACGAGGATTCGAACCTCGGAATGCCGGAATCAGAATCCGGTGCCTTACCGCTTGGCGATACCCCAACAATTTTTTATTACCGAAATAGATCGATAATCTTAATATGGTGGCTACGACGGGATTCGAACCTGTGACCCCATCATTATGAGTGATGTGCTCTAACCAACTGAGCTACGTAGCCAGTACTGCGTTCTTCGATGGCTGGGGTACCTGGATTCGAACCAGGGAATGCCGGTATCAAAAACCGGTGCCTTACCGCTTGGCGATACCCCAATACCGCGGAGAACCGCATGATCGAAGAAATATGGCTGGGGTACCTGGATTCGAACCAGGGAATGCCGGTATCAAAAACCGGTGCCTTACCGCTTGGCGATACCCCATCCGTGCAACGCTTACCTGGGAATGGTGCGGGAGGCGAGACTTGAACTCGCACACCTTGCGGCGCCAGAACCTAAATCTGGTGCGTCTACCAATTTCGCCACTCCCGCAAAAAAGATGGTGGCTACGACGGGATTCGAACCTGTGACCCCATCATTATGAGTGATGTGCTCTAACCAACTGAGCTACGTAGCCATCTTTTTTTCGCGTTACCTTATCGGCGTTGCGGGGCGCATTATGCGTATAGACCCTTGCAGCGTCAACACCTTTTTCAACGAAAATGGCCGGAATGTGACTGTTTGGTTAGGTTGCGAACAGCGTGACCGAATATTCGGCAATTATTGGTTATTAATCGATTTTAGACGGTGAAATGTAAGGCAAATAAAAACAGGCCCCGCAGGGCCTGATGTTCAAATACGTGTTTATTTATAGGCAGACTGGTGAACGCCTACTGCACGTCCTGATGGATCGTTCATCGCTTTGAAAGATTCATCCCATTCAATGGCTTTCGCTGAAGAGCAGGCCACTGATGGACCGCCTGGCACACACTCAGCAGCACTCGGTACCGGGAACAGCTCTTCGAAGATCTCACGGTACAGATACGCTTCTTTAGAGCCTGGCGTGTTGTACGGGAAGCGGAAGCTTGCTGTTTCCAGTTGTTGGTCTGAAACCTGTTTCGCCGCCACCTCTTTCAGGGTGTCGATCCAGCTGTAGCCAACGCCATCCGAGAACTGCTCTTTCTGACGCCATGCCACGCTCGCCGGCAGGTAGGATTCAAAACATTCACGCAGGATATGTTTTTCCATTTTACCGTTGCCGCACATTTTGTCCTGCGGGTTAATGCGCATGGCCACGTCGAGGAATTTTTTATCCAGGAACGGAACGCGCGCTTCAACACCCCATGCGGACATCGCTTTGTTAGCACGTGCGCAGTCAAACATGTGCAGCGCCTGCAGTTTACGTACGGTCTCTTCATGCAGCTCTTTCGCGTTCGGCGCTTTATGGAAGTACAGGTAACCGCCAAACACTTCATCAGAACCTTCACCTGACAACACCATCTTGATGCCCATTGCTTTAATCTTACGGGACATCAGATACATAGGGGTGGATGCACGAATGGTCGTCACATCATAGGTTTCAATGTGATAGATCACGTCGCGGATCGCATCCAGTCCTTCCTGCACGGTGAAATGAATTTCATGGTGCACGGTGCCGAGGTGGTTCGCCACGTCCTGCGCGGCTTTCAGATCCGGTGCACCTTCCAGCCCGACGGCAAAGGAGTGCAGCTGCGGCCACCAGGCTTCTGAACGCTCCTGATCTTCAACACGACGCGCCGCAAATTTCTTGGTGATGGCTGAAATAACGGAGGAGTCCAGTCCGCCGGAGAGCAGCACACCGTAAGGCACGTCTGACATCAGGTGGCTTTTAACGGAATCTTCCAGCGCCTGACGCAGCTCGGCTTTGTCAGTCACGTTGTCTTTTACCGCGTCATAGTCAAACCAGTCGCGCTGGTAGTACTGACGGATTTCGCCATCTTTGCTCCACAGATAGCTACCTGCCGGGAACTCTTTAATGGTGCGGCATACCGGCACCAGCGCTTTCATTTCAGACGCAACATAGAAGTTGCCGTGTTCATCATGGCCCATATACAGCGGAATGATACCAATGTGGTCGCGGCCAATCAGATAAGCGTCTTTTTCGCTGTCGTACAGGGCGAATGCAAACATACCCTGCAGGTCGTCCAGGAACTCAGGGCCTTTATCCTGATACAGCGCCAGAATGACTTCACAGTCAGAGCCGGTCTGGAAGGCGTAGCGATCGCCATACTCGGCACGCAGCGCCTGATGGTTATAGATTTCACCGTTTACAGCCAGCGCGTGTGTTTTTTTCTCGTTATACAGCGGCTGTGCACCGGCGTTGACGTCCACAATCGACAGACGTTCGTGAGCCAGAATTGCTTTGTCACTGGCGTAAATACCGGACCAGTCCGGGCCGCGATGGCGCATCAGGCGGGACAGCTCGAGTGCTTTTTTACGCAGTTCGCCCGCGTCAGTTTTAATATCCAGTACGCCAAAAATTGAACACATAACCTTCTCCGTTAACCCTGTTGCTTTGTAATGTTGCTTGCTTATGAAAATGCCGCAAAGGAGAAGAGCGCGCAAGGGTTTTACCGGGTTAAACGGAAATAGTGCAATGGTGATTGCGGAATGTTGAAAAAAGAGTATGCCATGAACAGTTTTATTGATGATTATGCAATGAACTGGCGTTTTTGTTAGATGTGATTTTATTGGACGGGGCTATAAATGAAAAACCACGCCCTGAGGCGTGGTTCTGAATTAGATAATGTCAATTTCGTCGACGGAGGGGTAGATCCAGCTCGGCCGAAACGGCATCGAATCAATGTCATCAAGTTGAGAGACACCGGAGAGAACCAGAATGGTCTCCAGACCCGCCTGGAAACCGGCCAGAATATCGGTGCGCAGGTTATCACCGACAATCACCGTCTCTTCAGAGTGGGCCTGCATCGTGTTCAGCGCGGCACGAATGATCCACGGGCTCGGTTTACCGACCACAAACGGTTTACGACCGGAGATTTTTTCGATACCGGCGCACAGTGCGCCGCAGGCCGGATAGAAACCACGGCCGTGCGTATCGGGGTTGGTGGCGATAAAGCGCGCGCCGCTGGCGACAAAGTAGGCGGCCTTATGCATCATCTCCCAGTTAAACGAGCGCGTTTCGCCGACGATCACAAAGTCCGGGTTCACATCGGTAATGGTAAAGCCTGCTTTATACAGCTCGTGGATCAGCGCACCTTCACCGACCACGTAGGCTTTTTTCCCTTCCTGACGCTTCAAAAAATCTGCCGTCGCCATTGCGGAGGTATAAAACACGCTGTCCGGTACGTTAATGCCCGCAGTGGCAAAACGGTTCGCCAGATCCTGACCGGTTTGGGAAGGGTAGTTCGTGAGAAGAACCAGCGGCATTCCTTTGTCGATGATGCGGTGTAGAAACTCCGCAGCACCTGGCACGGCGACGTTGTCGTGCATCAGCACGCCGTCAATATCACAAATTACATTCTTAATGGTCATGAACAATCCGACATCAAAAAAAGAAGGCGTTACTATAAGTCCCGATTAGCTTTCCAGCAAATGCTGCAACAGGATCCCGTTGAGCATGGCGCGTTTGACCAGCGCAAACGCGCCAATCGCAGAGCGGTGATCCAGCGTCGAACGCACGACCGGTAAATTCTGACGAAACGCTTTCAACGCCTGGGTGTTAATGCAGCCTTCAATCGCGGGCAGTAACACTTTTTCCGCCTCGACGATTTCACCTGCAATCACCACTTTTTGTGGATTAAAAAGGTTGATGGCAATGGCAATGGTTTTGCCGAGGTGGCGCCCGACCTGTTCGATCACTTCGCAGGCCAGCGCATCGCCTTTATTGGCGGCTTTGCAGATGGCGCCGATTTTACAATCATCCAGCGTCACGCGGCTCTGGTAGCCTTGTTCCAGCAGATGACGGACGCGATGCTCAATGGCCGCGTTGGCGGCAACCGTTTCAAGACAGCCAAAATTACCGCAGTGGCAGCGCTCGCCAAGCGGTTCCACCTGGATATGACCAATCTCGCCCACGTTGCCGTTACGACCAATAAAGATACGTCCGTTGGAGATAATGCCCGCCCCGGTACCGCGGTGAACACGCACCAGAATAGAGTCTTCACAGTCCTGACTCGCACCAAAGTAGTGCTCGGCCAGCGCCAGCGAGCGGATGTCGTGACCCACAAAGCAGGTCACTTTAAAGCGCTTTTCCAGCGCCTCCACCAGCGCCCAGTTCTCGACCGGGATATGTGGCATATAACGAATGACACCGCTTTCAGGATCAACCAGCCCGGGCAGGATCACCGAAATGGCGATGAGCTCGCGGATCTTGCGCTGACAGCTTTCGATAAAGTGCGCGATGGTATTGAGCAGCGCGTGCTCCAGTGTCTCCTGGGTGCGCTCCGGAAGAGGGTAGTGCTCTTCGGCAATGGCTTTACTGCTCAGATCGTAAAGCGTCAGGGTGGTGTCATGGCGACCAAGACGAACGCCAATGGCCTGAAAATTGCGGGTTTCGGTGATGATGGAAATTGCGCGGCGGCCTCCGGTGGAGGCCTGCTGATCGACTTCTTTGATCAGGCCGCGCTCAATAAGCTGACGTGTAATTTTTGTCACGCTGGCGGGAGCAAGCTGGCTTTGTTCGGCTATCTGAATACGTGAGATTGGCCCGTGTTGGTCAATCAGGCGATATACCGCCGCGCTGTTAAGCTGTTTAACGAGATCGACATTACCGATTTGAGCTTGTCCGCCTGGTGTCATACTTTTACTTACTCAGTGACGACCTCGTTACCATTAACGATGGTCTTAATAATTTTATAATCGTGTGTGAATGCCGTCAGGTTTGCAACCATGCCTGGTGCAATTCCGCCAAGCTGTTTATCCACGCCGATGGCACGCGCAGGATAAAGGGTTGCCATGCGCAGCACTTCTTCAAGCGCAATGCCGCAATGCTCGACCAGGTTACGCACGCCTTCAATCATGGTCAGGGAGGAGCCGCTCAACGTACCGTTTTCATCCACACACAGTCCGTTGCGGTAGTATATTGTTTTACCGGCAAAAATGAACTGCTCAATATTTGCACCTGCCGGTGCGGTGGCATCCGTCACCAGGCAAAGCTTGTCACCTTTCAACCGCTTGGCGTTGCGAATGTTGGTGTAATCGACGTGTAAACCGTCCGCGATGATGCCGCAGTAAACGTCTGGCTCATCCAGAATCGCCCCGACCAGCCCCGGTTCACGACCCGTGATATACGGCATGGCGTTATACAGGTGTGTCGCAAAGGTAATACCCGCACGGAAACCGGCTTTTGCCTCTTTCAGCGTGGCGTTTGAATGGCCCGCTGACACGACAATCCCGGCGGCGGCCAGTTTGCTGATCACATCAGTACCGGTCATTTCAGGTGCCAGCGTCACTTTGGTGATCACATCCGCATTGGCACACATATAGTCAACCAGTTCGGCATCAGGCTTACGCACGTAATCCGGATTATGCGTCCCTTTCTTGACCATATTCAGCCATGGCCCTTCAAGGTGCAGACCCAGAGCCTGATTTGGGTGTTTCGCCAGGTATTCACGCATAACGCGGATACCTTGTTTCATCAGCTCATCGCTGCTGGTGATGAGGGTTGGCAGATAGCTGGTGCAGCCCGATTTCTCGTTCGCTTTCTGCATGATTTCCAGCGTTTCGACGGTGACGGCGTCTGCGGTGTCGTTAAACTGCACACCGCCGCAGCCGTTCAGCTGTACGTCGATAAAACCGGGGGAGATTACTGCTCCATTGAGTGAGCGCTGTTCAATCTCCGGCGGCAGCTCTGCCAGCGGACAAACACGTTCAATCAGGCCATTGGCGATAACAATCGCATGGTCATCCAGAATTTCATGGCCGGTATAAATCCGACCGTGGGTTAAAGCGTACATAACGACCCCCGGTTAAAAAAAGCGGCCGCCTCTTCATGAAGAGGCGGTTATTCAATTACAGACCTTTGATGTTCTCAGCTTCTAACTCGTTGAAGTATTTCAGCGTCTTCACCTTCAGTTCCATCGTGGACGGTTCGTCACAAACGATGACGGATTTTGGATGCAGCTGCAGGCAGCTGATGGTCCACATGTGGTTTACGTTGCCTTCAACGGCAGCCTGGAGCGCCTGCGCCTTCACGCTGCCCAGCACCAGAATCATCACTTCTTCGGCATCCAGCAGCGTGCCGACACCGACGGTCAGGGCATATTTAGGAACCTGGTTCACATCGCCATCAAAGAAGCGGGAGTTTGCCACGCGCGTGTCATGGGTCAGCGTTTTAATACGGGTACGGGACGCCAGTGACGACGCGGGTTCGTTAAACGCGATATGACCATCGTTACCCACACCGCCCATAAACAGGTGGATTTTACCGTAAGAACGGATTTTTTCTTCATACTGACGGCATTCTGCGTCAATATCAGGCGCGTTTCCATTCAGCAGGTTAATGTTTTCAGCTGGAATATCAACGTGATCAAAGAAATTACGGTGCATGAAGCTATGGTAGCTTTCCGGGTGATCCTTCGGTAAGCCGACATATTCATCCATGTTGAAGGTGACAACGTGTTTGAAGCTAACCTGGCCTGCTTTGTGCATCTCTACCAGTGCTTTATATGCGGTCAGCGGTGTGCCGCCGGTAGGGAGGCCAAGTACGAAAGGACGATCGGCGGTTGGTTTGAAGGCGTTGATACGGTTAACGATATGGCGAGCGGCCCATTTACCGACTTGTTCAGCAGTTGCCAGGGGAATCAGTCTCATTGTTCACCTCAAGAGTTTAAGTAGAAGAGTGGGCGGATGGGTATCGGGACCTGATACTTAAGCGTAACCTGGAACCTTTCAGGCCGGATCAATCCGTCTTGATTTTTCGAATGATAAAATAAGTTTTCGATGTTAGCCAGTGAAAGGGAGGGTGGTAAACGATATTTGGTGACAAAAATCACAAAAAGTACGCTTTTAATTTGCGATACGAATTAATTTTTCACACACTCACAATGCCAGTGAATCATCAACTGTATTTCTAGTTCGTGACACAATAAAAAACATAGTTAATGCACGAGCCTTAACAAGGGTCTCGTAGGGGGAATAGGATGAATATTTTAGGTTTTTTCCAGCGCCTCGGTAGGGCTTTGCAGCTCCCTATCGCCGTGCTACCGGTTGCAGCACTGCTGTTGCGATTCGGGCAACCCGATCTTCTTAACGTGCCGTTTATCGCGCAAGCGGGTGGTGCGATATTTGACAACCTGGCGCTGATTTTCGCCATCGGCGTGGCGTCCAGCTGGTCTAAAGACAGCGCGGGTGCCGCGGCGCTGGCAGGGGCAGTCGGTTATTTCATCCTGACCAAAGCGATGGTAACCATCAACCCTGAAATCAACATGGGTGTTCTGGCGGGTATTATTACCGGTCTGGTCGGCGGTGCAGTGTACAACCGTTGGGCGGGTATCAAACTGCCAGATTTCCTGAGCTTCTTTGGCGGAAAACGCTTTGTCCCGATTGCGACCGGCTTTTTCTGTCTGATTCTGGCCGCTATCTTTGGTTATGTCTGGCCACCGGTACAGCATGCCATTCATGCAGGCGGTGAGTGGATCGTATCTGCGGGCGCAATGGGGGCAGGTATCTTCGGTTTCATCAACCGTCTGCTGATCCCAACCGGCCTGCATCAGGTTCTGAATACCATCGCATGGTTCCAGATTGGTGAGTTCACCAACGCGGCAGGTACCGTATTCCACGGTGATATCAACCGCTTCTACGCGGGTGACGGCACTGCGGGCATGTTTATGTCCGGTTTCTTCCCAATCATGATGTTTGGTCTGCCGGGCGCTGCACTGGCAATGTATCTGGCCGCGCCAAAAGCGCGTCGCCCAATGGTTGGCGGCATGCTGCTCTCTGTTGCGGTAACGGCGTTCCTGACCGGTGTTACTGAGCCACTGGAATTCCTGTTCATGTTCCTGGCTCCGCTGCTGTACCTCATGCACGCGGTGCTTACCGGTATCAGCCTGTTTGTGGCCACCCTGCTGGGCATTCACGCGGGCTTCTCCTTCTCTGCCGGTGCGATCGACTACGTGTTGATGTACAACCTGCCGGCAGCCAGCAAAAACGTCTGGATGTTGGCTGTGATGGGCCTGGTGTTCTTCGTTGTCTACTTCCTCCTGTTCAGCGCGGTTATTCGTATGTTTAACCTCAAAACGCCGGGTCGCGAAGATACAAAAGATGACGTCGTAACCAGTGAAGCAAACAGCAATACCGAAGAAGGGTTGACCCAGCTGGCAACCAGCTATATCGCCGCGGTAGGCGGTACCGACAACCTGAAAGCCATTGATGCCTGTATTACCCGTCTGCGTCTGACCGTTGGCGACTCTGCGCGCGTAAGCGATGCCATGTGCAAACGCCTGGGCGCGTCTGGTGTGGTGAAACTGAACAAACAAACCATCCAGGTTATTGTGGGTGCGAAAGCCGAATCTATCGGCGATGAAATGAAAAAAGTGGTTGCCCGTGGACCGGTTGCTGCTGCCTCAACGGATAGCGCGCCTGTGGCTGATGCTCCGGTTGCTAAACCGCAGGCTGTACCAAACGCCGCTACTATCGCCGCGCTGGTTTCACCGGTTACGGGTGAGGTGGTCGCGCTTGAGCAGGTACCTGACGAAGCGTTTGCCAGCAAAGCGGTCGGTGACGGTGTTGCGGTGAAACCAACGGAGAAAACCGTTGTGTCTCCTGCGGCGGGCACCATCGTGAAAATCTTCAACACCAACCACGCGTTCTGCCTCGAAACCGAAAAAGGCGCGGAGATCGTGGTTCATATGGGTATTGATACCGTTGCGCTGAACGGCCAGGGCTTTACTCGCCTGGTGGAAGAGGGCGCAGAAGTGGTTGCAGGCCAGCCGATTCTGGAAATGGATCTGGACTTCCTGAACGCCAATGCCCGTTCGATGATAAGCCCGGTGGTATGCAGCAACATCGACGACTTCAGCGGCCTGGTGCTTCAGGCAAAAGGTCAGGTGGTTGCGGGGCAAACGCCACTGTATGAGATTAAAGGCAAGTAATCGCTCCTGAGTAGAGTCATGCCTTAAGCGGCGGGGGAGATCCTCCGCCGCTTTTTTTTGCAGCAAATGCCCCCATTATTTTCTTCCGGGACGTTTTAAGGGTTGTCACTACGTCCGGCTTATAAGATCATATGCCGTTATACGTTGTTTACGCTTTGAGGAATCCACGATGAGTGAGGCAGAAGCCCGCCCGAGTAACTTTATTCGTCAGATCATCGATGAAGATCTGGCCAGTGGTAAGCACACCACAGTGCATACGCGTTTCCCGCCGGAGCCAAATGGCTACCTGCACATTGGTCACGCCAAATCGATCTGCCTGAACTTTGGTATCGCACAGGATTACCAGGGGCAGTGCAACCTGCGTTTCGATGACACCAACCCAGTAAAAGAAGACATCGAATACGTTGAGTCCATTAAGAACGACGTGCAATGGCTGGGCTTCAACTGGTCTGGCGATATCTGCTACTCCTCTGACTATTTCGATCAGCTGTATGCCTATGCCGTTGAGCTGATCAATAAAGGTCTGGCCTATGTTGACGAGCTCTCTGCAGATGAAATCCGTGAATACCGCGGCACGCTGACGGCACCGGGTAAAAACAGCCCGTTCCGCGATCGCAGCGTGGAAGAGAACCTGGCGCTGTTTGAAAAAATGCGTGCTGGTGGTTTCGAGGAAGGTAAAGCGTGCCTGCGTGCCAAAATCGATATGGCATCACCGTTTATCGTGATGCGCGACCCGGTGCTTTACCGCATTAAATTCGCTGAACATCACCAGACCGGTAACAAGTGGTGCATCTACCCGATGTACGACTTCACCCACTGCATCAGCGATGCGCTGGAAGGCATCACCCACTCGCTGTGTACGCTGGAATTCCAGGACAACCGTCGTCTGTACGACTGGGTGCTGGATAACATCACAATTCCGGTGCATCCGCGTCAGTACGAGTTCTCTCGTCTGAATCTGGAATACACCGTGATGTCCAAGCGTAAGCTGAACCTGCTGGTGACCGATAAGCACGTTGAAGGCTGGGACGACCCACGTATGCCGACCATCTCTGGTCTGCGCCGTCGTGGCTACACCGCGGCGTCAATCCGTGAGTTCTGCAAACGCATTGGCGTGACCAAGCAGGATAACACCATTGAGATGGCGTCTCTGGAATCCTGCATTCGTGAAGATCTGAACGAAAACGCGCCGCGCGCGATGGCCGTTATCGACCCGGTAAAACTGGTTATCGAAAACTATCCGCAGGGTGCGAGCGAAATGGTCTCGATGCCTAACCATCCGAACAAACCGGAGATGGGCAGCCGTGACGTACCGTTCAGTGGTGAAATCTGGATCGATCGTGCTGACTTCCGCGAAGAAGCGAACAAACAGTACAAGCGACTGGTGCTCGGTAAAGAGGTGCGTCTGCGTAACGCCTATGTGATCAAGGCTGAGCGCGTAGAAAAAGATGCGGAAGGCAACATCACCACGATCTTCTGCACATACGATGCCGAGACCCTGAGCAAAGATCCGGCGGACGGTCGTAAGGTGAAAGGCGTGATCCACTGGGTCAGTGCATCACACGCGCTGCCGGTAGAGATTCGTCTGTACGATCGTCTGTTCAGCGTGCCTAACCCAGGCGCAGCAGAAGACTTCCTGGCGACCATCAACCCGGAATCGCTGGTCATCAAACAGGGTTACGCTGAGCCATCCCTGAAAGCGGCTGAGGCGGGTAAAGCGTTCCAGTTTGAACGTGAAGGTTACTTCTGCCTGGACAGCCGTCACAGCACCGCTGAAAAACCGGTATTTAACCGTACGGTCGGTCTGCGTGATACCTGGACGAAAATCGGCGAATAATAACGCCGCGCTGGTCAATGAGAAACAAACGCCGCGTAATGCGGCGTTTTTTTATAGAGTGATCATGCCTTTAAAGCAGTAGCCAAATAGCGTTTATAAAAATAACAGGTCAATGTGGTGCTACTTATTTTTTTTAAAAAAAGTTTATCCCCTTTCAAAAGTCTGACACACCGTAAAAAGAATATCATTTAACGCGTTACTTATTGAAAATCGGCCTTTTCCCCCGCCAGTTCTGGCATCCCGTTAAATGTTACAAAGCACTACCAATTATGTGCTCTTCGTCATAATCCTGAGTTTTAGCCACCGAAAAGCATTGATAATTCGCGTCGCGAAAAATAACCTAAAGACGGTAGTTATTCGAGGGTATTTCCGACTACCCCTGACCATCAGGTCTTTTATATTTTTCGCCGTTTTAGGCGTTTTAATTCGTCAAAGAGGAATAATCTATGCGTACGTTCAGTGGCAAACGTAGTGCGCTGGCGCTGGCTATTGCCGGTGTGACAGCAATGTCAGGCTTGGTGGTGACGCCAGACGCTAAAGCAGCAGGCTTCATCGATGATTCAACCCTCACGGGCGGTATTTATTACTGGCAGCGTGAACGTGACCGTAAAGATGTCACGGAAGATAAATATAAAACGAACCTTTCTCACTCTACCTGGAACGCCAATCTGGATTTCCAGTCTGGTTACGCTGCCGATATGTTCGGCCTGGATATTGCCGCCTTCACGGCAATTGAAATGGCGGAAAATGGTGACAGCGGCCACCCGAACGAAATTGCCTTCTCCTCCAGTAATAAAGCGTATAAAGAAGACTGGTCCGGAGATAAAAGCGGTATCAGCCTGTATAAAGCTGCTGCGAAATTTAAATACGGCCCGGTATGGGCGCGCGGTGGTTATATTCAGCCAACTGGTCAAACCCTGTTAGCTCCGCACTGGAGCTTTATGCCAGGTACCTATCAGGGGGCAGAAGCGGGCGCCAATTTTGATTACGGTGACGCGGGTGCGTTAAGCTTCTCGTATATGTGGACCAACGAGTATAAAGCGCCGTGGCATATCGAAATGGACAAGTTCTACCAGAACGATAAAAAGACCAAAGTGGATTATCTTCACTCGCTGGGCGCGAAGTACGACTTTAAAAATGATTTAGTGCTTGAAGCGGCATTTGGTCAGGCGGAAGGTTATATCGATCAGTATTTTGCTAAGGCCAGTTATAAATTTGACATCGCGGGTAGCCCGCTGAGTACCAGCTACCAGTTCTACGGTACGCGAGATAAAGTCAGTGATGGTGGCGTGAATGATATTTATGACGGCACGGCGTGGTTGCAGGCGCTGACCTTCGGCTACAAAGTCGGTCAGGTAGATTTGCGTCTTGAAGGAACGTGGGTAAAAGCGGAAGGGCAGCAGGGCTACTTCCTGCAGCGTATGACCCCAACCTATGCCTCTTCAAACGGTCGTCTGGATATCTGGTGGGATAACCGTTCCGACTTCAACGCCGATGGCGAAAAAGCAGTCTTCTTCGGCGCAATGTATGATCTGAAAAACTGGAACCTGCCAGGCTGGGCGGTGGGGGCATCTTACGCCTACGCATGGGATGCGAAGCCTGCTGATATGGCAACGCCAGACGCATACTACGATCCAAACTATCGTCTCAAAGAATCCGCTTACAGCCTTGATGCGATCTACACCCTGCAGGATGGTCGCGCCAAAGGGACCATGTTCAAACTTCACTTTACACAATACGACAACCACTCCGATATCCCGAGTTACGCGGGCGGTTACGGCAACATCTTCCAGGATGAACGCGACGTGAAATTCATGGTTATCGCACCGTTCACCATCTTCTGATGACTCGTCCGGCGGGGTAATTCCCGCCGGACCGGAGACTACATATGAAAAAGATTGTAATCGTCGCGTTGCTGGCATCGGGACTGGTGGCTTGTGCGCAGAATCAGGCCCCGAAAGAGGACTCCCGTCTGAAAGAAGCCTACAGCGCGTGTATCAATACGGCGGAAGGTTCGCCGGAGAAGATCGAAGCCTGTCAGAGCGTGCTGAATGTGCTGAAAAAAGAGAAAGCGCATGAACAGTTCGCAACCCAGGAGAATATTCGCGTAATGGATTACCAGGCCTGTATCCAGGCGCGTAAAACCGGTAACGATCAGGAAGTCGCGAAGCGTTGCGATCAGATCTGGAAAGAGATTCGCAGCAACAACAGCCTTTAACCCGCTGTTATCATGCCCGGTAGCGCTGCGCTGCCGGGCTTTTTTTTGCCAGACCGCAGGCAAAAAAAAGCCAACCTTGCGGCTGGCTCAGAGTATGAAACGTGTTTATTTCGCGTCGTGCGCGTGATCGTCTTCGCGGCAATCGCCTTCAGCGCAGTGACCATACAGGTACAGGCTGTGGTTCGTCAGGCGGATACCGTGACGTGCGGCGATTTCACGCTGGCGAGATTCAATGGAATCATCGCTGAATTCAATGACCTTGCCGCAATCCAGGCAGATCAGGTGATCGTGGTGATGCTGTTGAGTCAGTTCGAATACAGATTTACCGCCTTCGAAATTATGACGGGTGACAATGCCCGCGTCATCAAACTGGTTCAGCACACGATAGACGGTTGCCAGCCCAATCTCTTCGCCCATGTCGATAAGACGCTTATAAAGGTCTTCCGCACTGACATGGTGATTGTCTGGACCCTGAAGCACTTCAAGGATTTTTAACCGAGGAAGCGTAACTTTCAGGCCAGCCTTCTTTAATGCGGTATTGTTGTCAGTCATGCGGAATCTGTCCTGTTGCTAAACGATTCACTTCTGTAGGAAGTGACAGAAATTGCACCCGGGATAATGCGTCTCATTATAGAACTGCCATGGCTAAATGAAAACTGCAAGTCTCAGGTAAAGTATGCTTATAAAAACGTGGTATCACCAACAAACTTGCATTGTGAAAGCCACGTTTTATCAGGGGGTCATTGTACAGGTCTGGGCGAAAAAGTTAAAAGATTGTAGCAATTAATTTAATCGGTTTGACCTGGTTTATGGGCGCAACCACCGTTGCGCCGCAAGAATCATCAGGCGTTGAGAATATCGTCCAGGTGCAGCTCTTCACGGATCTGCTTAACCCATTTTTCAACGCGCTCGGCGGTCAGTTCTGGCTGGCGATCTTCGTCAATCGCCAGACCCACGAAGTGATCGTCGTCTGCCAGACCTTTAGACGCTTCGAAGTGGTAACCAGCGGTAGGCCAGTGACCTACAATAACGGCACCGTTTGGCTCAATAATGTCGCGGATGGTGCCCAGCGCATCACAGAAGTACTCTGCATAGTCTTCCTGGTCGCCGCAGCCAAACAGGGCAACCAGCTTGCCGTTGAAATCCACCTCTTCCAGCGTTGGGAAGAAATCATCCCAGTCACACTGGGCTTCACCGTAATACCAGGTCGGAATACCCAGCAGCAGGATGTCATAGCCTTCGAGATCTTCTTTGCTGCTCTTGGCGATGTCGTGCACATCGGCAACGTCTTTACCGAGCTGTTTCTGAATGTTTTTTGCGATATTTTCGGTATTGCCGGTATCACTGCCGAAGAAAATGCCGATAATTGCCATGAGTAAAATAACCTCTTGATACTTAATGGTATGGTGGCGCAATTTGTCCACGGATAAAGGCAATAATAGCAGAACAGGCAACCCTGCGGAAACAGCTATCGCGCAGGACTGCACTCTGTGCTACATGAAAAGGGTAATAAAGGGATTTTTCGGACTTATGCCTTACTGCGCATGGTCTCGAGTTGGGTGAGTAACATCTCTTCGATCAGCTCGCTGCGGCTGATATTACGCGCGTCAGCCAGTTCGTTTAGCGCATCGACAGCGTCGGCGTTGAGCTTCAGTTCGACACGCTTAAGTCCACGATTTTTATCGCGTTTAAGCTGGTTGCGTTTATTAATACGCAGCTGTTCGTCGCGCGAAAGCGGATTCGTTTTTGGTCGTCCCGGTCGACGCTCATTCGCGAACAGATCTAGTGTCGTACGGTCCGTTTGTTCTTTGGCCATGATTCTGAGACTTCGGGGGAAACACGCCGCCCTGCTAATGCCTGGGCGATAAGCGCGCCATCATACATCACCAAAAACGGCACGCCAACGACTGGAAGCCCGCAGCCTTCCAGTCGCTCTCTTTTTAATCAATTTGCCGTATCAGTCAGATAGCGGCGAATGGCGCGTAAGACGGCGTCTGGTTTTTCCGCATGAACCCAATGTCCGGCGCCAGCTATAACATGAGCGCGTGCCTGCGGGAATTGCGCCAGCAGGGTATCGCGACAGGCGTCGGTAACGTAGGGCGAATTGCCGCCACGAATGAAGAGGGTAGGGTGCGGCCATGCCGGTACGGTTTCCCAACCAACGATGTTATCGTACTGCTCCCACAGCACCGGCACGTTGAACCGCCACTGGCCGTCAACGAACGATTTCAGCAGAAACTGGATAACCCCTTCTTCATCCAGATGCTCACGCATAACGACGGCTGCCTGTTGGCGCGTCGAGACGCCAGCGTTGGTCACCGCGTTGATGGCGGCGAAAATCTCATCATGGCGACGGACGTGGTAATCCACCGGGGCAACATCTATGACCACCAGGCCACTTATTCTTTCTGGTGCCAGAGCCGTCAGGGCCATGACCGCTTTGCCGCCCATTGAATGCCCGATCAACGTCACTTTCTCGAGATTGTTGGCATCCAGCGTATCCAGCAGATCCTGCGCCATGGCCGCATAGGTCATCTCTTCTGAACGCCCGGAAAGGCCATGATTTCGCATATCCACCTGCAAAATATCGTGATCGGTAACCAGATCGCGTGCCAGCACGCCCAGGTTATCCAGGCTGCCAAACAGCCCGTGAACCAGTACGATGGGAGGATTCGTGTTCGGCGATTGTGCAGATTGCGCTCGGGTATTCAATTTCATGGCAAAGTTCTTTTTTTAGGTGTGACAGGTTAGGGTATTATGTTGACCATTCTGCCGCCCGGCTGCAAGGTTCCAGTTTAATCTGACTTTTGCCGCCAACCTGGTTTGACGCTATCCGCTGTTGGGATTTGACTTTATAATCTCAACGACTTGTATTCAGATAAGATATCGCACTGGATTAAGATGAAAACAATCGAAGTTGATGACGAACTCTATCAGTTTATTGCCAGCCAAACGCGGCATATCGGGGAGAGCGCGTCCGACATTTTACGGCGTATGCTTAAAATTTCCGCCGCCTCACCGTCTGCTACCCCAGCCACTAAAGATGTCGTGTCTCAGCCGAGTGTTGTTGCACAAGCAAAACCTGCCGCCGTGCAGGTAAAAGACAAAGTACGTGCGATGCGCGAGCTGCTGCTGTCTGATGAATATGCAGAGCAGAAAAAAGCGGTCAACCGCTTCATGCTGGTGCTGTCTACACTTTATTCACTGGATAACAAGGCGTTTGCTGAAGCGACTGAGTCGCTGCACGGTCGCACGCGCGTCTATTTCGCGGGCGACGAGCAGACGCTGCTGCAAAATGGCAACCAGACCAAACCTAAACATGTCCCTGGCACACCGTACTGGGTCATCACCAATACCAATACGGGCCGCAAGTGCAGCATGGTTGAACACATCATGCAGTCCATGCAGTTCCCGGCGGAATTGATTGAAAAGGTTTGCGGTACAATTTAACCCTTGCATCAGAAGGACCCGGTAATGGCAAATCACAGCCGTGCAGGCCAACCTGCACAACAAAGCGATTTGATTAACGTCGCTCAGCTGACCGCGCAGTATTATGTGCTGAAACCGGTCGTGGGCAACGCAGAACACGCAGTGAAGTTTGGGACATCAGGCCATCGCGGTAGCGCGGCACGCCATAGCTTTAACGAACCGCACATTCTGGCCATTGCTCAGGCCATCGCGGAAGAGCGCGCCAAAAATGGTGTTACCGGTCCGTGCTACGTGGGGAAAGATACTCACGCCCTGTCTGAACCGGCATTCATTTCCGTGCTGGAAGTTCTGGCGGCGAACGGCGTTGATGTAATTGTGCAGGAAAATAACGGTTTCACCCCAACGCCTGCCGTTTCTAACGCTATCCTTGTGCACAACAAAAAAGGTGGCCCACAGGCTGACGGTATCGTTATCACGCCTTCTCACAACCCGCCGGAAGACGGTGGTATCAAATACAACCCACCTAACGGTGGCCCGGCAGATACCAACGTCACCAAAGTGGTGGAAGACCGCGCCAACGCCTTAATGGCCGATGGTCTGAAAGGCGTTAAGCGTATTTCTCTGGATGCGGCCATGGCGTCCGGCCACGTGAAAGAGCAGGATCTGGTGCAGCCGTTCGTGGAAGGGCTGGCGGATATCGTCGATATGGCGGCTATCCAGAAAGCCGGCCTGAAGCTGGGTGTGGATCCGCTGGGCGGCTCCGGTATTGAATACTGGAAACGCATTGCAGAGCATTACAAGCTGGATCTGACCATCGTTAACGATCACGTCGATCAGACCTTCCGCTTTATGCACCTTGATAAAGACGGCGCGATCCGTATGGACTGCTCCTCTGAGTGCGCGATGGCAGGCCTGCTGGCACTGCGTGACAAATTCGATCTGGCCTTCGCCAACGACCCGGATTATGACCGCCACGGTATCGTTACCCCGGCCGGGCTGATGAACCCAAACCACTACCTGGCTGTGGCAATCAACTACCTGTTCCAGCATCGCCCACAGTGGGGCAAAGAGGTGGCTGTGGGTAAAACGCTGGTTTCTTCAGCCATGATCGACCGCGTGGTTGACGCGCTGGGTCGCAAGCTGGTGGAAGTGCCGGTTGGTTTTAAATGGTTTGTTGACGGTCTGCATGACGGCAGCTTCGGCTTTGGTGGTGAAGAGAGCGCGGGGGCATCCTTCCTGCGTTTCGACGGCACACCATGGTCAACCGACAAAGACGGTATCATCATGTGTCTGCTGGCGGCGGAGATCACCGCGGTCACCGGCAAGAACCCGCAGGAACACTACGACGAGCTGGCGGCGCGCTTTGGTGCACCGAGCTACAACCGTATCCAGGCAAGCGCGACCTCCGCACAGAAAGCAGCCCTGTCTAAACTCTCTCCGGAGATGGTCAGTGCCAGCACGCTGGCCGGTGATCCCATCACGGCCCGTCTGACGGCAGCGCCGGGTAACGGTGCCTCTATCGGTGGTCTGAAAGTGATGACCGAAAATGGCTGGTTCGCCGCGCGTCCATCCGGTACGGAAGATGCGTACAAAATCTATTGTGAAAGCTTCCTCGGCGCTGAGCATCGCCAGCAGATTGAGAAAGAAGCGGTAGAGATTGTCAGCGAAGTGCTGAAAAACGCGTAAGTGGTGTTCGGTGCGGGCTGATGCCCTCACCCCGGCCCTCTCCCACAGGGAGAGGGTGAAAACACGAAAAACGGCAACCCCTGGGTTGCCGTTTTGCTTTTACCTAACTATGTTTATTCTTCAATTCAAACCGCGGTGAGACCAGCCCGTACAGCGTCCAGCCCATAAAGGTCACCATCGCACCATAAAGCATCGCCTCCTGGCCGGATGAGTAGAGCGCATAGAAGCTGTAAATCGCCCCAATCAGCGCCACAATATTGGCCGCCCGAGCTTTGCGGGGATCAACTTTCGCCACTTTCTGAATGATCACCAGCGCCGCCATCGACAGAATATACGGAATGATATTTGTCACCACCGCCAGGTTGACCAGCACGTTGAACTGGCTGTTCAGCGACGGGCTAATGGTCATCAGCGACAATCCGCTCTGGAAGATGACAATGGCCAGCATGCCCTGCACCGGCGCATCGGCTTTGGTCACGCGGGAGAAGATTTTCGGGAAGTAACCTTCGTCAGCCGAAGATTTAAACACCTGCGCGATGGTGAACTGCCAGCCGAGGAGTGAACCGCAGCAGGACATGACCATCAGCCCCATGATCACTTTCCCGACTTCCGGGGTGAACATCTGCGCGAAGGCCAGCCCAAACGGCGCCGTGGAGTTAGCCAAATCCATGTTCGGTATGATACCGGCAATAACGTTAGTGGAGACGATATAGATCACCGCCGCGCCCAGCGTTCCGCCAAGAACGGCAATCGGGACGTTCTTTTCGGGGTTCTCTACCACTTCCGCGTTTGCGCAGGCGGATTCCAGACCGAGGAAGGCCCACAGCGTCATGGCGATAGATGACCCGACAGCGGTAAAGAACGGCACATGGTGCGGGTTCCAGGAGTTCGCGTACAGGGTCGGACTGAACCAGAACCAGCCGATGATGCATAGCCCGACAACCGGGATAATCACGCCCCAGACGGTGATGCTACTCAGCTGGCCGGTGATGCGCGCGCCGCCAAAGTTGGCCACGGTGCAGATCCACAATACGCCGATGGTGGCCAAACCAATTTGCACCGGGCTGAGCGTGGCACCAAACAGTTCCGTACCGTAACCCACGGCGGAGATGGCAATCGCCACGTTGGCGATCAGCAGCGACACGCCATAGGTGTAGTTAGCCATAAAGTTGCCAGATTTGCCGAAGGCGTATTCGGCGTAGCCGCCCATCCCGCCTGACTTGCGGCTGAACATTCCGCATTTGGCAAATGCCCATGCCAGCGCCATGGAGCCGACCGCGGTTACCAGCCAGGAGATAATCGAAATAGTACCCACCTCGGCAAGTTTGGTGGGCAGCATAATAATCCCTGACCCCATCATGTTGACCATGGTGAGGATGGTCAGCTGCACCACGCCCATCTTGTTGGACTTACTCATAATTTTTCTCCTTTCAGCAGCGCGGGCTGAGCGGCGGGTTGTTTGATGACGTTACAGCGAACATGTTTGCGTCCGTCACACTCCTCAACGTACACACCCTGTAGTTCCGGTGCGAAGCCCGGTAAAAGGTTGATACCCTCTTCCAGCGCGGCAAAGTAGCGCAGGACGGAGCCTCCCCAGACTTCACCCGGAACCACGCACAGCACGCCTGGTGGGTAAGGCAGGGCGCCTTCGGCGGCAATACGGCCTTCCGCATCACGCAGCGAGACCAGTTCAACCTCACCACGCAGACACGCATAGTTTGCGTCCTGCGGGTTCATCATCACGCGAGGGAAGTGAGACTTGCGGAACATCTCTTTTTGCAGTTGTTTCACGTTATGGCGGGCGTACAGTTCATGCATCTCCTGGCATATCTGGCGCAGGGTATAACCGGCGTAGCGTTCCGGGTATTGGTTACAGATAGACGGAAGCACCTCTTTTAATGGCGCATCGGTCTGAAGCAGTTTTTCGAAACGCACCAACTGTGCCACCAGCTGCTGCAGCTTGCCCATATCTTCCGCAGGGGTCAGCAGGAACAGGATCGAGTTGAGATCGCATTTCTCCGGCACGATGCTGTTTTCACGCAGGAAGTTAGCCAGGATGGTGGCGGGCACGCCGAAATCCTCATACTCGCCGGTACGGGCGTTGATGCCCGGCGTGGTCAACAGCAGTTTGCACGGGTCGATAAAGTATTGATGCTCGGCATACCCTTCAAAAGCGTGCCAGTTTTCACCCGGCACAAAGTGGAAGAAGCGCAGGTCGGTGGCAATTTCAGCCGTGTCCCAGCTTTCCCACGGACGGCCATCTACCAGCTCCGGCACGAACGGGCGAATAAACTGGCAGTTCTCCAGGATCAGCTTGCGTGCTTCAATGCCGGTAACCACGCAGTCCATCCACATATTGCGGCCACTCTGCCCCTCGTGCATGCGGGCATTGATATCCAGTGCGGCAAACAGGGGGTAGAACGGGCTGGTGGAGGCGTGCATCATAAAGGCGTTATTCAGGCGCTTGTGCGGGACATAGCGCGGTTGGCCTTTAATATGGCGGTCTTTCTTGTGAATTTGCGAGGTCTGCGAAAAACCCGCCTGCTGTTTATGGACCGACTGGGTAACCAGAATCCCCGGATCGTTTTCGTTCAGCTCCAGCAGCAGCGGAGAGCAGTCGGCCATCATCGGAATAAATTGCTCGTAGCCCACCCAGGCAGAATCGAACAGGATGTAGTCGCACAGGTGACCAATTTTATCGACGACCTGGCGGGCGTTATAAATGGTGCCATCGTAGGTGCCCAGCTGGATCACCGCCAGACGGAACGGACGTTCGTCACGCGCACGACCCGGTGCCACTTCCGATACCAGCTCGCGCAGGTAGCTCTCCTCAAAGCAGTGGGCATCAATGCCACCAATAAAGCCGTACGGGTTGCGCGCAGTTTCCAGATAGACCGGCGTGGCACCCGCCTGAAGCAGAGCTCCGTGGTGGTTGGATTTATGGTTATTACGATCGAACAGCACCAGGTCGCCGGGGGTGAGCAGGGCGTTTAGCACCACTTTGTTGGATGATGAGGTACCGTTCAGCACAAAGTAGGTTTTATCCGCAATAAACACTTTCGCCGCGTGTTGCTGGGCAATGCACGGCGCGCCTTCATGAATCAGCAGATCCCCCATGGCCACGTCGGCGTTGCACAGATCGGAGCGGAAAAGCGTTTCGCCGAAGAAATCGACAAATTGATTACCGGCAGGATGACGGCGGAAAAATTGCCCACCCTGATGCCCCGGACAATCGAATGCGCTGTTGCCCTGATTCACGTAGTCGACCAGTGCGCGGAAAAACGGGGGGCGTAGCTGGGTTTCGTACTTCTGCGCGGCCGCTTCCAGTTGACGTCCGTAAAAGTCGTTACTGGTCTCTGAACACTCAAACACACCGTGAATGCGCGATAAATATTCAGCCGGAATGAACTCTTCTTTATGTGTCGCAATAAATACGGGAATACCAAACCCGGTAGCTTCTATTTCTTCCAGAGTGCCACTGGAAATATCGCTCACGGCCAGAACAATGGCGGCCACGTCAATATAATCTGAGGTGCTGACATCTACCAGTTCACGGTGAGTGGTAAAGCAATCAGGGCATGCACGGCTGGCTGCAATTTTTAAACTTTTCATCTTTCTCTCTTTATTTAAGGCAATATTCGTCCCTCGATTTCTCGCTAGAAAGAAATCGATAATGTCCGGAAAAAAAGCAAAGTGTGGCCGCTGATAAAAAATCAGTAAGTTGCTTTTTAATATATGAGATTCAGTCCGCCCGGCTGCGGATAAGTCTGAATTAAATTGAATGAACGCACGCCTTCACAGGCAACGGCCTGTAAAATAGAGTTTTTTCAGGTTAACCTGCAAGCGGGTGCGCCAGAAGTCGAAGGACTACCGGGCATTAAAGAGATGGAAGTCAAAGCAGTTTCGGTGGGCAAACATCATGATATGTGTTGTCCGCCTTATATGGGGCATCAAGCGATTATTGTTTTCCATGTTTCATTTTCCTTTCAGTAATTGAAAGCATGGTCATTTTATCCAGGAAAAAGCGATTAACTGTGAATCAGATCACCCTTAACCGATCAAATCAGAAATAATTATTCGCTTTCGATGAATATCTCAGATCAAAACACTGGTTTGTTGATGATGCGTTAACGGATTGTGTTGTTTCTGTTTTGAATGAGCGAAAATAAGCCAAAATTATCGCTTATGGCTTATTTAAACGGAATTATGTGGGTGGGTTTGTTTTTATTGGAAATAAAATTGAATAGTTATTCAAAGCATAAACCGATAACCGATACCGGTTTCAGTTAATAAATGGCGAGGACGTGCGGGGTCGGTTTCAAGTTTCTGGCGCAGGTGGCCCATATATATGCGTAAATAGTGACTATGTTCCACGGCGTTGGGTCCCCACACCTGAGCCAGCAGCTGACGTTGGGTCAGCACCTTACCGTGGTTGTTGAGCAAAACCGCAAGCAGGCGGAACTCTATCGGCGTGAGATGGATCTCCTCTTCACCGCGCACAATACGTCGCGAAGCGAGATCAACGTGCACATCACCGAAAGTGTACGTTGGGTCGGCAGGCGTGGCGGCACCGTGGCGACGCAGCGCCACACGAAGGCGAGCCTGTAACTCACCAATCCCAAAAGGTTTAATAAGATAGTCGTCCGCACCGGCATCCAGCGCGGCGATTTTATCTGACTCTTCGGTGCGTGCGGAGAGCACCAGAATGGGCATCTGGCTCCACTGGCGCACCTCGCGAATAAAATCGATACCGTCGCCATCCGGCAAACCGAGATCGAGGATCACCAGGTCCGGCTTGCGGGTAGCGGCTTCAATCAACCCGCGCTGGAGCGTACCGGCATCATGAACGCGCAGACCGTCACCTTCCAGCGCAGCGCGCAGAAACCGGCTAATGGCGAGTTCATCTTCTACAATCAGGACGTTGATCACAAATCCTCTGGTAATTCATCAAGTTCTGGCGGGGTGTCCAGAGGAAGTGTAACACAAAAACGTGCGCCTCCTTCCGGGCGGTTCTCTGCCGAAATGGTGCCGCCATGGACGTCAATAATGGCCTGGCAGATCGCCAGACCCAGCCCAACCCCCGGAATGGCAGACTCTTTATTGCCCCGTGAGAATTTTTCGAATATCGCTTTTTCCTGCCCGGCAGGAATACCGGGCCCGGTGTCCCAGACGTCGAGCCGCAGGGTGTGATCTTCCACCGAAGCATTCACCCCAATTTGCGCGTGTGCTCCGGCATATTTACCCGCATTTTCCAGCAGATTAATTAACACCCGCTCAAACAGCGGGCCATCAACGTGAATTAATGTCAGGGGATCGGGCATGTTCAGGGCGATATGCCGTCCGCCGAGACCGGGCTCCAGCATTTTCAGCGCGCTTCCTACCACTTCCTCAAGCGTGAGCCACTCTTTTTTGAGGTTGAACCCGCCAGACTGTATCCGCGCCATATCGAGCAGGTTATTCACCAGCCGCGTGGTGTTCAGCACGTGCTGGCGGATCTCGCTGGCCTGCAGGGCGTGTTTTGAACCTTCAGCCGCCAGATCCAGGGTCAGAATTTCCGACTGGCCAAACAGCACGGTGAGAGGCGTGCGAAGATCGTGTGAGAGCGCTGCCAGCAGCGAGTTGCGAATGCTTTCGCGCTCGCTTGCCAGCCGGGCCTGTTCTTCGCTGGCCGTCAGCGCCAGCCGCTCCAGGGCGCTGGCAACCAGCAACGTAAAGGTCTCGAGCAGCCTCTGCTGCTCGGGGATCATCAGCTGGCGCAGATTAGAAGGCTCGACGATGACCAGCCCCTGATTTTTATCCGCACTGCGCAGCGGCAGGATCTGATACGGCACGCCGGGGAGGGTGTCTGTCCCTGCGCCTGCCGGTAACCCTTTATCGAAGCTCCAGCGTGCAATGGCCTCATCCCACGGCGTCATGCCCGTGGCCGACGTCAGCGGGCGCAGCTTACCGTGCTCATCCGGGAGTAAAATCAGATTGCTGGCATTAAATGTCGAGCGGATAAACTGCTCGCTGGTCTGGACGATATCCAGCGGCGTGCGGCCTACCGCCAGCGATTTAGACATCTCGTATAAATGTCGGGTGCGCTGTTCACGATAGCGGGCGATACGCGCCTGATAGCGAACGCCTGCTGTCAGATTCCCGATCACCAGCCCGACGGTGAGCATGACGGCAAACGTGAGGACGTACTGTACATCCGAGACGGCAAGCGTTCCGCGCGGGTCGATAAAGAAGAGATCGAAGCTGATGACGTTAATCACCGTTGCCAGGACTGACGGCCAGCGCCCGTAAAAGAGCGCCACCACCACCACGCCGAGCAGGTAGATCATCACCAGGTTGGCGGCATCAAACGCAATCAGCCACTGGCTGGCAATAAAGGTAATCAGGGCGCAAAGCACGACGGCGATAAGGCAACCGCGAAGCTGGATGCGCCATTTATCGGTGAACGTGCGGCTGTCTGGCGCACGGTTGGGTAACGGCGTGGGTTTGTCGTCCAGCGCCACGACCACCAGATCCAGGTCGGGTGCACGCCGGGCCAGCTTGTCGGCAAACGATTCGCGGCTAAACCAGCGCCGGTGCTGGCGACGGCCAATGACAATTTTGCCCAGGTTGTGCTCACGCGCGTAGCGCAGAATGGCTTTATCTTCCTGCGGATCGGAGAGGGTCGCGGTTTCCGCCCCCAGCTCCTGCGCCAGGCGCAGCGAACTCAGGATCGCGCGACGCTGGTTTTCTGGCAGGGCGTGAAGCTGCGGCGTTTCGACATACACCGCATGCCAGACGCTGCCAAATTTCGCAGCCAGCCGGGCGGCGGTACGGACAAGCTTTTCATTGCCGCTACCGTGACCAATGCACAGCAGGATGGCATCCCGCGTATGCCAGACGCGCTCCTGTCCTTGCAGATCGCGCCAGGCACGCATCTGGTCATCCACGCGATCGGCGGTGCGGCGCAGGGCCAGTTCGCGCAGGGCGATCAGGTTGCCTTTACGAAAGAAGTGTTCGATAGCGCGTTCGGCCTGGCCTGCAATATAGACTTTCCCTTCATGCAGGCGCTGGCGCAGATCGTCTGGCGGCAGATCCACCAGCACCACTTCATCAGCGGAGTCAAAGAACGGATCCGGCACCGTTTCGCGCACCTGAATGCCGGTCACGCCGCTGACCACGTCGTTCAGGCTTTCAAGATGCTGAACATTCACCGTGGTGAAGACGTCAATCCCGGCTTCAAGTAGCTCTTCTACGTCCTGCCAGCGTTTGGGGTGACGCGAGCCTGGCGCATTGCTGTGCGCCAGTTCGTCCATCAGAATAAGGGCGGGGCGGCGGGCGAGGGCGGCATCGAGATCAAACTCCGTTACCAGCCTGCCACGATGGCTGATACGGCGAGGAGGCTGCGTGGCCAGCCCCTTTAACAACGCCGCGGTCTCTTTACGGCCGTGGGTTTCCACCACGCCGATCAGAATATCGAGCCCCTGAGCCCGAAGCCGCTGAGCTTCTGTCAGCATGGCGAAGGTTTTCCCGACGCCCGCGCAGGCACCGAAGAAAATTTTCAGCTTGCCGCGATGGGCTTCAGCTGTCTGTTCCAGCAGCCTGTCAGGATCCGGGCGCAAGGGCTCGTCGGTCATTTAGTTATTCCTTAGCGCGTCCAGCGCCAGATTCAGCTCAACAATATTTACTACCGGCATGCCAATAAAACTGACCAGCGGCTTTTGCGTGTGCGCTGCCACCAGCTGGCTGACCTGCTCGACGCTCAGATGACGGGCAGCGGCGACGCGCGGTATCTGCCAGGCCACCGCTTCAGGCGTCAGGCTGTAGTCCAGCCCACTGGCGGAGGCAGTCACCAGTTCCACTGGAATCTCCCGGCTGGCCTGCGGGTTGGCACTGCGCAGGGCCGCCACACGCTCAGCGATGGCTTTGTCCAGTTCAGGATTACTGCCCGCCAGGTTACTCCCGCCGGATGCCATCGGATTATACGGGCTATCGGCGGTAGCGGAAGGGCGTCCCTGAAAGTACCGGGCGTCCGTAAAGTTTTGACCAATCAGGCGGGAGCCGCGGTTTTCACCCTGCTGTATGATCAGCGAGCCATTGGCCTGATCCTTGAACCACCACTGGCCCAGCGCGGTGGTCAGCAGCGGGTAAAGCCCACCGGTAATGAGAGACAGCAGAATAAACAGAAGTATAGCGGGACGTAACATCGTCATTTGATTCACCTTTTAAACCAGCCCGAACAGCGTTAACAGCAGGTCGATAGCTTTAATCCCGATAAAGGGCACCAGCAGCCCGCCCAGCCCGTAAATCCACAGGTTACGGCGCAGCATGGCAGCAGCCGTCAGCGGTTTATAGCTCACCCCTTTCAGCGCCAGCGGGATCAGGAAGACAATAATCAGGGCGTTGAAAATCACCGCGCTGAGAATGGCCGAAGACGGGGAGTGCAGATGCATCACGTTCAGCGCGTTTAGCTGCGGATAGGTGGCCGCGAACGCTGCGGGAATAATGGCGAAATACTTCGCCACGTCATTGGCGATACTGAACGTGGTCAATGACCCGCGCGTCATCAGCATCTGTTTACCGATATGCACCACTTCAATCAGCTTGGTCGGGTTAGAGTCAAGGTCGACCATGTTGCCCGCCTCTTTTGCTGCCTGGGTACCGGAGTTCATCGCCACCGCCACGTCGGCCTGTGCGAGGGCAGGGGCGTCGTTGGTGCCGTCACCGGTCATCGCGACCAGACGACCTTCCGCCTGGTACTGACGGATCAACGCCAGCTTGGCTTCCGGTGTGGCTTCCGAGAGGAAATCATCCACGCCCGCTTCTGCGGCAATCGCGGCGGCAGTCAGCCGGTTATCCCCGGTGATCATCACCGTTTTAATCCCCATTTTACGCAACTGGGCGAAACGCTCTTTAATGCCGCCTTTGACGATGTCCTTCAGCGCAATCACCCCCAGCACATTCGCCCCTTCGGCTACGACCAGCGGTGTGGCCCCCTGGCGAGCAACGCTCTCAACCAGATTGTCCACTTCCGGTGGAAAATGGCCGTTGTTGGCTTCAATGTGGCGACGAATGGCATCAACGGAACCTTTACGGATCATGCGCTCCTGAATGTTGATACCGCTCATTCGGGTTTGTGCCGTAAAGGGGACAAAAGTGGCGTGCAGGCTCTGCACATCACGCTGGCGCAGATTAAAGCGCTGTTTCGCCAGAATGACGATGCTGCGGCCTTCCGGCGTTTCATCGGCAAGAGACGAGAGCTGGGCGGCATCGGCCAGCGTTTTTTCATCCACGCCCGGGGCAGGTAAAAACTCGGAGGCCTGGCGGTTGCCGAGGGTGATGGTCCCGGTTTTATCCAGCAGCAGCACATCCACGTCACCGGCGGCCTCTACGGCGCGTCCGCTGGTGGCGATAACGTTCGCGCCCAGCATGCGGCTCATACCCGCCACGCCAATAGCGGAGAGCAGGCCGCCGATGGTGGTTGGGATCAGGCAGACCAGCAGCGCCACCAGCACGGTGATGCTGACCGCGGTGCCCGCGTAGCTGGAGAAGGGCCACAGCGTGGCGGTAGCCAACAGGAAGACGATGGTCAGCGCCACCAGCAGAATGGTGAGGGCAATTTCGTTGGGTGTTTTACGACGCTGCGCGCCCTCAACCATGGCGATCATCCGGTCGAGGAAGGTTTCACCCGGGTTGACGCTGCACTGGATCACCAGCCAGTCGGAGAGAATACGCGTCCCGCCCGTGACCGAGGCGAAGTCACCGCCAGATTCACGAATGACCGGCGCGGATTCCCCGGTAATGGCGCTCTCGTCTACCGAGGCGCCCCCTTCAATGACTTCGCCATCACAGGGGATGATGTCACCGGCTTCCACCAGCACCACATCGCCTTTACGCAGCTCATCTGCCGGCACGTGGTCCATCTGCGCGCCGTATTTTGGCTCACGTAATTTACGTGCGAAGGCGGTCTTTTTTACCCCTTTCAGGCTGTTGGCCTGTGCTTTACTGCGGCCTTCCGCCAGCGCCTCGGCAAAGTTGGCAAACAGCACGGTAAACCACAGCCACAGGCTGATGGCTCCGGTGAACATGGCGTTGCCCGGGAGGTGACCCGTTCCCATGGCAATCGCCAGGACGGTAGTCAGCACGCTGCCTGCCCAGACGATAAACATCACCGGGTTGTGCCACTGCACGCGCGGGCTCAGCTTTTTCACCGCATCCATGAGGGCCTGACGAACTAACGACGGTTCGAACAGGGCCAGTTGTTTACGACTCATGACAATTCTCCGCAAAATCAGCGTAAAGAGAGGATTTCCGCGACCGGGCCTAACGCGAGGGCGGGGATAAAGGTCAGGGCGCCTACCAGCAACACGGTGCCGGTCAGCAGGCCAATAAACAGCGCACCGTGTGTCGGTAATGTGCCGGTGGTGGTCGGTTGGATTTTTTTATTCACCAGCGATCCGGCGATGGCCATCACCGGCACAATCACGCCGAAGCGACCGACAAACATGCAGAATGCCAGCAGACAGTTCCAGAAAGGCGAATTGGCGCTTAAGCCTGCAAAGGCGCTGCCGTTGTTGTTCGCCGCAGACGAGACGGCGTAGAGCACTTCACTAAAGCCATGGATACCCGGGTTAAAGATGCCGCTGCGCCCGGCTTCGGTCATCAGTGCCAGCGCGGTGCCGAGCAGCACGAGGGCAGGCGTGACCAGAATGGCCAGCGCGGTTAATTTCATTTCCCGGACGTCGATTTTTTTGCCCAGGTATTCCGGGGTACGGCCAATCATCAGACCGGCGATAAACACCGCCAGCAGCACAAACAGCAGCATGCCGTAAAGACCAGAGCCCACGCCGCCAAACACCACTTCGCCAATCTGCATCAGCCACATTGGGATCATGCCACCCAGTGCCGTAAAGGAGTCATGCATGGCGTTAACCGCCCCGCACGAGGCTGCGGTGGTGACCACGGCAAACAAACTGCTGGACAGGATGCCAAAGCGACTCTCTTTCCCTTCCATGTTGATCGCGCTGTCAGCGCCCAGCGTCAGGAAATGCGGATTACCTTTCCATTCCGCCCACATCACCAGCGCGACGCAGACCACGAAGATCAGAGACATGGTCCACAGAAGGGTGCGTCCCTGACGGCGGTCGTTGACCACATCGCCAAAGGCAAAACAGAGCGCGGCGGGGATCAGGAAGATCGCCAGCATTTCGACAAAGTTGGTCAGCGCTGTTGGGTTTTCAAACGGATGCGACGAGTTGGCGTTGAAGAAGCCACCGCCGTTAGTACCGAGCATCTTAATGGCTTCCTGCGAGGCCACCGGCCCCATAGGCAAAAGCTGTTTTGCCCCTTCCAGAGAGGTATACGGCGCGTAAGGCAGCAGGTTTTGCAGGGTACCTTGCTGAATAAAGAACAGCGCGATAATGAGGGCAACAGGGAGCAGTATCCACAGCGTGATGCGTGTCAGATCGACCCATGCGTTGCCCAGCGTGCTGATATTTTGACGCGCAAAGGCACGCGTGAGCGCGAAGATCACCGCAATGCCGGTGGCAGCAGAGAGGAAGTTTTGCACGGTTAACCCGGCCATCTGGCTAAAGTAGCTCAGCGTGGTTTCCCCGGCATAGGACTGCCAGTTGGTGTTAGTGACAAAGCTGACTGCCGTGTTCAGCGCCAGATGCCAGGACAGACCCGGTAACTGCTGCGGGTTGAGCGGTAAGCTCCCCTGCAGCATCAGCATGCTGAAGAGGACGATGAGGCCGACAATATTCAGCAGCAGGAGCGCCATCAGATACTGGCGCCAGTTCATTTCCCCCTCCCGAATGCCCAGAACGCGCCAGATCCCTTTTTCAACGCGACCTGCCACCGGCAGCGCCATGTTGTTAATCATCCTTGCCAGTACTGTTCCCAGCGGTCTTGCCAGCAGGAACAACACCCCTAAAAAACTGGCAATAAGCAAAAACGCCTGAGCAGCCATCAGAATGCCTCCGCATTAATCAGGGCATAAACCAGATAACCCAATAACAGGAATACCAGCACGATGCCGGCAATAAGGCCTGCACTCACAATCCACCTCCGGGTGACATTTGTATTTGTGCTAACGGTAGGATTTATGGCGCAAAGATTTCGCAAAAATCAGGACGAGGGGTGTAAAAAAAGTATAAAAATGGCAAAGCCCACAATTTAACTATTGATAAGTAAATCGTTAACTTTTTTGTAACTTAATTACGGTGTGAATGTAAATTTTGGCTAAACGGCTAAAAATAAGTGGTCGGATGAGTAGTAAAATTACAAACAAAGCGATATTATTTTAGCCAGGTCACAGTTTTTGAATTTTCCGGAGTCAGTTTCCGGCCAACTACAGGGGAGAAAAATATGGATCTTTATAAAGAGTATCCGGCTCATATCGTGTTCATGCGTCGTGCTTTCGCCGTAGTGGCTGGCGTGCTGGCCCTGCCGGTGATGTTGTTCTGGAAAGATCGCGCACGTTTTTACAGCTATCTGCACCGCGTCTGGGCAAAAACCAGCGAGAAGCCGGTATGGATGGATCAGGCCGAAAAAGCGACCTGTGATTTCTACTAATAAAAAGACTACACACAGCAATAAACAAACCGCCTACAGCAATGTGGCGGTTTTTTTGTCCCTCCTGATTCGCGGTTCGTTGGGTGGTTTTCAGGCATATCTTCTTATTCTGAGTCATCAACAGCCACTACCTTATTTCATCCTGTCTACACTTCATGGCAAAGTAGTTCAATGCGTGCCTTTTTCGTTTTACGGCATGCCCTTACGGACATAATGGACAATTGCCTGGAGTTTTATGCCCACCCATCTGGTTTGGTTTCGCGCGGATCTGCGCCTGCATGACAACATCGCCCTGGCGGCGGCCTGTCGCTCTGAACACGCCCGCGTGCTGGCGCTGTTTATCGCTACTCCCGGACAGTGGCAGCAGCATGATATGGCCCCCCGACAAGCCGCTTATCTCTGTTCGCATCTGAATGCCCTGCAACGTTCGCTGGCGGAAAAAGGCATTCCGTTGATTTACAAAGAGGTCAGCGATTTTACCGCTCAGCTCAGCGCGGTACAGGAGGTGTGTCAGCAGAACGACGTTACGCATCTTTTTTACAACTACCAGTACGAATTCAATGAACAGCAGCGCGATCGCGAGCTTGCGCGTATCCTCGGGAATGTTGAGTGTCAGGGATTTGATGACAGCGTCATGCTGGCGCCGGGCAGCGTGATGACCGGCAATCGCGAGATGTATAAGGTCTTTACGCCGTTTAAAAATGCATTTATCAAACGGCTGAAAGAGGCGTTGCCGGAGTGTGTTGCCGCGCCGTCTGCGCGAGAGGAGTGTGTAAACGACCTGCCTGAACTGACGTTTGACTATCCGCAACAGGCGTATGACCACTCTTTATTCCCGGCAGATGAAAAAGCGGCAATCGCGCAGCTGCGCCAGTTCTGTAAAACGGGGGCGGCCGCTTACGACGCACGCCGGGATTTTCCCGCCATTGAAGGTACCAGCCGGTTGTCGGCCTGTTTAGCGCTGGGCGTGCTTTCTCCGCGCCAGTGTTTACACCGTCTTCTGGCAGAGCAGCCCCAGGCGCTGGAGGGGGGCGCTGGCTCGGTATGGCTTAACGAGCTTATCTGGCGCGAATTCTACCGTCATCTGATGACGTATCACCCTGAATTATGTAAACATCGTCCTTTCTTTCGCTGGACCGAAAATGTGCAGTGGCAGCAAAACGAGACGCTGCTGCAGGCCTGGCAAAAGGGTGAAACCGGCTACCCGATTGTGGACGCCGCGATGCGCCAGCTAAATGAAACCGGATGGATGCATAACCGCCTGCGGATGATTACCGCCAGCTTCCTGGTGAAAGATCTGCTTATCGACTGGCGTGTCGGGGAGCGGTATTTTATTTCTCAGCTGATCGATGGCGATCTCGCGGCGAATAACGGCGGCTGGCAATGGGCGGCCTCGACCGGAACCGATGCGGCACCTTACTTCCGGATTTTTAATCCCACCACGCAGGGACAAAAATTTGATGCGGACGGGACGTTTATCCGCCACTGGTTGCCTGCGCTGAAAGCGGTTCCCGCTAAGGCGATCCACGACCCGTGGGCATGGGCGGACAAACAGGGCGTAACGCTCGATTATCCTCGTCCGATTGTTGAACATAAACAGGCGCGCGTCGCCACGCTGGCGGCGTACGAAGCGGCCCGCAAAGCGTAAGAGAGTCATGATGAAAAATACCGAACTGGAAAGTCTGATCAACGAAAAACTGAACAGCAGTGCCTTCAGCGACTACGGCCCGAACGGGTTACAGGTTGAAGGGCGCGACACGGTGCAAAAAATTATCACCGGTGTGACCGCCAGTCAGGCGTTGCTGGATGAAGCCGTGCGTCAGGAGGCCGATGCGGTCATCGTCCATCACGGCTATTTCTGGAAGAACGAATCACCGATCGTTCGCGGCATGAAGCGCAACCGACTGAAAACGTTGCTGGCAAATGATATCAACCTCTATGGCTATCACCTGCCGCTGGACGCTCATCCCGAGCTTGGCAACAACGTCCAGCTCGCGCAGCTGTTAGGGATCACCGTGATGGGTGAAATTGAGCCGCTGGTACCGTGGGGCGAGCTGTCGATGCCGGTACCGGGTCTTGAGCTGGCCTCCTGGATTGAAGCACGTCTGGGCCGCCGTCCGCTGTGGAGCGGCGATACCGGCCCGGATACGGTGAAGCGTGTCGCCTGGTGCACCGGTGGCGGTCAGGGCTTTATCGATAGCGCCGCGCGTTTTGGTGTGGATGCCTTTATTACCGGGGAAGTCTCCGAGCAGACCATCCATTCAGCCCGTGAACAGGGGCTGCATTTTTACGCGGCAGGTCACCACGCCACCGAGCGCGGCGGCATTCGCGCCCTGAGCGAATGGCTGACCGAAAATACCGATCTGGATGTCACCTTTATTGATATCCCTAACCCGGCCTGATGAGAGGTACCTGAGTGCAGCGAGCGCGTTGTTATCTTCTGGGGGAAACGGCGGTGGTGCTGGAGCTGGAGCCGCCCGTCACCCTTGCTACCCAAAAGCGTATCTGGCGGTTAACGCAGCGTCTGGTGGATGTGCCGGAGGTGGTTGAAGCGATCCCGGGGATGAATAACATCACCGTGGTGCTGCGTAATCCGCATACGCTGGCACTGGATGCCATTGAACGTTTACAGCGCTGGTGGGAGGAGAGCGAAGCGCTGGAGCCGGAATCCCGCACGATTGAGATCCCGGTGGTGTATGGGGGCACAGGGGGACCCGATCTTGGCGTGGTGGCTGAACACAGTGGGCTAACCGAAAAACAGGTCGTTGAGCTGCACGCCTCCGTTGATTATGTGGTCTGGTTTTTGGGATTCCAGCCGGGCTTCCCGTATCTGGGCGGACTCCCTTCGGCACTGCATACGCCACGTCGCGCTGAGCCGCGTCTGAGCGTGCCGGCGGGTACCGTCGCGATTGGCGGCGAACAGACGGGCATTTATCCGCTGGCGTCGCCGGGGGGCTGGCAGCTTATCGGACACACGTCGATGCCGTTATTTGAACCGGGCCAGGACTCGCCGGTCCTCCTGCGTCCTGGCGACACCCTTCGCTTTATCCCGCAGAAGGAGGGGGTATGTTAACGCTTATTCGCGCCGGACTTTACACCTCTGTTCAGGATGCTGGTCGCTTTGGCATGCGCCAGTCTGGCGTGAGCTACTGTGGCGCGCTGGACAGGCCAGCACTGGAGATTGCCAATGTGCTGGTGGGCAATCCCGGCAATACGGCTGCGCTTGAAATTACGCTGGGGCAGTGTGTCATTGAATTTAGCCAGGAGACCTGGTTTGCGTTAACCGGCGCCGGG
Source organism: Enterobacter sp. SENG-6 (assembly GCF_001605945.1). Lineage (NCBI taxonomy): Bacteria > Pseudomonadati > Pseudomonadota > Gammaproteobacteria > Enterobacterales > Enterobacteriaceae > Enterobacter > Enterobacter sp. SENG-6. The sequence continues at coordinate 146,035 of NZ_LOMM01000022.1, forward strand.
TGCGATGCCACGCTTGATGGCAAAGCGGTCTGGACCGGCTGGCGACTGCGGGCAAAAGCCGGACAACGTTTAACGCTTAAGCGACCTCAGCATGGGGTTCGCAGTTATCTTGCCGTTGCCGGTGGGATTGACGTGCCGGAGGTGCTGGGCTCATCCAGTACCGATCAGAAAGCCGGAATTGGCGGTCACGAAGGACGTTTGTTGCGCGATGGCGATCGTCTGGCGATAAAACCGTCAACGCGGCACTTTTCAACCGCGCAGGGTGTAAAACAACTCCTGTGGGGAAACCAGATCCGCGCCCTGCCGGGACCGGAGTATCAGGAATTTGATGAGGTGTCTCAGGAGTCTTTCTGGCGCTCGCCGTGGAAGATTAGCCCGCAGAGTAACCGCATGGGGTATCGTCTTCAGGGGCAGCCGCTGACCCGTACGACGGACCGCGAGCTGCTTTCACACGGTCTGTTGCCCGGCGTTATTCAGGTGCCGGGTAACGGTCAACCGATTGTGTTGATGAACGATGCACAGACCACGGGCGGTTACCCGCGCATCGCCTGCATCATTGAGGCCGATCGCTACCATCTGGCGCAAATCCCTCTCGGACAGCCGATTCACTTCGTGCAATGCTCCCTGGAGGAGGCGCTGAAGGCGCGGCAGGACCAGCAGCGTTATCTGGAACAACTGGCGTGGAGGCTTGATGGTAAAGATTGATTTAAACGCCGATCTGGGCGAGGGCGGCAGCGCCGACGCTGAACTGATGACCCTGGTCACCTCGGTGAATATCGCCTGCGGTTTTCACGCGGGTGATGCCCAAACGATGCTGGCGAGCGTGCGCAATGCCATCAAAAACGGCGTAGCGATAGGGGCGCATCCGAGCTTCCCTGATCGGGAGAATTTTGGCCGCACGGCGATGGATCTCCCGCCCGAAACGGTCTACGCCCAGACGCTTTACCAGATTGGCGCGCTCGAGGCTATAGTGCGTTCGCAGCAGGGCGCGCTGCGCCACGTGAAGCCGCACGGCATGCTCTATAATCAGGCGGCGAACGACCCCGCGCTGGCAGAGGCCATCGCCCGGGCGGTGTTCGATTGCAACCCGCAACTGATCCTGGTTGGCCTGGCGGGGAGCGAGCTGATTCGCGCCGGTCAGCGTCTGGGGTTAACCACCCGCCAGGAAGTGTTTGCCGACCGAGGCTATCAGCCCGACGGAACCCTGGTTCCCCGTTCCCGGCCCAACGCGCTGATCACCGATGAGTCTCTGGCGCTGGCGCAGACCCTTCAGATGGTGCGCGAGGGAACAGTAACAACGGTCGAGGGTACAACGGCCAGCGTTCAGGCTGACACAGTATGCTTACACGGTGATGGCGAGCACGCGCTGCAGTTTGCCCGCCGCTTACGGGCGGCGTTTGCAGAGCAGGGGATCCTCGTCAGCGCCTGAAAATCATAAGGATAAAGAGATGCCAGAAGGCCCGGAGATCCGCCGCGCTGCGGATAGCCTCGAGGCGGCGATAAAAGGCAAACCCCTGACGGACGTCTGGTTTGCTTTTCCTCAACTGAAGCCGTTTGAAGCACCGCTGATGGGACAAACGGTGACCCACATCGAAACACGGGGAAAGGCGTTACTCACGCATTTTTCTCATAACCTGACGTTATACAGCCACAACCAGCTTTATGGCGTCTGGCGGGTGGTTAACGCCAACGAGCAGCCGCAAACCACCCGTGTGCTGCGCGTCAGGCTGCAAACCGCGGATAAAGCGATTTTGCTGTATAGCGCGTCTGATATCGAAATGTTAACGCCGGAGCAACTGCTTACGCACCCGTTCTTACAGCGGGTCGGGCCGGACGTGCTGGATATGCGTCTGACGGCGAACGATGTCAAAGCCCGCCTGTTATCTCCTAAATTCCGCAACCGGCAATTTTCCGGGCTACTGCTCGATCAGGCGTTCCTGGCCGGATTAGGCAATTACCTTCGCGTCGAAATTCTCTGGGAGGTCGGGCTGGCACCGCAGCACAAAGCGTCGCAGTTGAGGGATGATCAGCTGGAAGTGCTCTCTCACGCGCTGCTGGATATTCCGCGGCTATCGTACAACACCCGCGGCGTGGTAGATGACAACAAGCATCACGGGGCGCTGTTCCGCTTTAAGGTGTTTCATCGGGCGGGGAAGAGGTGCGAGCGGTGCGGTGGGGTGATTGAGAAGACAACGCTCTCTTCACGACCGTTTTACTGGTGTCCCGGGTGCCAGAGGTAAAAAGTAAAACGGTAACCCTCAGGTTACCGTTTTTAATGTTTTCACCTTCTCCCGGTGGGAGAGGGCCGGGGTGAGGGCATCAGGCCGCACCCACGTCTTTTAGCGCTTAAGATCAGACTTAAAATCACGCTGCTCGTAGCCGGTATACAGCTGACGAGGACGGGCGATTTTCATGCCTTCGCTGTGCATTTCGTTCCAGTGCGCAATCCAGCCCACGGTACGCGCCATGGCGAAGATCACGGTGAACATGGATGACGGAATGCCCATCGCTTTCAGAATAATGCCAGAGTAGAAGTCTACGTTCGGGTAGAGTTTCTTCTCGATGAAGTACGGGTCGTTCAGCGCGATGTGTTCCAGCTCCATCGCCACTTCCAGCAGATCGTCTTTGGTGCCCAGCTCTTTCAGCACTTCGTGGCAGGTTTCACGCATCACGGTTGCACGTGGGTCGTAGTTTTTGTACACACGGTGACCGAAGCCCATCAGACGGAAGGAGTCATTCTTGTCTTTCGCGCGGCGCACGAATTCAGGAATGTGCTCAACGGTGCTGATCTCTTCCAGCATCTTCAGTGCAGCTTCGTTCGCGCCGCCGTGCGCCGGTCCCCACAGGGAGGCGATGCCCGCAGCGATACAGGCGAACGGGTTCGCACCTGAAGAGCCTGCGGTACGGACGGTGGAGGTAGAGGCGTTCTGTTCATGGTCAGCGTGCAGGATCAGAATACGGTCCATCGCGCGTTCCAGCACCGGATTCACTTCGTACTCTTCGCACGGCGTGGAGAACATCATGCGCAGGAAGTTACCGGCATAGGAGAGGTCGTTACGTGGATACACGAACGGCTGACCGATGGAGTATTTGTAGCACATCGCTGCCATGGTTGGCATTTTGGACAGCAGGCGGAACGCGGCGATATCGCGGTGGCGTGGGTTATTCACGTCAAGGGAGTCGTGGTAGAACGCCGCCAGCGCACCGGTAATCCCGCACATCACCGCCATCGGGTGAGAGTCACGACGGAACGCATGGAACAGACGGGTAATCTGCTCATGGATCATGGTGTGACGGGTGACGGTGGTTTTGAATTCATCATACTGAGCCTGCGTCGGCTTTTCGCCGTTCAGCAGGATGTAGCACACTTCCAGATAGTTGGATTCTGTGGCTAACTGATCGATGGGGAAGCCGCGATGGAGCAGGATACCTTCGTCACCGTCAATGTAGGTGATTTTGGATTCGCAAGATGCGGTAGAGGTAAATCCAGGGTCAAAGGTGAACACTCCTTTGGAACCCAGCGTACGGATATCAATAACATCCTGACCGAGCGTGCCTTTTAGCACATCCAGTTCAATAGCATCACCACCGTTGAGGGTGAGTTTTGCCTTTGTATCAGCCATTTACGGTCTCCTTAGCGCCTTATGCTTAAGACTGCGCTTTACCGGATTTGCTTTCAGCTGTTAATCACCGTTACCAGATTGTTATTTGGCTTACCGCTCAGCTCACGAGGACAAACCAGGGTACAGAGCTATGGCGCCTTGCAGGTAAACGAATGAAATATCAGTGAAACAACAGCAAATCAGCGTTTTTGCAGTCCGAATTTTTCAAACCTGTATATCACTAATAACTGTCCTGATAACTTCGGTCAATACCATCACACTGTTACATAACTATTTGTCAGGTGAAAGAGAGACCTCATAACTTTTGCGCATTATATGCCTTTTCTGATGACGTTTGTAACAATATTGTTTAACATTTGTCAAATCAGATGATTAAAAATTAAAAAGATGTTGTTATCGTGACCCTGATCACTGTTCCAGAGAAAACCCGACAAACTGTATGTAGGTTAATTGTAATGATTTTGTGAACGGCCTATACTGCCGCCAGGTCTCCGGAACACCCTGCAATCCCGAGCCACCCAGCGTTGTAACGTGTCGTTTTAGCATTTGGAAGCAATGTTTTGCATGACGCGCAGTTATAGAAAAGGAACGCTGTCTGACCCGCATCGCAGTCCGGAGGAAGGAAACAATAAGAACAGCATGTGGGCGTTATTCATGATAAGAAATGTGAAAAAACAAAGACCTGTCAATCTGGATCTCAAAACGATCCGGTTCCCCGTAACAGCAATAGCGTCCATTCTGCACCGTGTATCGGGTGTGATTACGTTTGTGGCGGTAGGCATTCTGCTGTGGTTACTGGGCACCAGCCTCTCTTCTCCTGAAGGATTCCTCCAGGCCTCTGCCATCATGAACAGCTTCTTCGTGAAATTCATCATGTGGGGCATTCTGACCGCGCTGGCGTACCACGTTGTGGTGGGTGTTCGCCATATGCTGATGGACTTTGGTTACCTGGAAGAGACTTTCGAAGCCGGGAAACGTTCCGCTAACATTTCATTTGTGATTACAGTCGTGCTTTCACTTCTCGCAGGAGTTCTCGTATGGTAAGCAACGCCTCCGCATTAGGACGCAACGGCGTACATGACTTCATTCTGGTCCGTGCTACCGCCATCGTTCTCACCCTCTACATCATCTATATGATCGGTTTCTTCGCGACCAGCGGCACGCTGACGTGGGAAATCTGGAGTGGGTTCTTCGGATCTGCCTTCACCAAAGTGTTCACCCTGCTGGCGCTGTTCTCCATTCTTATTCATGCCTGGATTGGCATGTGGCAGGTGTTGACCGATTACGTTAAACCGCTGGCGATTCGCCTTCCTCTGCAGCTGGCCATTGTCGTTGCACTGGTGGTTTACGTTATTTATGGATTCGTTGTGGTGTGGGGTGTGTAATGAAACTGCCAGTCAGAGAATTTGATGCTGTTGTGATTGGTGCGGGTGGCGCAGGTATGCGCGCCGCGCTGCAAATTTCCCAGAGCGGCCAGACCTGTGCGCTGCTCTCTAAAGTATTCCCGACCCGTTCCCACACGGTATCTGCGCAGGGCGGTATTACCGTTGCGCTGGGTAACTCCCATGAAGATAACTGGGAATGGCACATGTACGACACGGTAAAAGGGTCCGACTACATCGGCGACCAGGATGCCATCGAATATATGTGTAAGACTGGCCCGGAAGCGATTCTGGAGCTGGATCATATGGGTCTGCCGTTCTCCCGTCTGGAAAATGGCACCATCTATCAACGTCCGTTTGGCGGCCAGTCGAAAAACTTCGGCGGCGAGCAGGCGGCACGTACCGCGGCAGCGGCTGACCGTACCGGTCACGCGCTGCTGCATACTCTGTATCAGCAGAACCTGAAAAACCACACGACTATCTTCTCCGAGTGGTATGCGCTGGATCTGGTGAAAAATGCCGATGGCGCGATTGTTGGTTGTACCGCGCTGTGCATTGAAACCGGTGAAGTGGTCTACTTCAAAGCGCGCGCAACCGTGCTGGCGACCGGCGGTGCAGGGCGTATTTACCAGTCCACCACTAACGCCCACATCAATACCGGTGACGGCGTTGGGATGGCTATCCGCGCTGGCGTGCCGGTGCAGGATATGGAGATGTGGCAGTTCCACCCAACCGGTATCGCCGGTGCGGGCGTTCTGGTGACCGAAGGCTGCCGTGGTGAAGGCGGTTACCTGCTGAACAAACACGGCGAACGTTTCATGGAACGTTATGCCCCGAATGCGAAAGACCTGGCGGGTCGTGACGTGGTGGCGCGTTCCATCATGATCGAAATCCGTGAAGGTCGCGGCTGTGATGGCCCATGGGGTCCACACGCCAAGCTGAAACTCGACCACCTGGGTAAAGAGGTACTGGAATCCCGTCTGCCGGGTATTCTGGAACTGTCCCGTACCTTCGCCCACGTCGACCCGGTGAAAGAGCCGATTCCGGTTATTCCTACCTGCCACTACATGATGGGCGGTATTCCGACCAAAGTGACCGGTCAGGCATTGACCGTGAACGAGCAGGGCGAAGATGTGGTCATTCCAGGCCTGTTCGCGGTAGGCGAAATTGCCTGCGTATCCGTACACGGTGCCAACCGTCTGGGGGGGAACTCCCTGCTGGACCTGGTGGTGTTTGGTCGTGCGGTGGGTCTGCACCTGCAGGAATCCATTGCCGAACAGGGCGCGCTGCGTGACGCCACTGACGACGAAATTGATGCATCGCTTGAGCGTCTGAACCGCTGGAACGGTAACCATAACGGTGAAGATCCGGTGGAAATCCGCAAAGCGCTGCAGGAATGTATGCAGCACAACTTCTCGGTATTCCGTGAAGGTGACGCGATGGCGAAAGGTCTTGAGCAACTGAAAGCGATCCGCGAGCGCCTGAAAAACGCCCGTCTGGATGATACTTCCAGCGAGTTCAACACCCAGCGCGTTGAGTGTCTGGAGCTGGATAACCTGATGGAAACCGCGTTCGCAACCGCGATGTCGGCCAACTTCCGTACCGAAAGCCGTGGCGCGCATAGCCGCTTCGACTTCCCGGATCGTGACGATGAAAACTGGCTGTGCCATTCCCTGTATCTGCCAGAGTCGGAAACCATGACACGCCGTCAGGTGAACATGGAACCGAAACTGCGTCCGGCGTTCCCGCCGAAGATTCGTACTTACTAATGCGGAGACAGGACAATGAAACTCGAATTCTCAGTTTATCGTTATAACCCGGATGTAGATGACGCTCCGCGCATGCAGGATTACACGCTGGAAGCGGAAGAAGGTCGTGACATGATGCTGCTGGATGCGTTAATCCAGCTGAAAGAAAAAGATCCGACACTGTCGTTCCGTCGCTCCTGCCGTGAAGGGGTGTGTGGCTCTGACGGCGTCAACATGAACGGCAAAAATGGTCTGGCCTGCATCACGCCAATTTCCGCGTTGCAGCGCCCGGGCCAGAAAATTGTTATCCGTCCTCTGCCAGGCTTGCCGGTCGTGCGTGATTTGGTGGTAGACATGGGGCAATTCTATGCACAATATGAGAAGATTAAACCTTACTTATTGAATAATGGGCAAAATCCACCCGCTCGTGAGCATTTACAGTCTCCTGAGCAGCGTGAAAAACTCGACGGCTTGTATGAGTGTATTCTCTGTGCATGTTGTTCAACGTCGTGCCCGTCGTTCTGGTGGAACCCGGACAAGTTCATCGGCCCGGCCGGTCTGCTGGCTGCCTATCGCTTCCTGATCGATAGCCGCGACACCGAAACCGATAGTCGTCTGGAAGGTTTAAGTGACGCTTTCAGCGTATTCCGCTGCCATAGCATCATGAACTGCGTCAGTGTGTGTCCGAAGGGGCTTAACCCGACGCGCGCCATCGGCCATATTAAGTCGATGCTGTTGCAGCGCAGTGCGTAAGTAAGTAGTGAGAGGGGGCGCTGTTCCCCCTCACCCTAACCCTCTCCCAAAGGGAGAGGGGATAGATTGCAGAAACCTTTAAAAACTGCCCTGAAGTCTAGACAGTTTCTAAAGGTTCCTTCGCGGGCCAAATGAAAAGAGCTCGCAGGTGAACCCCGGCACGTACACGCGGTGTGCGTGGTAGTTTCTACGGCGAAAGTAAGCATAAAAATGCTTAAGGGATCACGATGCAGAACGGCGCAATGAAAGCCTGGCTGGACTCTTCTTACCTCTCTGGTGCCAACCAGAGCTGGATAGAACAGCTCTATGAAGACTTCTTAACCGATCCTGACTCAGTGGACGCAAACTGGCGTTCCATGTTCCAGCAGTTGCCTGGCACGGGAGTCAAACCGGATCAATTCCATTCCAAAACACGTGATTATTTCCGTCGTCTGGCGAAGGATGCCTCACGTTACTCTTCTGCGATTTCCGACCCTGACACCAACGCGAAGCAGGTTAAAGTCCTGCAGCTTATTAACGCTTATCGCTTCCGCGGTCACCAGCATGCGAATCTCGATCCGCTGGGACTGTGGAAACAAGACCGTGTGGCGGATCTCGATCCGGCGTATCACGATCTGACCGAGGCCGATTTCCAGGAAAGCTTTAACGTAGGTTCTTTTGCCATCGGTAAAGACACGATGAAGCTGGGCGATCTGATCGACGCCCTCAAGCAAACCTACTGCGGCTCCATCGGCGCGGAATACATGCATATCACTTCTACTGAAGAGAAACGCTGGATCCAGCAGCGCATTGAGTCCGTGGCGGGCCACGCGACGTTCTCTTCTGAAGAGAAAAAACGCTTCCTTAACGAACTCACGGCAGCGGAAGGGCTTGAGCGCTATCTGGGCGCGAAATTCCCGGGCGCAAAACGCTTCTCGCTGGAAGGCGGCGATGCGTTAGTGCCAATGCTGAAAGAGCTGATTCGTCATGCAGGCAAGAGCGGTACCCGTGAAGTGGTACTGGGCATGGCGCACCGTGGTCGTCTGAACGTGCTGGTCAACGTGCTGGGTAAAAAACCGCAGGACCTGTTCGACGAATTCGCGGGCAAACATAAAGAACATCTCGGCACCGGTGACGTGAAGTACCACATGGGCTTCTCGTCTGATATCGAAACCGAAGGCGGTCTGGTTCACCTGGCGCTGGCGTTTAACCCGTCGCACCTGGAGATCGTCAGCCCGGTAGTTATCGGTTCCGTGCGTGCGCGTCTGGATCGTCTGGATGAGCCAAGCAGCAACAAAGTGCTGCCAATTACCATTCACGGTGATGCGGCGGTCACAGGGCAGGGCGTGGTTCAGGAAACCCTGAACATGTCCAAAGCGCGTGGTTATGAAGTGGGCGGTACCGTTCGTATCGTCATCAACAACCAGGTGGGCTTCACAACGTCTAACCCACTGGATGCGCGTTCAACCCCTTACTGCACCGACATCGGCAAGATGGTACAGGCGCCAATCTTCCACGTGAACGCGGATGACCCGGAAGCGGTCGCCTTCGTGACCCGTCTGGCGCTGGACTTCCGTAACACCTTCAAACGCGATGTGTTCATCGACCTGTTCTGCTACCGCCGTCACGGCCACAACGAAGCCGACGAGCCAAGTGCAACCCAGCCGTTGATGTACCAGAAAATCAAAAAACACCCGACGCCGCGCAAAATCTACGCTGACAAGCTGGAAAGCGAAAAAGTGGCGACGCTGGAAGATGCGACCGAAATGGTCAACCTCTACCGCGACGCGCTGGATGCGGGTGAGTGCGTGGTGAAAGAGCTGCGTCCGATGAACATGCACTCCTTTACCTGGTCGCCGTACCTCAACCACGAGTGGGATGAGAGCTACCCGAACAAGGTCGAGATGAAGCGCCTGCAGGAGCTGGCTAAACGCATCAGCACCGTGCCAGACGCCATCGAGATGCAGTCTCGCGTGGCAAAAATTTATGCTGACCGTCAGTCTATGGCGGCAGGTGAGAAGCTGTTCGACTGGGGCGGTGCAGAAACGCTGGCTTACGCGACGCTGGTTGACGAAGGTATTCCTGTTCGTCTGTCCGGTGAAGATGCGGGCCGTGGCACCTTCTTCCACCGCCACGCGGTAGTTCACAACCAGTCTAACGGTTCGACCTACACCCCGCTGCAGCACGTGCACAACGGTCAGGGCCAGTTCAAGGTCTGGGACTCCGTGCTCTCTGAAGAAGCGGTGCTGGCCTTCGAATACGGTTACGCTACCGCAGAGCCGCGTACGCTGACCATCTGGGAAGCGCAGTTCGGTGACTTCGCCAACGGTGCTCAGGTGGTTATCGACCAGTTCATCTCTTCTGGCGAACAGAAATGGGGCCGTATGTGTGGCCTGGTGATGCTCCTGCCACATGGTTATGAAGGCCAGGGTCCTGAGCACTCCTCCGCGCGCCTGGAACGTTATCTGCAGCTCTGCGCTGAGCAGAACATGCAGGTTTGCGTACCGTCCACCCCGGCTCAGGTTTACCACATGCTGCGTCGTCAGGCGCTGCGCGGTATGCGTCGTCCGCTGGTGGTCATGTCACCAAAATCCCTGCTGCGTCACCCACTGGCGGTGTCCAGCCTGGATGAGCTGGCGAATGGCACCTTCCTGCCTGCCATCGGTGAGATTGATGAACTGGATCCGCAGGCTGTGAAGCGTGTGGTGATGTGTTCTGGTAAGGTTTATTACGACCTGCTGGAACAGCGCCGTAAGAACGATCAGAAAGATGTCGCCATCGTGCGTATCGAACAGCTTTATCCATTCCCGCACCAGGCGGTGCAGGAAGCGCTGAAACCGTACGCTCACGTGCATGATTTTGTCTGGTGCCAGGAAGAGCCGCTCAACCAGGGCGCATGGTACTGCAGCCAGCATCATTTCCGTGAAGTGATTCCATTTGGGTCTGCTCTGCGTTATGCAGGTCGCCCGGCCTCCGCCTCTCCGGCGGTAGGGTATATGTCCGTTCACCAGAAGCAGCAACAAGATCTGGTCAATGACGCGCTGAACGTCGATTAATTAAAGGATACATAATGAGTAGCGTAGATATTCTTGTTCCCGACCTGCCTGAATCTGTAGCAGATGCGACCGTCGCTACCTGGCATAAAAAACCAGGCGATGCCGTTAAGCGCGATGAAGTGCTGGTAGAAATCGAAACTGACAAAGTGGTACTGGAAGTACCGGCTTCGGCGGATGGCGTTCTGGACGCGGTGCTGGAAGACGAAGGCACCACCGTAACCTCTCGCCAGATCCTGGGTCGCCTGCGTGAAGGCAACAGCGCGGGCAAAGAGTCCAGCGCGAAGTCTGAAGAGAAAGCCTCTACACCGGCTCAGCGCCAGCAGGCTTCTCTGGAAGAACAGACCAACGACGCGCTCAGCCCGGCGATCCGTCGCCTGCTGGCTGAACACAGCCTTGACCCGGCAGCCATCAAAGGTACCGGTGTAGGCGGTCGTCTGACCCGTGAAGACATCGACAAACACCTGGCGAAAGCGCCTGCTCAGGCAGAAGCGAAAGCCCCTGTGGCAGCACCAGCAGCACAGCCTGCTCTGGGTGCGCGCAGTGAAAAACGCGTGCCAATGACTCGCCTGCGTAAGCGTGTGGCAGAGCGTCTGCTGGAAGCGAAAAACTCCACCGCGATGCTGACCACCTTCAACGAAGTGAACATGAAGCCAATCATGGACCTGCGTAAGCAGTACGGTGACGCGTTTGAAAAACGTCACGGTATCCGTCTGGGCTTTATGTCCTTCTACGTGAAAGCGGTTGTTGAAGCACTGAAACGCTACCCGGAAGTGAACGCGTCCATCGATGGTGATGACGTGGTTTACCACAACTATTTCGACGTCAGCATGGCGGTGTCTACGCCACGTGGTCTGGTGACTCCGGTTCTGCGTGATGTGGATACCCTGGGTATGGCCGACATCGAGAAAAATATTAAAGAGCTGGCCGTGAAAGGCCGCGACGGCAAGCTGACCGTAGACGACCTGACCGGCGGTAACTTCACCATTACCAACGGCGGCGTATTTGGTTCGCTGATGTCTACCCCGATCATCAACCCGCCGCAGAGCGCGATCCTGGGTATGCACGCCATTAAAGATCGTCCGATGGCGGTAGACGGTAAAGTGGAGATCCTGCCAATGATGTATCTGGCGCTCTCTTACGATCACCGTCTGATCGACGGCCGCGAGTCCGTGGGCTTCCTGGTAGCGATTAAAGAGCTGCTGGAAGATCCAACGCGTCTGCTGCTGGACGTCTAGTCCCTTTTAGCATCACCTGCCCTGTAGGCCGGATACGCCTTGCACCGGCCTGCAGGTTTGAAGATAACGATTACCCTGAAGGATGGATAGAACACATGAACTTACATGAATATCAGGCCAAACAGCTGTTTGCCCGGTATGGCTTACCGGCTCCGGTGGGTTATGCCTGTACTACCCCGCGTGAAGCAGAAGAAGCCGCATCTAAAATCGGTTCCGGCCCGTGGGTAGTTAAATGTCAGGTTCACGCTGGTGGCCGTGGTAAAGCGGGCGGTGTGAAGGTTGTTAAGAGCAAAGAAGAAATTCGTGCATTTGCTGAACATTGGCTCGGCAAGCGTCTGGTCACTTACCAGACAGATGCGAACGGCCAGCCAGTCAACCAGATCCTGGTTGAAGCGGCAACCGACATCGCGAAAGAGCTGTATCTGGGCGCGGTGGTTGACCGTAGCTCACGCCGCGTGGTGTTCATGGCGTCTACCGAAGGCGGCGTGGAAATCGAAAAAGTGGCAGAAGAGACACCACACCTGATCCATAAAGTGGCTATCGATCCACTGGCAGGTCCAATGCCTTACCAGGGCCGTGAGCTGGCGTTCAAACTGGGTCTGGAAGGCAAGCTGGTTCAGCAGTTCACCAAGATCTTCATGGGTCTGGCGACCATCTTCCTGGAACGCGATCTGGCGCTGATCGAGATCAACCCGCTGGTGATCACCACTCAGGGCGATCTGATCTGCCTCGATGGCAAACTGGGTGCTGACGGCAATGCCCTGTTCCGCCAGCCAGATCTGCGCGAAATGCGTGACCAGTCTCAGGAAGACCCGCGTGAAGCACAGGCTGCTCAGTGGGAACTGAACTACGTGGCGCTGGATGGCAACATCGGCTGCATGGTTAACGGTGCGGGCCTGGCGATGGGCACCATGGACATCGTTAAGCTGCACGGCGGCGAGCCAGCGAACTTCCTCGACGTAGGCGGTGGCGCAACCAAAGAGCGCGTAACCGAAGCGTTCAAAATCATTCTCTCTGACGACAACGTGAAAGCCGTTCTGGTGAACATCTTCGGCGGTATCGTACGTTGCGACCTGATCGCAGACGGCATCATCGGCGCGGTAGAAGAAGTGGGCGTTAACGTTCCGGTTGTTGTGCGTCTTGAAGGTAACAACGCTGAACTCGGCGCGAAAAAACTGGCTGACAGCGGCCTGAATATTATTGCAGCGAAAAGTCTGACGGATGCAGCTCAGCAGGTTGTTGCCGCAGTGGAGGGGAAATAATGTCAGTTTTAATCAATAAAGATACCAAGGTTATCTGCCAGGGCTTCACCGGTAGCCAGGGGACTTTCCACTCCGAGCAGGCGATTGCCTACGGTACGCAGATGGTTGGCGGCGTAACCCCAGGTAAAGGTGGCACCACGCACCTGGGCCTGCCGGTGTTCAACACCGTGCGTGAAGCCGTAGAAGCGACGGGCGCAACCGCGACCGTTATCTACGTTCCGGCACCGTTCTGCAAAGACTCCATTCTGGAAGCGATCGATGCAGGCATCAAACTGATCATCACCATCACTGAAGGTATCCCGACGCTGGATATGCTGACCGTGAAAGTGAAGCTGGACGAAGCGGGCGTGCGCATGATCGGCCCGAACTGCCCAGGCGTGATCACCCCAGGCGAATGCAAAATCGGCATCATGCCAGGTCACATTCACAAGCCGGGCAAAGTGGGTATCGTTTCCCGTTCCGGTACGCTGACCTATGAAGCGGTTAAGCAGACCACCGACTACGGCTTCGGCCAGTCCACCTGTGTGGGCATCGGCGGTGACCCAATCCCAGGCTCTAACTTCATCGACATCCTGAAGCTGTTCCAGGAAGATCCACAGACCGAAGCGATCGTCATGATCGGTGAGATCGGTGGTAGCGCGGAAGAAGAAGCGGCTGCTTACATCAAAGAACACGTAACCAAGCCAGTAGTCGGTTACATCGCGGGTGTGACCGCGCCGAAAGGTAAGCGTATGGGTCACGCAGGCGCGATTATCGCCGGTGGTAAAGGTACGGCTGATGAGAAATTCGCAGCGCTGGAAGCCGCAGGCGTGAAGACCGTTCGCAGCCTGGCGGATATCGGCGAAGCACTGAAATCCATCATTAAGTAAGTCCTCTCTGCGCCCTGAAAGGGGCGCGTTGAAATAAAAAATGTCCGTTTCGACATGGTTGGCCGCTGTAAAGCGGCCTTTTTTATTGCCTGCGTTTCGCCACGAGGGTGAATTTGTAATCGTCGGTATTGAACACGTTGCGGCTGTATTCGAAAACCCGGCCATCTTTCAGGAAACCGCGGGAGACTTTTTCCAGGATCGGTTTTGCCGGATCGAGCGCCAGCGCGGCAATCGCCTCTTCTGAGGGCATGACCGGCACCAGCTCCTGTTCACTGCGATCGATGACCAGCTTTTTGATCTGTTCAACGTAGTGGTATTTCGACTTTTCCATCACTTCCCAGGTGAGGTCGGGGAACATCGCCAGCGGCATCCAGGTTTCTTCCAGGTTTACCGGCTTCTGCTTGATGAAGCGTACGCGCTTGACGTGCCAGACCTTATCATCCTCGCCAATTGCCAGCGTAGCCGCGAGTCTTGTATCGGCTTTTACCACTTCAAAAATTTTAACGTCGCTGTGCGTATCAACGTTGCGATCCGCCAGTTTTTCGTAAAAGCCGGTGAGCTGGTAAATGTCGTAATTGACCCGCTCCTCTTTTACATATGAACCACTGCCCTGGATGCTTTCGATGATCTGTTCGTCGGCAAGGAGTTTCAGGGCCTGCCGGACGGTGACGCGGCTGACGCTAAACGCCTCCTGAAGGCTGGATTCCGTTGGTAGCGCGTCACCCGGTTTTAATTCTCCGGCGTTAATTTTTTCGCGGAAGACATCCGCTATCTGCCGGTATCGCGGTTTATTGCCCATTTTATCGCGCCTGATTAATACCTTTTCTGAGAATTATGCATTCAACTAATGATTTGTAAATAATACAACTTAAATACAAATGTTGATGTTAGTGAAAATGATCACATAAATGTATTATCTGCTCTGCCACAATCCTTCGCAGACTATAACGATGCAACTGTAAGGATCTCTATGAACCTGACGACCCTGACCGATCCGCGTGCTGTCTGCGTTCAGGCGCAGTTTACCCGCCGTGATGAGGCAATACGTCAGCTCGCGATGCGGCTGGAGGCGCTGGGCAAAATCACTGACGCCGAGGCTTTTCTGGCGGACGTTTTTCAACGGGAATCGCTTGGCCCAACCGCGCTGGGTGAGGGGCTGGCTGTCCCCCATGGCAAATCGGCCACGGTAAAAGAGGCGGCATTTGCCGTCGCAACGCTGTGCGAGCCGCTGGAATGGGAAGGGGTGGACGGGCCGGAAGAGGTCACGCTCATTTTCCTGCTCGCGATCCCTCCGGCGGAAGCCGGATCAACACATATTGAGGTGTTAACGGCGCTCACGTCTCGCCTGGCGGATGACGATCTCAGGGCCCGCGTAATGGCGGCGACCACGGCAGAAGGTGTGCTGACCGCGCTGGACGCCGCGCCCGGGGAACAGGCCGACGCCATCCAGGAGAGTGCCCCGACTATTGTCTGCGTTACCGCCTGCCCGGCCGGGATTGCCCACACCTATATGGCGGCGGAGTACCTGGAAAAAGCGGGACGCAGGATGGGCGTCAACGTGGTGGTGGAAAAGCAGGGGGCGAACGGCATTGAGGGACGCCTCACCTCGCAGCAACTGCAGGAGGCCAGAGCATGTATCTTTGCCGCAGAAGTGGCGATCAAAGAGAGTGAACGCTTTGCGGGGATCCCCACCGTTTCCGTACCCGTTGCGGAACCACTACGCCATGCTGAAGCGTTAATAGAACGCGCGCTGGCGTTAAAGCCTGCCGACGCTGCGCGGCATGCGCCCGTCGATACTGAAACAAAAAAGAGTGTCAAAACCGAGCTCAAGCAGGCGCTCCTGAGCGGCATCTCCTTTGCGGTGCCGTTGATTGTTGCCGGTGGTACGGTGCTGGCCGTGTCGGTATTGCTGGCGCAAATTCTGGGGCTGCAGCACTTATTCGATCAGGAAAATTCGTGGCTGTGGATGTACCGCAAGCTTGGCGGCGGCATGCTTGGCATGCTGATGGTTCCCGTTCTGGCGGCGTATACCGCTTATTCACTGGCGGATAAACCGGCGCTGACGCCGGGTTTCGCTGCCGGTCTGGCTGCCAATATGATTGGTTCCGGTTTTCTGGGTGCCATCGCAGGCGGGCTGATTGCGGGATACCTGATGCGCTGGGTAAAAAATCACATTCGTCTGAGTAGCCGCTTCAACGGCTTCTTAACCTTTTATCTTTATCCGGTTATTGGCGTACTGGGCGCGGGCAGCCTGATGCTGTTTGTGATCGGCGAACCGGTGGCATGGATAAACAACGCGCTCACCGCCTGGCTTAATGGTCTTTCTGGCGCAAATGCGCTGCTCCTGGGCGCGATCCTTGGCTTTATGTGTTCGTTCGATTTGGGCGGGCCGGTCAACAAAGCCTCCTACGCGTTCTGCCTCGGGGCGATGGCCAACGGGGTATATGGCCCCTATGCAATTTTCGCCTCCGTCAAGATGGTCTCGGCCTTTACCGTGACGGCGTCAACGATGCTGGCGCCGAGATTGTTTAAACCGTTTGAAATTGAAACCGGCAAATCAACGTGGCTGCTTGGCCTCGCGGGCATTACCGAAGGGGCGATACCGATGGCGATTGAAGATCCCCTCCGCGTCATTGGCTCATTTGTGCTGGGCTCCATGGTGACAGGGGCGATTGTTGGCGCGATGGGGATCGGCCTGTCCACGCCGGGCGCAGGCATTTTCTCGCTCTTTTTACTTCATGATGCAGGGCTGAGCGGTGTGGTTGCAGCGGCAGGCTGGTTTGGCGCGGCGCTGGTGGGGACCGCTATCTCCACATTTATTCTGCTGCTCTGGCGACGTCAGGCGGTCAAAACGGGCAAATACATCACTGAAGACGCCATACCGTAAAACGCACAACACAGGAAACGAAGATGAAAGCTGTATCTCGCGTTCATATCACGCCGCATATGCACTGGGACCGTGAGTGGTACTTCACCACCGAAGAGTCGCGTATTCTTCTGGTCAATAATATGGAAGAGATCCTGACCCGTCTGGAGCAGGACGAGGCCTATAAATATTACGTTCTCGACGGACAGACGGCAGTGCTGGAGGATTACTTTGCCGTCAAGCCCGAAAACCGCTCGCGGGTGAAGGCGCTTGTCGAGCGCGGAAAATTGATTATCGGCCCGTGGTATACCCAGACCGATACCACGATCGTCAGCGGCGAGTCGATTGTCCGCAACCTGATGTACGGTATTCGCGACTGTATGGCGTTCGGCGAGCCGATGATGATCGGTTATCTGCCGGATTCGTTTGGGATGTCAGGCCAGCTTCCGCATATTTATAATGGCTTTGGCATTACCCGCACGATGTTCTGGCGCGGCTGTTCTGAACGACACGGTACCGATAAAACCGAATTTCTCTGGCAGAGCCAGGACGGCAGTGAAGTGACGGCACAGGTGCTGCCGCTGGGCTATGCGATTGGTAAGTACTTACCTGAGGATGAGGCCGGGCTACGAAAACGGCTCGACAGTTATTTCGAGGTCCTGGAAAACGCCTCCATCACCAAAGAGATTTTGCTGCCCAACGGACACGACCAGATGCCGCTGCAGCAGAACCTCTTTGCGGTGATGGAGAAGCTTCGTGAAATCTATCCGCAACGTCAGTTTGTGATGAGCCGCTTCGAGGAGGTGTTTGACCATATTGAGGCGCGGCGCGATGAACTGGCGACGCTGAAAGGGGAGTTTATCGACGGGAAATACATGCGCGTGCACCGGACAATCGGCTCCACGCGCATGGATATTAAAATCGCCCATGCGCGTATCGAGAATAAAATCGTCAATGTGCTTGAGCCGCTGGCGACGCTTGCCTGGACTCTCGGCTTCGACTATCACCACGGTCTGCTGGAGAAAATGTGGAAAGAGATCCTCAAGAATCACGCCCACGACAGCATCGGCTGCTGCTGCAGCGACAAGGTGCATCGCGAGATTGTCTCCCGCTTTGAGCTGGCGGAGGACATGGCAGACAACCTGGTGCGCTTCTATATGCGCAAGATTGTCGACAACATGCCGCAATCCGACGCCGATAAGCTGGTGATGTTCAACCTGATGCCCTGGCCGCGTGAAGAGGTGATGAACACCACGATTCGGCTGCGCGCCAGCCAGTTTCGTCTGCGTGATGAGAAAGGCAACGAGATCCCGTATTTCATTCGCAGCGCGCGCGAGCTCGACCCTGGTCTCATTGACCGGCAGATTGTCCATTACGGTAACTACGAACCGTTTATGGAGTTTGATATCCAGCTCAGCCAGATCCTGCCGTCGATGGGCTACCGTACGCTGTTTATAGAACCGCACGTAGCCGGGAAGGTGCTCTCTCCGGCGCAAAACACCGGTGCCTTACTGGAAAACGCTTTCTGGCAGATTGATATAAACGACGACGGTACGCTGCGTCTGCGCGACAAAGAAACCGGCCTGATTTACGACCGGGTACTGGAGATTGAAGAGAGTTCGGATGATGGCGATGAGTACGACTACTCGCCTTCACGGGAAGAGTGGAGACTCACTTCAGCACAGGGCGAGCATCAGGTTGACGTCATACACGAAGCCTGGCAGAGCAGGGCGGTGATCCGCCACCGTATTGCTGTACCGGCAAACCTCTCTGAACGCGCTGCACGTCAGCGAAAGGGTTCTCTTGATGTGGCATTTGACATTACGCTCAGCCACAACAGCAGATGTATTGATGTGGCGGTGCGTCTGGATAACCAGGCGGATGACCACCGCGTTCGGGTGCTGATCCCCACACCGTTTACGACTCAGCACGTGCTCGCGGATACGCAGTTTGGCACCATTACTCGCCCCGTGCAGGACGCTGCGATGCAACGCTGGCAGGAAGAGGGCTGGAAAGAAGCGCCCGTTCCTGTCTGGAATTTGCTCAACTATGCCGTGCTGCAGGAAAAGCGAAACGGGCTTGCGCTGTTTACAGAAGGACTACGTGAATTTGAAGTGGTGGGCGATACCAAAAAAGCCTTTGCGCTGACTCTGCTGCGCGGCGTGGGGTTACTCGGAAAAGAAGATTTGCTGTTGCGCCCTGGCAGACCTTCGGGGATTAAGATGCCCGTCCCGGATTCCCAGATGCGTGGTCCGTTAACTTGCCGTTTTAGCCTGTTCAGTTTCAGTGGCACCCCTGAAAGCACGGGCGTCGCGCAGCAGGCTAAGGCGTGGTTAACGCCGGTGCAGTGCTATAACAAGATCCCCTGGGATGCGATGAAATTAAACCGTGCGTCGTTCACCACGCCGGAAAGTTACAGTCTGCTGGCGCTTTCCCCGACGGGATGCGTGCTCAGCGCGCTCAAAAAAGCGGAAGATCGTGATGAACTTATTCTTCGCCTGTTCAACCCTTCGGAGTCCAGCGTCTGCGAGACGACGTTATCCGTTAACCCGGCGTTGAAACGGTGCGGCGAAACGGACCTGAATGAACGGTTACTGGATGATCGTGAAGAGCAGGGGATTACCGGCACGTTCAGACCGGGGCAGTCACGAACCTTTAGCATTCTTCTTGCCTGAAAAACGAAAAAGGCTGCCAAGTGCAGCCTTTTTTCATTAAATAGTCACGCTACGGTGTTAACTTATAGAGCGCGAAAAGTAAATTAAATGTAATTTCGAAGGGTTGCAGTCAAACTCTGGAAAAATAACCTGGCCCGACTACGCTTTAAGGATTGCCCCGCGTCTAAAAGGTGTTTTTCTTTTGCGTTAATTAAAATCACTTCTGTTTATATTTTTTCCCTTCTTCGATAACCAATCACAGCTTTGTATGCACATATCGTTAACATGGTTTTTACCATTCTTACCGCGTTTAAACATAGTTAACATCGGTCGTTGTTTTTGATTTAAATCAAAGTTTAATCCTTGGAAAAAGGTGCTTAAAAGCGCTAAATTGTCCCCGATCAAAATGGTCGAAAAGTGGTAATTTTGCTATAAATTGATCGCCGTCGAAAAACGTAAATATGATTCAATAAAAACCTGTTTATTGTAAGGGTTTTGCAGCGTATTATATTTGCGGGACCAATTTGAGTTTTTTATTAACGTATTTGTAACCTTTCATCACTGCTTTTTCATTCTGTAGAGAATAGGCAACGAAGAAGGGGAGCAGATAACTTTGTATTGGGGCATGCGTGTGGATCCTTTTCCTGGGGTTCACTCTCGGAGTCTTCATGCGATGAGCAAGGAGTCATAATGTTAGACGTAGTCGAACTGTCGCGCTTACAGTTTGCCTTGACCGCGATGTACCACTTCCTGTTTGTGCCGCTGACGCTCGGTATGGCGTTCCTGCTGGCCATCATGGAAACGGTATACGTTCTGTCCGGCAAACAGATTTATAAAGATATGACCAAGTTCTGGGGCAAGTTGTTTGGTATCAACTTCGCACTGGGCGTGGCTACCGGTTTGACCATGGAGTTCCAGTTCGGGACTAACTGGTCATATTATTCCCACTATGTAGGGGATATCTTCGGTGCGCCGCTGGCCATTGAAGGTCTGATGGCCTTCTTCCTCGAATCCACCTTTGTAGGTCTGTTCTTCTTCGGCTGGGACCGTCTGGGCAAAGTCCAGCATATGGCGGTGACCTGGCTGGTGGCATTAGGGTCTAACCTGTCCGCGCTGTGGATCCTGGTGGCAAACGGCTGGATGCAGAACCCGATTGCGTCTGATTTCAACTTCGAAACCATGCGTATGGAGATGGTCAGCTTTGCCGAGCTGGTCCTGAACCCGGTTGCTCAGGTTAAATTCGTCCACACCGTGGCCTCTGGCTATGTGTGCGGCGCGATGTTCATTCTGGGCATCAGCTCATACTATATGCTGCGTGGTCGTGACTTCGCCTTCGCTAAACGTTCCTTTGCTATCGCTGCAAGCTTCGGTATGGCTGCCATCCTCTCCGTTATCGTGCTGGGTGATGAATCCGGTTATGAAATGGGTGACGTACAGAAAACCAAGCTCGCCGCAATCGAAGCTGAATGGGAAACCCAACCGGCCCCGGCTGCCTTTACCCTGTTCGGTATTCCGGACCAGGACGCCCAGGAAAACCGCTTCGCCATTCAAATTCCTTATGCGCTGGGTATCATCGCCACCCGTTCTGTTGACAAACAGGTGACGGGGCTGAAAGAGCTGATGGAGCAGCACGAAGGCCGTATCCGTAACGGTATGAAAGCCTACGCTCTGCTGGAACAGCTGCGTGCCGGTTCTACCGACCAGGCCGTTCGTGACCAGTTTAACGACGTGAAGAAAGATCTGGGCTACGGTCTGCTGCTGAAACGCTATACCCCGAACGTCTCCGACGCGACGGAAGCGCAGATCCAGATGGCAACCAAAGACTCTATTCCACGCGTAGCGCCACTCTACTTTGCATTCCGTATCATGGTAGGCTGCGGCATCATCATGCTGCTGATCATTGCGGCGTCCTTCTGGTCTGTGATTCGTAACCGCATCGGCGAGAAAAAATGGCTGCTGCGTACGGCGCTGTATGCTATCCCGCTGCCGTGGATCGCAATTGAGTCCGGCTGGTTTGTTGCGGAGTATGGACGTCAGCCATGGGCGATTGGTGAGGTGCTGCCAACGGCGGTGGCCAACTCCTCGCTGACAGCAGGCGATCTGATCTTCTCAATGCTGCTGATCTGTGGTCTCTACACCCTGTTCCTGGTGGCTGAACTGTTCCTGATGTTCAAGTTCGCGCGCCTTGGCCCAAGCAGCCTGAAAACCGGTCGCTATCACTACGAGCAGTCCGGTGTGACTACTCAGCCGGCACGCTAAGACAGGAGTCATCAAATGATCGATTATGAAGTATTGCGTTTTATCTGGTGGCTGTTGATCGGTGTTCTGCTGATCGGTTTTGCTGTCACGGATGGTTTCGACATGGGGGTGGGGATGCTCACCCGTTTCCTCGGTCGTAATGACACCGAGCGTCGAATCATGATCAACTCCATCGCCCCGCACTGGGACGGTAACCAGGTGTGGCTGATCACCGCAGGCGGCGCGCTGTTCGCTGCCTGGCCGATGGTTTACGCGGCTGCGTTCTCCGGTTTCTACGTGGCGATGATTCTGGTTCTGGCGTCTTTATTCTTCCGTCCGGTCGGTTTCGACTACCGTTCCAAGATTGAAGACACCCGCTGGCGTAACATGTGGGACTGGGGCATCTTCATTGGTAGCTTCGTTCCACCGCTGGTGATTGGTGTGGCATTCGGTAACCTGCTGCAGGGTGTACCGTTCCACATGGACGAGTACATGCGTCTTTACTACACCGGTAACTTCTTCCAGCTGCTGAATCCGTTTGGTCTGCTGGCAGGCGTAGTCAGTGTGGCGATGATCATCACCCAGGGCGCAACCTATCTGCAGATGCGTACTGTTGGTGAGCTGCATCTGCGTTCTCGTGCAACGGCTCAGGTTGCTGCCCTGATCACACTGGTCTGCTTCGCGCTGGCAGGTGTTTGGGTGGTCTACGGTATTGATGGTTACGTGGTGACGTCTGCGATTAACCACGTCGCGCCGTCTAACCCGCTGACCAAAGAAGTGGCGCGTGAGGCCGGTGCATGGCTGGTGAACTTCAACGCGATGCCTGTGCTGTGGGCTATTCCGGCGTTGGGTGTGTTGCTGCCGCTGCTGACGGTTCTGACGTCTCGTCTGGAAAAAGGCGCTCTGGCGTTCGTGTTCTCATCACTGACGCTGGCGTGCATCATCCTGACTGCAGGTATCGCTATGTTCCCATTCGTGATGCCATCCAGCACCATGCTGAATGCTAGCCTGACCATGTGGGATGCAACCTCCAGCCATATGACGCTGAACTTAATGACTTATGTTGCTTGCGTGTTCGTTCCGATTGTTCTGGCCTACACCATCTGGTGTTACTGGAAAATGTTCGGTCGTATCACTAAAGAACATATCGAAAGCAACACCCACTCTATGTACTAAGTAAGGAGCTGAATATGTGGTATTTCGCATGGATTTTAGGGACGCTTCTTGCCTGTGCTTTTGGTGTCATCACTGCCCTGGCGCTTGAGCACGTTGAAGCGACCAAAGCGGGTGAAGAAAAACACTAATGAAGATTATCGCAACGTTATATGCGGTAATGGATAAGCGCCCGTTACGGGCGCTTTCTTTAGTGATGGCATTACTGCTGGCAGGGTGTATCTTCTGGGACCCTTCGCGTTTTGCAGCGAAGACCAGCGAGCTTGAGATCTGGCACGGCTTTCTCATTATGTGGGCGGTGTGCGCAGGTGTGATCCACGGCGTAGGCTTTCGTCCGAAAGCGATTCACTGGCAGGGCATTTTCTGCCCGCTTATCGCCGATATCGTGCTGCTTGCTGGATTGATTTTCTTCTTCTTCTGAATAAGAAATGTCCGTTAACCATATGGGCTTACCCGAGCCCATAAAAATTTACTCTCCGTTTACTTTCTCCCATTCCAAACCATCATTCCCGCGCGTATAGTAGCGAAGTTTAAAGCATAAACTTTTGTTGCATTACCGGGATGTAAAGTGAATACAACGCTGTTTCGATGGCCGGTTCGTGTCTATTACGAAGATACCGATGCCGGTGGTGTGGTTTACCACGCCAGCTACGTTGCTTTTTATGAACGGGCACGCACAGAGATGCTGCGCCATCATCACTTTAGTCAACAGGTACTGTTGGCTGAGCGAGTTGCCTTTGTGGTACGCAAGATGACGCTTGAGTATTTTGCGCCTGCCAGACTCGACGATATGCTCGAAGTCCAAACTGAAATTACATCAATGCGCGGAACCTCGCTGGTTTTCACGCAGCGGATAGTCAATGCAGAGAACACCGTACTGAACTCAGCTGAAGTACTGATTGTCTGTGTTGATCCAACCATAATGAAGCCTCGTGCGCTTCCTAAGTCTATTGTCGCGGAGTTTAAGCAGTGACTGACATGAATATCCTTGATTTGTTCCTGAAGGCAAGCCTTCTGGTTAAACTTATCATGCTGATTTTAATTGGTTTTTCAATCGCATCCTGGGCCATCATCATCCAGAGAACGCGTATTCTCAATGCGGCTGGCCGTGAAGCGGAAGCGTTTGAAGACAAGTTCTGGTCGGGTATCGAACTGTCCCGTCTGTATCAGGAAAGTCAGGGTCGTCGCGATAGTCTCGCTGGCTCCGAACAAATTTTCTACAGCGGATTCAAAGAGTTTGCCCGTCTGCACCGTGCGAACAGCCACGCGCCTGAAGCGGTGGTGGAAGGGGCCTCGCGTGCGATGCGTATCTCTATGAACCGCGAGCTGGAAAATCTTGAAACGCACATTCCTTTCCTGGGAACGGTGGGGTCCATCAGCCCGTATATCGGCCTGTTTGGTACGGTGTGGGGGATCATGCACGCCTTTATCGCGCTGGGCGCAGTGAAGCAGGCGACGTTGCAGATGGTTGCACCGGGTATTGCAGAAGCACTGATTGCAACCGCTATCGGTCTGTTTGCGGCAATCCCGGCGGTTATGGCTTACAACCGTCTGAACCAGCGCGTGAATAAACTGGAACTGAACTACGACAACTTCATGGAAGAGTTCACCGCGATTCTGCACCGTCAGGCGTTTACCAGCACCGAGAGCAACAAGGGGTAAACCATGGCCAGATCGCGTGGACGAGGTCGTCGCGAGCTCAAGTCCGAAATCAATATCGTTCCGCTGCTGGACGTACTGCTGGTGTTGCTGCTGATCTTTATGGCGACAGCGCCCATCATTACCCAGAGCGTGGAAGTTGATCTGCCGGATGCGACAGAATCACAGGCGGTAAGCACCAATGACGATCCTCCGGTCATCATTGAGGTTTCCGGCGTAGGGCAATACAGCGTCGTGGTAGAGAAAGATCGTATGGATCAGCTACCGCCGGAGCAGGTGATTGCTGAAGCGCAACGACGCCTGGAGTCAAATCCGAAAACGGTCTTCTTAATCGGTGGTGCGAAAGACGTGCCTTACGATGAAATTATTAAAGCGCTGAACTTGCTACATAGTGCGGGTGTTAAGTCTGTCGGCTTAATGACTCAGCCTATTTGATCATCCGCGTAGTTTTTGGGAACCGATAGTGTCAAAGGCAACCGAACAGAACGACAAGCTTAAGCGAGCGATAATCGTCTCCGCAGTGCTGCATGTGATCCTTTTTGCAGGGCTGATCTGGAGTTCGTTCGACGAGCATATTGATGCATCAGGCGGCGGTGGCGGTTCTTCTATCGACGCCGTCATGGTGGATCCCGGTGCGGTCGTGCAGAACTATAACCGTCAGCAACAGCAGCAGGCGAGTGCAAAACGGGCTGAAGAGCAGCGAGAAAAACAGGCGCAACAGCAAGCGGAGGAACTGCGTGAAAAGCAGGCCGCCGAGCAGGAACGTCTGAAGCAGCTTGAGAAAGAACGTTTGCAGGCGCAGGAAGCCGCGAAAGAGCAGGCACAACAGCAGAAGCAAGCCGAAGAGGCCGCGAAGAAAGCCCAGGAACAGCAAAAGCAGGCGGAAGAAGCGGCAGCGAAAGCCGCAGCGGATGCCAAAGCACAGGCTGATGCCCAGGCGAAATTAGCGGCAGAAGCGGCGAAGAAAGCCGCTGCCGACGCCCAGAAGAAAGCGGAAGCGGAAGCCGCGAAGAAAGCCGCCGCTGATGCTCAGAAGAAAGCGGAAGCAGAAGCCGCGAAAAAAGCCGCTGCTGATGCTCAGAAGAAAGCGGAAGCCGAAGCCGCGAAAAAAGCGGCTCAGGAAGCCGAGAAGAAAGCAGCTGCCGAGGCTGCGAAGAAAGCCGCTGCTGCCGAGAAAGCTGCGGCAGAAAAAGCCGCCGCTGCTGAAAAAGCGGCTGCGGAGAAGAAAGCTGCCGCCGAGAAAGCGGCTGCCGACAAAAAAGCTGCAGCTGAGAAGGCTGCTGCCGATAAAAAAGCGGCTGCTGAAAAAGCTGCAGCGAAAAAGGCTGCTGCAGAGAAAGCCGCTGCCGCTGCGGGCGTTGACGATCTGCTGGGCGATCTCAGTTCCGGTAAGAATGCGCCGAAAACAGGCGGTGGGGCGAAGGGGAGTGGTCAGCCGTCTAAAGACAGCGGTACTTCGGGTGCCAACGGTGGTGCGACGGGGGCGGATATCAGCGCTTACGCTAAGCAGATTCAGGTGGCTATTCAGAGTCGCCTGTTTGATGCAGGCCTTTATCAGGGTAAACAGTGCGTGCTGCATATCAACCTTGCGCCAGACGGCCGGTTGAAAAATGTGACGTCTGAAGGGGGCGATCCTGCGCTTTGTCAGGCAGCATTGGCCGCAGCAAGATCGGCGAACATTCCTAAACCGCCTAGTGAGGCTGTTTATGAAAAGATAAAAGATGCCAAACTGGACTTTAAGCTGTAATCGACTCTCCTTACGGAAGTATGGAAAACAGTCTATTGTCGTAACCAGGGTTTAGTAGTTTTGTCTATTTGGGTTTGTTAACATTCTGCTAAATTATCGTGGGTAAGGTTACCCAGATAAGGGAGATATGATGAAGCAGGCATTACGTGTAGCATTTAGTTTCTTAATGCTGTGGGCAGCTGTACTGCACGCAGAAGTACGTATCGAGATCACCCAGGGGGTGGACTCGGCACGCCCAATCGGTGTAGTTCCATTCCAGTGGGCTGGCCCTGGTGCGGCGCCTGAAGATGCCGGCGGCATCGTGGCAGCTGACCTGCGTAACAGCGGTAAATTCAACCCGTTAGATCGTTCTCGTCTGCCTCAGCAGCCGGGTAGCGCGCAGGAAGTTCAGCCTGCCGCGTGGTCTGCACTGGGCATTGATGCCGTGGTTGTGGGTCAGGTTACCCCTAACCCGGACGGCTCTTACAACGTGGCCTGGCAGCTGGTGGATACCGGCGGTGCACCGGGTACCGTTCTGGCTCAGAACTCTTACAAGGTCACTAAACAGTACCTGCGCTATGCGGCTCACGCTGCCAGCGATGCGGTATTCGAAAAACTGACCGGTATTAAAGGTGCGTTCCGTACCCGTATCGCCTATGTGGTACAGACCAACGGCGGCCAGTTCCCGTATGAGCTGCGCGTCTCTGACTACGACGGTTACAACCAGTTCCTGGTGAAACGCTCTTCTCAGCCACTGATGTCTCCAGCCTGGTCTCCGGACGGTTCTAAACTGGCCTACGTGACCTTCGAAAGCGGTCGTTCTGCGCTGGTTATCCAGACGCTGGCTAACGGTGCTGTTCGTCAGGTGGCGTCGTTCCCACGTCACAACGGTGCGCCTTCGTTCTCGCCGGACGGCTCTAAGCTGGCCTTTGCGCTGTCCAAAACCGGTAGCCTGAACCTGTACGTGATGGACATTGGTTCTGGTCAGATCCGTCAGGTGACGGATGGTCGCAGCAACAATACGGAACCATCATGGTTCCCGGACAGCCAGAACCTGGCGTTTACCTCTGACCAGGCAGGCCGTCCACAAATCTATAAAGTGAACATCAACGGCGGTGCTCCGCAGCGTATCACCTGGGAAGGCTCTCAGAACCAGAACGCAGATGTGAGCAGCGACGGTAAATTTATGGTAATGGTCAGCTCCAACGGTGGGCAGCAGCACATTGCCAAACAAGATCTGGTAGCGGGTGGCGTCCAAGTTCTGTCGTCAACGTTCCTGGATGAAACGCCAAGTCTGGCACCTAACGGCACTATGGTAATCTACAGCTCTTCTCAGGGGATGGGATCTGTGCTGAATCTGGTTTCTACAGATGGGCGTTTCAAAGCGCGTATTCCGGCAACTGATGGACAGGTAAAATCCCCTGCCTGGTCGCCGTATCTGTAAATAATAATTAATTGATTACTAAAGGAATCATAGAAATGCAACTGAACAAAGTGCTGAAGGGGCTGATGATCGCTCTGCCTGTAATGGCAATCGCAGCGTGTTCTTCTAACAAGAACGCCAGCAATGACCAGAGCGGCGAAGGCATGATGGGTGCCGGCACCGGTATGGACGCGAACGGCAATGGCAACATGTCCTCTGAAGAGCAAGCGCGTCTTCAGATGCAGCAGCTGCAGCAGAACAACATCGTTTACTTCGATCTGGATAAATACGACATCCGTTCTGACTTCGCTGCGATGCTGGATGCTCACGCTAACTTCCTGCGTAGCAACCCGTCTTACAAAGTCACCGTAGAAGGTCACGCGGACGAACGTGGTACTCCAGAGTACAACATCTCCCTGGGTGAACGTCGTGCTAACGCTGTTAAAATGTACCTGCAGGGTAAAGGCGTTTCTGCTGACCAGATCTCCATCGTTTCTTACGGTAAAGAAAAACCTGCAGTACTGGGTCATGACGAAGCGGCTTACGCCAAAAACCGTCGTGCCGTACTGGTTTACTAAGAGAATTGCATGAGCAGTAACTTCAGACATCATCTTTTGAGTCTGTCGTTACTGGTTGGAATAGCGGCCCCCTGGGCCGCTTTTGCTCAGGCACCAATCAGTAGTGTCGGCTCAGGCTCGGTGGAAGACCGGGTCACTCAACTCGAGCGTATCTCTAACGCTCACAGTCAGCTTTTAACCCAACTCCAGCAACAACTTTCCGATAACCAAACTGATATCGACTCCCTCCGTGGTCAGATTCAGGAGAGCCAGTATCAGCTTAACCAGGTTGTGGAACGTCAAAAGCAGATCTTGCTGCAGATTGATAGCCTGAGCAGCGGTGGCGCAGCGCAACCTGCCGCGGGCGATCAAAGCGGAGCGGCCGCAGACGCGCCAGCGCCTTCAGCCGATGCCTCTGCTGCGACAGGGGCGCCTGTGCAGAGCGGTGACGCGAACACGGATTACAACGCGGCCATTGCACTGGTACAGGATAAATCGCGCCAGGATGATGCTATCGTTGCGTTTCAGAACTTCGTTAAGAAGTACCCGGATTCCACTTACCAGCCAAACGCAAATTACTGGCTGGGTCAGTTGAATTACAACAAGGGTAAAAAGGACGATGCGGCGTTTTATTTCGCTTCTGTGGTGAAAAATTACCCGAAATCGCCAAAAGCGCCTGATGCGATGTTTAAGGTCGGCGTGATCATGCAGGACAAAGGTGACACTGCGAAAGCCAAAGCGGTTTATCAGCAGGTGGTTGCAAAATTCCCGGGCACGGAAGGGGCCAAACAGGCGCAAAAACGTCTGAGTTCGATGGGATGATTATCGCATGACCAGAAATCGCGTTATTTCTGGTCGTGCAGCATGATTACTAAGCAGTTAAGTGATCTTCATCGAAATTTTTGTTGCGCAGAATTCTTAAATCAGTAATATATGCCGCCGTTGCCACGGGATATCAAACAACGTGAAAGCAGCGTAAAAGTGGGTCGTTAGCTCAGTTGGTAGAGCAGTTGACTTTTAATCAATTGGTCGCAGGTTCGAATCCTGCACGACCCACCACTTAAAGCAGTTCCGGCAGTACAGAGTGGGTGATTAGCTCAGTTGGTAGAGCATCTCCTTTACACGGAGGGGGTCGGCGGTTCGAGCCCGTCATCACCCACCACTCGGGTCGTTAGCTCAGTTGGTAGAGCAGTTGACTTTTAATCAATTGGTCGCAGGTTCGAATCCTGCACGACCCACCACTTCAAACGTGGAACCGAGTAAAATCTTCGAAGTCAGCACCCGAATGGGTCGTTAGCTCAGTTGGTAGAGCAGTTGACTTTTAATCAATTGGTCGCAGGTTCGAATCCTGCACGACCCACCACTTCGAAGAAAAATCCCGCAAGGGGTCGTTAGCTCAGTTGGTAGAGCAGTTGACTTTTAATCAATTGGTCGCAGGTTCGAATCCTGCACGACCCACCAATGTTAAAAAGCGCCCTAAAGGCGCTTTTTTGCTATCTGCGATACAACAAATGCTCCGCACATCTATTCCCGGTGACTTTTCACTCCAGATTCGCTATCTTGTTTAGTATACAAAACACAATTGCCCTGCGTTTTGCTATGTCAGGCAAAAGAAAGGCAATATTGTTAAGCCAGTAAAACGAGAAGCCATAATGAGCGTGATGTTTGATCCTGAAGCCGCAATCTATCCCTTCCCGCCGAAGCCTGTTCCGCTGAGCATGGATGAAAAGCAGTTCTACCGTGAGAAAATCAAGCGTCTTCTCAAAGAGCGAGATGCCGTGATGGTGGCACATTACTACACCGATCCGGAAATCCAGCAGCTGGCGGAAGAGACCGGAGGCTGTATTTCTGACTCTCTGGAGATGGCGCGCTTTGGTGCAAAACATCCTGCTTCCACGCTACTGGTTGCGGGGGTGCGTTTTATGGGGGAAACGGCAAAAATCCTTAGCCCTGAAAAAACCATCCTGATGCCAACCCTGAACGCGGAGTGTTCACTGGATCTCGGCTGTCCGATTGACGAATTCTCGGCCTTCTGCGATGCCCATCCTGACCGGACCGTGGTGGTTTACGCCAATACGTCGGCAGCAGTGAAAGCGCGCGCAGACTGGGTTGTTACGTCGAGCATCGCCGTTGAACTGATTGAGCACCTGGACAGCCTGGGTGAGAAGATTATCTGGGCACCCGACCGCCATCTGGGAAGCTACGTCCAGAAGCAGACCGGGGCAGATGTGCTCTGCTGGCGGGGCGCCTGCATCGTTCATGACGAGTTCAAGACGCAGGCACTGTCCCGCATGAAGGCGCTTTACCCTGACGCCGCTATTCTTGTTCATCCTGAATCACCGCAGTCGATTGTCGACATGGCCGATGCCGTGGGTTCAACCAGCCAGCTTATTAATGCTGCCAGAACGTTGCCGCATAAGCAGCTTATCGTGGCGACCGATCGCGGTATCTTCTACAAGATGCAGCAGGCCGTGCCGGAGAAAGAGCTCCTCGAAGCGCCAACCGCAGGCGAGGGAGCCACGTGCCGCAGCTGTGCGCACTGTCCGTGGATGGCGATGAACGGCCTGAAAGCGATTGCCGAAGGGTTAGAAACCGGCGGTGCGGCGCATGAGATCCATGTGGATGCCGCTCTGCGTGAAGGCGCGTTAGTTCCACTTAACCGCATGCTGGATTTTGCGGCTACACTACGTACTTAATTCACTACGTTCCGGGGAAAAGATGGATTTTTTTAGCACACAAAACATTCTGGTTCATATACCGATTGGTGCAGGTGGCTATGACCTGTCATGGATTGAGGCCGTTGGCACGCTGGCGGGATTACTCTGTATCTGGCTCGCAAGCCTGGAGAAGATCAGCAATTACGCGTTCGGGCTCATTAACGTTACGCTGTTTGCGATTATCTTCTTCCAGATCCAGCTCTACGCAAGCTTGCTTTTGCAGCTGTTCTTTTTTGCGGCCAATATCTACGGGTGGTACGCGTGGTCTCGGCAGAACAGCCAGCAGGAGGCCGAGCTGCAGATCCGCTGGTTACCCTTGCCGAAAGCCATCGCCTGGTTTGTCGCGTGTGTGGTCGCCATTGGTTTAATGACGGTCTACATCAACCCGGTATTTGCTTTCCTGACCCGCATTGCTGTGGCGGCCATGTCCGGCATCGGGTTACAGGTGACAATGCCTGTGCTTCAGCCGGATGCTTTCCCGTTCTGGGATTCCTGCATGATGGTGTTGTCCATTGCGGCGATGATCCTGATGACCCGTAAATACGTTGAGAACTGGCTGCTGTGGGTCATCATCAATGTCATCAGCGTGGTGATTTTCGCCCTGCAGGGCGTCTATGCGATGTCTCTGGAATATCTGCTGTTGACCTTCATTGCCCTGAACGGAAGCCGGATGTGGATTAACAGCGCGCATGAGCGAGGCTCTCACGCGCTCTCCAGTTAATGGTGGTGATGATGTGAATGGTCGGACTGCGCCTCATTCAGGTGGCAATCCGGCCCGTTACAGGGCTGGTACTCCATCTGGATGGTCGCGTGACCAATTTCATAGTGATGTTCAAGAAAGTGCTGGATGCGTTCGAGCAGCGCATCGTGGTCGTGCGGCGGGATGACCTGGACGTGCAACGTCATAACCGGTTTTTCGCCCACCAGCCAGACGTGTACGTGGTGGACGTTACGTACTTCAGGAACTGAACGATGCAGATTACGCTTTAACTCGGCGATATCCACAGAGGCGGGCGCCCCCTCCAGCAACTCATTGACGCTCTCCTTCAATAGCCGCCAGGCGCTGCGTAACACCAGACACGAGACCAGTACAGAAAGAATAGGGTCGACAGGCGTCCAGCCGGTGTAGAGGATCACCAGTGCGGCAACAATGGCTCCCACCGAGCCCAGTAAATCTCCCATCACATGCAGAGCCGCGGCGCGTACGTTAAGGTTCTTTTCACCACTGCCGCGATGCAAAATCCAGAAGGCCAGAAGATTGGCAAGCAGCCCCGCCACGGCGATCGCCATCATTGTCATCCCGGCGACCGGCTGAGGGTGTCTGAAGCGCTGAACGGCCTCCCAGACGATAAGAAGGGTAATGACCACCAGCGCAATCGCATTAACAAACGCGGCAAGCGTCGTCAGCCTCAGCCAGCCGAATGTATGGCGTGCATTAGGAGGACGACGGGCAAACTGTACGGCCAGGAGGGCAAAAAGCAGCGCTGCTGCATCGGTAAGCATATGTCCGGCGTCAGCCAGCAGCGCCAGGGAGCCGGAGATCAAACCACCGATCACCTCAATAATCATGAAGGTGGCGGTAACGCCGAAGGCCAGCAGCAGGCGTTTAGCGTTGTCGTCGCCGGAGGCGTGGGAATGCGTGTGTGCCATGTTATCTTTCCTGATTCGTTATTGTTATTAGTGTAGCGTTTTTAATAAGTTACTCAAAAAGAAAGGAGAGCCTGAGCTCTCCTTTCGCAGTTAAATCCCTAACCGGTTACTGGGTTGTACCATCCGTTTTGGTATTGGCATCATCGCCCACTTTGTCATTCGCGTCCGGGCAACGTCCGTCTTTACACATCGTGTTTTTGTGAACCTCATCCTTGCTCATATTGTCATGATTCATGGTGCCGGAGTCGGTACCATCAGGGTGCAGCATCGTGCCGCCGGTGTTCGTGTTCCCGTTATTAATTTGGCTGTTATCGACATTGTTCGGGGCGACATTCTGTTTGGCATCAGGGGCGACCTGGCCTGCTGACGCAGCCGCGTTAGCATCGCCGTTACCCGATGAGCTCGTTTCAGCCGCAAGAATGCTGCCGCTTGCCAGGGTGAGGGTTGCCGTCAGGAAGAGAGTTGCCAGTTTCGTCATTTTCATCATGGTGCTCCTGTTCTTGTCGTTACGCTGGATAACATTCTCCAACAGTGCATCTTTTTCAGAGGCGAAAGATCCCGCCAGACGGACTTACGTCAGTAGGGAATCGCGTTTAATAAAGCAAAAATGGTTGTTACAGTTAAAAAGCTTAGGTTAGATCTCGTTTTTCGCTATTTTGTGGCGATTTTTAGGCGAATTCCAGGAATTATCTGCGTGAAGTGTAAAACCGTGTTTACACTTCCTGGTCGACAAGATAGATTGAAAGGATTGCTTTCATTACTAAAGATATGGCAGAGCTGGAAAGAAGATGAATTATCAGAACGACGATTTACGCATTAAAGAGATCAATGAGTTATTACCTCCTGTAGCACTCCTTGAGAAATTCCCCGCCACTGAAAATGCCGCAAACACGGTTTCTCATGCTCGTAAAGCGATCCACAAGATCCTGAAAGGTAATGACGATCGTCTTCTGGTGGTGATTGGCCCGTGCTCTATCCACGATCCTGCCGCGGCAAAAGAGTATGCCGCGAGACTGCTTAAGCTGCGCGAAGAGCTTAAAGATGAGCTGGAAATTGTGATGCGCGTGTACTTTGAAAAGCCGCGCACCACCGTTGGCTGGAAAGGGCTGATTAACGATCCGCATATGGACAACAGCTTCCAGATTAACGACGGCCTGCGTATTGCGCGCAAGCTTTTGCTGGAGATTAACGACAGTGGCCTGCCTGCCGCCGGTGAGTTCCTGGATATGATTACGCCACAATATCTGGCAGACCTGATGAGCTGGGGCGCCATTGGCGCGCGTACCACTGAATCTCAGGTTCACCGTGAACTGGCGTCCGGCCTCTCTTGCCCGGTGGGTTTTAAAAACGGTACCGATGGCACCATCAAAGTCGCTATTGACGCCATCAATGCGGCAGGGGCACCACATTGCTTCCTGTCCGTGACCAAATGGGGTCACTCTGCCATTGTTAACACCAGCGGTAACGGTGACTGCCATATCATTCTGCGCGGCGGTAAAGAGCCTAACTACAGCGCAAAACATGTCGCGGAAGTGAAGGTCGGGCTGGAAAAAGCCGGGCTGCCGCCTCAGGTGATGATCGACTTCAGCCACGCCAACTCCAGCAAGCAGTTTAAAAAGCAGATGGAAGTCGGCGCAGATGTTTGTCAGCAGATTGCTGGCGGCGAGAAAGCGGTGATAGGGGTGATGATTGAAAGCCATCTGGTTGAGGGTAACCAGAACCTCGAAGGCAGCGAGCCGCTGGTCTATGGCAAGAGCGTGACGGATGCCTGCATTGGCTGGGAAGATACCGACGCCATCCTGCGTCAGCTGGCGAATGCGGTAAAAGCCCGTCGCGGTTGATTCTTCCGGCACAAATAAAAAAGCGCGGAAGGCTCCGCGCTTTTTTTATGTCCGGCGAAAATTACTTCGCTTTACCCTGGTTCGCAACAGCCGCGGCTTTCGCTGCGATCTCATCCGCGTTACCCAGATAGTAGTGTTTGATTGGCTTGAAGTTTTCGTCGAACTCATACACCAGCGGTACGCCAGTCGGGATGTTCAGTTCGAGGATCTCGTCTTCACCCATGTTGTCCAGGTATTTCACCAGCGCGCGCAGGGAGTTACCGTGAGCGGCGATGATCACGCGCTCACCGCTTTTCAGGCGTGGCAGAATGGTTTCGTTCCAGTAAGGAACAACGCGGTCAATGGTCAGCGCCAGGCTCTCGGTGGTTGGCAGCTCAGCGTCGGTCAGTTTCGCGTAACGCGGGTCGTGGCCCGGATAGCGCTCGTCATCTTTGGTCAGCTCTGGTGGGGTGACCGCGAAGCCGCGACGCCACTGTTTAACCTGCTCGTCACCGTACTTCTCAGCGGTTTCGGCTTTGTTCAGACCCTGCAGCGCACCATAGTGACGCTCGTTCAGTTTCCAGGATTTCTCAACCGGCAGCCAGGCCTGATCCAGCTCGTCCAGCACGTTCCACAGGGTGTGGATGGCACGTTTCAGCACAGAGGTGTAAGCAAAATCAAAGCTGAAGCCTTCTTCTTTCAGCAGTTTACCTGCTGCTTTTGCTTCGCTTACGCCTTTCTCTGACAGATCAACGTCGTACCAACCGGTGAAGCGGTTTTCGTTGTTCCACTGGCTTTCGCCGTGGCGCACCAGAACCAGCTTAGTAATAGCCATCTCTTACTCCTCAAACATTTTTAGAATGATAACAATTCTCATTATATTGCCGTGGCCGTGCCAGCAGCAACGCTTAACCCTAACCATAGCGAAAATAGTCTCTGAGTGTAAGGTGCTTGTGAATCCAGGGTTATGATTTTGTCTGCGATTGGCGCTATTTTCAGCAAGGCGTGCAGAAAAAAGCCCTCCAGGGGAGGGCTGACGATGTTGCGGCCGGAGGTTAAGCGTGCGGAGTAAAATGATACTCGGTGACGCTGACGTACTCTTCACCCGGGCGCAGGACACAGTCCGGCTGTGGCCATTCGGGATGGTTCGGGCTGTCCGGCAGGAACTCGCTTTCCAGCGCCAGACCTTGCCAGTCGCTGTACTCGCCGTGCTCTCGTGCGGTTGTCCCGCCAAGATAGTTACCGGAGTAGAATTGCAGGGCAGGGGCGCTGGTGTAGACCGTCATCTGCAGTTTTTCATCCGCAGACCAGACCTGTGCAGCAGGCTGTTTCACATCGCCTTGTGCCTGCAGCAGGAACGCGTGGTCGTAACCTTTCACCTTGCGCTGATCGTCATCGCTCAGGAAATCCTGGGCGATGGATTTTGCGTTGCGGAAGTCAAAGCTGGTACCTTCCACGGGCTTCAGCCCCTGATACGGAATGCCCATCTCGTCCACCGGCAAATAGGCATCCGCAAGGATCTGCAGCTTATGGTTACGCACATCGCACTGATTACCGTCCAGATTGAAGTAGGCGTGGTTGGTCAGGTTGACCGGACACGGCTTATCGACCGTCGCACGGTATTCAATGGCGATACGGTTGTCGTCGGTCAGCGTAAAGCGTGCAAACGCGGTAAGGTTACCCGGGAATCCCTGGTCGCCATCCAGCGAGTCAAGTGAAAACAGCACTTCCCGGTCGTTTTGCTGGACAATTTTCCAGCGGCGTTTGTCAAATCCTTCCGGTCCACCATGCAGCTGGTTCTCACCCTGGCTTGGCAGCAACGTGTAGCGAACACCGTCAAGCTCAAAACGGCTTTTCGCAATGCGGTTCGCATAGCGCCCGACGGACGCGCCAAGATAGGCGGCCTGGTTGATATACTGCTCAGGCGAGGCGCAGCCGAGAAGAGTTTCGCGCACGCTGCCGTCTGGCATTGGTACGCGGGCGGAAAGTAGGGTGGCACCCCAGTCCATGAGCGTAACAACCATCCCCGCGCTGTTGCGCAGGGTTAACAGGCGATACGGCAGACCATCCGGTGCGAGGGTTGGCGTTTCGTTTAGCACTGTCCGGCTCCTTGTGATGCTTTACAAACATAGAACGTTTCTTTAATGCCCGTTTTGGCTTCGTACTGTTTCTCCACCGCCGACTGGACGGCCGGGACGAGATCTTCCGGCACCAGAGCGACGATGCAGCCACCAAAACCACCGCCCGTCATGCGTACACCGCCTTTATCGCCGATGACCGCTTTGACAATCTCCACCAGGGTATCGATTTGCGGAACGGTGATTTCGAAGTCATCGCGCATGGAGGCGTGGGACTCTGCCATCAGTTCCCCCATACGTTTCAGATCTCCTTTGGCCAGCGCGGAAGCGGCTTCAACGGTTCGGGCGTTTTCGGTCAGCACATGACGAACGCGTTTTGCTACTACCGGATCCAGCTCGTGCGCCACTTTGTTGAATTCATCAAGCGTCACGTCGCGCAGGGCCGGCTGCTGGAAGAAGCGTGCGCCGGTTTCGCACTGCTCGCGGCGGGTGTTGTACTCGCTGCCCACCAGCGTACGTTTAAAGTTGCTGTTGATAATCACGACCGCGGCACCCTTTGGCAGGGGAACGGCTTTGGTTCCAAGCGTTCGGCAGTCAATCAGTAACGCATGCTCTTTTTTGCCCAGCGCGGAGATAAGCTGGTCCATGATGCCGCAGTTGCAGCCCACAAACTGATTCTCCGCTTCCTGGCCGTTCAGTGCAATTTGCGCACCGTCCAGCGGCAGATGGTACAGCTGCTGGAAGACGGTTCCCACCGCCACTTCCAGGGATGCCGACGAGCTTAAACCGGCCCCTTGTGGCACGTTGCCGCTGATGACGAGATCCGCACCGCCAAAATTCTTATTACGCTTTTGCAGATGTTTCACCACGCCGCGCACATAGTTGGACCACTGCTGGCTGTCGTGGATAACAATCGGGGCATCGAGGGAAAAC
Organism: Enterobacter sp. SENG-6; assembly: GCF_001605945.1. NCBI lineage: Bacteria > Pseudomonadati > Pseudomonadota > Gammaproteobacteria > Enterobacterales > Enterobacteriaceae > Enterobacter > Enterobacter sp. SENG-6. Next base: position 183,436 of record NZ_LOMM01000022.1, read on the forward strand.
TCGTCCATCTCATTACCGTAATCCGCCGCAATCACGCGCACTTTGTGGTCATCGCGCTTTGCGCAGGCGATCACCGTCTGGTAATCAATGGCACAGGGCAGAACAAAACCGTCGTTGTAGTCGGTGTGTTCACCAATCAGGTTTACGCGGCCAGGTGCCTGGATAACGTGGGTGGCAGGGTAGCCAAATTTTTCAGCAAACAGGGATTGTGTTTTATCTTTCAGACTCATTTATTAGACTCCTGATTCGCGATAATGGACATCGCTAACGGCACGCAGGCGTTCTGCGGCCTGTTCTGCCGTCAGGTCACGCTGGGTTTCCGCCAGCATTTCATAGCCCACCATAAATTTACGCACCGTCGCAGAACGCAGCAGCGGCGGATAGAAATGGGCATGCAACTGCCAGTGTTGATTCTCTTCGCCGTTAAACGGTGCGCCGTGCCAGCCCATTGAGTACGGGAAGGAGCACTGGAACAGATTGTCGTAACGGCTGGTCAGCTTTTTCAGCGCCAGCGCAAGATCGTCACGCTGTGCGTCGCTGAGATCCGTAATGCGCTGAACATGTGCTTTAGGCAGCAGCAGCGTTTCAAAGGGCCACGCCGCCCAGTACGGCACAACGGCCAGCCAGTGTTCCGTTTCGACCACAGTACGGCTACCGTCGGCCAGTTCACGCCGGGTGTAGTCCACCAGCATCGGGGAGCCGTTTTCCGCGTAATAGGCTTTTTGCAGGCGATCTTCTCGTTCGGCTTCGTTGGGCAGGAAACTGTTCGCCCAGATCTGCCCGTGTGGATGCGGGTTAGAGCAGCCCATCGCGGCGCCTTTATTTTCGAATACCTGCACCCACGGATAAGTCTGGCCCAGCTCCGCAGTTTGTGCCTGCCAGGTGCTCACCACCTCTTTCAGCGCATCAACGCTAAGCTCCGGTAGCGTTTTGCTGTGATCGGGCGAGAAGCAGATCACGCGGCTGGTTCCCCGGGCGCTTTCACAACGCATCAGCGGATCATCGCTCTGCGGCGCGTCCGGCGTGTCGGTCATGAGCGCGGCAAAATCGTTGGTGAAAACGAAGGTGCCTTTGTAGTCCGGGTTTTTATCTCCCGTTACGCGGGTGTTGCCCGGACACAGGAAGCAGTCCGGGTCGTGCTGTGGCAGCGTCTGTTTTGCAGGCGTCTCTTGCGCCCCCTGCCAGGGGCGCTTGGCGCGATGCGGAGACACCAAAATCCATTGCCCGCTAAGCGGGTTAAAACGACGATGCGGATGATCGACGGGATTGAATGAAGTCATGACGGATCCTTAGTCCGGATAACCTTGTGGGTGGCGAGACTGCCAGTGCCAGGTATCCTGTGCCATTTCATCCAGCGTGCGGGTAACACGCCAGTTAAGCTCTTTATCGGCTTTGGTTGCATCAGCCCAGTATGCCGGGAGGTCTCCTTCGCGGCGGGGGGCGAAGTGATAGTTGACCGGCTTACCGCAGGCTTTGCTGAAGGCGTTAACCACATCCAGCACGCTGCTGCCAATACCGGCGCCGAGGTTGTAAATATGCACGCCCGGTTTGTCGGCCAGCTGCTGCATTGCCGCCACGTGGCCGTCGGCCAGATCCATAACGTGGATGTAATCACGTACGCCGGTGCCATCTTCGGTTGGGTAGTCATTGCCGAACACCGCCAGCGACTCGCGGCGGCCCACCGCCACCTGTGCGATATACGGCATCAGGTTATTCGGAATGCCCTGCGGATCTTCACCCATATCGCCTGACGGATGGGCACCGACCGGGTTGAAGTAGCGCAGCAGGGCGATGCTCCACTCCGGCTGTGCTTTTTGCAGGTCGGTCAGGATCTGTTCCACCATCAGTTTGCTTTTGCCATACGGGCTTTGTGGCGTACCGGTGGGGAAGCTTTCAACGTAAGGAATTTTGGGCTGATCGCCGTAGACGGTGGCGGATGAGCTAAAGATGAAGTTTTTGACGTTCGCCGCGCGCATGGCGGAGATAAGACGCAGGGTACCGTTGACGTTGTTGTCGTAATACTCAAGCGGCTTCGCGACCGACTCACCGACCGCTTTCAGGCCAGCGAAGTGGATCACCGTTTCAATGGCGTGGTCGTGGAGGATCTCGGTCATCAACGCTTCATTGCGGATGTCACCTTCGACGAAAGTCGGCTGTTTTCCGCCAAGACGTTCAATCACAGGCAGCACGCTGCGCTTACTATTGCACAGGTTGTCGAGGATGATGACATCATGACCGTTTTGCAGCAGTTGCACACAGGTATGACTTCCTATGTAACCGCTACCACCTGTTACCAGAACTCGCATATTTCGCTCCATTAGGCTTATGGTATGTAATAACCATAGCATAACAGAGACGTGAAAAGTGTGACATGGGATAAATTAGTGGAATCGTTTACACTGTTTTTCAAACCCGCTTTTTTTTGATCCAGTCGCATTGTAGATCAAAGAGATAAAGAAGTATCACTGCAGGTTATCTGAAAAGCGGAGGGCGGTGCCCTCCGGAAGTTAATCGATTTTGCTCAGCAGGTAACGATAGTGCTCACCGTCCGGGATAAACTCCAGACGGTGCGTGATGCAGGCCGGTGCGTCTTCAGCATGATGTGAGACAAACAGTAACTGGGTCTCACCTTCGCCAATCAGCACATCCACAAAGCGACGGATCAGCTGGCGGTTCAGCGGATCCAGCCCCTGAAGCGGCTCATCGAGGATCAGCAGGGTCGGGTGTTTCACCAGCGCCCGGACGATCAATGCCAGACGCTGCTGCCCCCAGGACAGACTGTGAAACGGCGCATCAGCGACCCGGTTGTCCATCCCCAGAATATCCAGCCACTGCTGGGCCAGCTTGTTCTGTTTGTCCGATACCGCCTGATAAATACCGATGGAATCAAAGTACCCGGAGAGGATCACATTGCGTACGGTGGTGCTGACCCGGTAATCCAGATGCAGGCTGCTGCTGACATAGCCGATATGCTTTTTGATATCCCAGATGGTTTCACCGCTTCCGCGACGGCGGCCAAACAGGGTCAGATCGTTGCTGTAGCCCTGCGGGTGATCGCCGGTGATCAGACTCAGCAGCGTCGATTTCCCCGCGCCGTTGGGGCCGACAATCTGCCAGTGTTCGCCCGGATTAACCGTCCAGCTGAGATGATTCAGGATCGGACGATCGTCATAAGAGACCACCCCGTCACGCAGCACAATCCGCGGCTGATTGGGATCTAAAGCGAGACGTACCGAAGGGGCGTCGGGTTCGGGCAGGGTAATGCCGTCGAGCTTTTCGCTGTGCGCCAGTTGGGCAATCAACGCCTGCTTCAGCAGTACCGATTTTTCGCCGGTTTCGGTAAGGCTGCAGTCCGCCAGCACCCCGGCGTTCTGCACAAAATCCGGGATTTCATCAAAACGGTTAAGCACCAGCACAAGGGTGTAGCCCTGCTGGTTAAGCGAGGCCAGCAGGTCCGCCAGCTGGGCGCGGAACTGCACGTCCAGACCGTCGAACGGCTCATCCAGGATTAACAGCTCAGGTTCGCTCATCAGCGCCTGGCAGAGCAGCGTTTTACGCGTCTCGCCGGTAGAAAGGTATTTGAAGCGGCGGTTGAGAAGGGCGGTGATGCCAAACTGCTCCGCCAGCTGCTGACAACGGGCAGGATTGTTGACTTCATCCTGAATAATTTCTGCCGTTGTGCGGCCCGTGTCTTCTTCGCCCGGGCTGAGGAGGTCCGTGTTGTTACGCTGCCATTCATCGCTCACCAGCTTCTGCAACTGTTCAAACGACAGGCGCGTCGTACGCGTAAAATGGCTCTGGCGTTCGCCTTTAAGCAGGGTGAGCTCTCCGGCCAGCGCCCGGGCCAGCGCGGACTTGCCGCTTCCGTTGGTGCCCACAAATGCCCAGCTTTCACCCGCATGGAGTGTTAAATCTGGCAGCGTCAGCGTTCGGGTATCGCCAAGACGAAACGTACCTTGCGAAATATGCAATGATGACATGATTTATCCCATTTTTTGCAGCATCAGATGTCAGGGATACTCACTGTCGACACGCTTGTCAATCCGCTCAGCACAATGTGGCGATAATTACCCGGTCTGCGTTGAAATATGCGGTGACTACAGCACCTTCTTCTAATTCGTGCGCCTCGCTCAGGGCAACCGTCGCGCACAGCACCTGGCCGTCCGGCAGGGTCATCAGGACCTCACACTGCGCTTCACCACGTTCAATGCGCTGGATGGTGCCCTGCAGCTGGTTGTCTGCCGCTTTGGCGCGTTCGGCATCGCGCGTCACTGCGACCCACGGCGCTTTCAGCAACACCAGCACCTCCTTGCCTTCATCCAGCCCCAGACGCTCTCCGCTTTGGGCGGTAATCGCGGCTTTCAGGCGAGTGGTGCCGTCGGCAAGCAGGATCTCGATATGTTGCTGGACCTGCCCGTTATCGCGCGCGGTGACCGTGCCAAACCACTGGTTGCGGGCGCTGGTCTGGAGTGAGAAGCGAGAAATGGCGGCTAACAGGCTGTCCAGCGGGAGGTTATCATCGTCACTTAGCACATCGAATGCTTTCTGCTGGATCTGGGCCAGCAGGTCATAAAGCTGAATCAGACGCTGGCCGTAGCGGGTCAGCACGGCGCCACCGCCCCCTTTGCCGCCCGTGGCTCGCTCAACCAGCATCTGCTCGCTCAGGGTATTCATGTCGTTGATCGCGTCCCAGGCGCTTTTATAACTAATGCCCGCGTTCTTTGCCCCCTGGCTTATTGAACCCGTTTGTTCTATTTGTTTAAGCAGGGCGATACGTCGCGGATCGGCGAAAAGCTTCTGCTGAAGTCGTAGGGTAAGGAGAATTTCAGCCTGCATAACGGAGTGTCCTGACAAAAGGGCTATTGTGAACCAAATGGCACAGGGCGCAAAGGGGACCGCACAAAAGGGGATGTTTTTCTTACTTTTCAGGGTAGAATAAGCCGTCCACAATATCTGGAGAAAACCATGTTAGAGTTGTTGAAAAGTCTGGTATTCGCCGTGATCATGGTACCAGTAGTGATGGCCATCATCCTCGGTGCCATCTACGGCCTGGGTGAAGTGTTCAACGTCTTTTCGAACATTGGTCACAGAGACCGCGCTAAAAAGCAGCACTGATTCCCCACAAAACGCCCGGCTTGCCCGGGCGTTTTGCTCTCAAGTATTTTTCGTCATCGCCGATATGATTTAAAGCATCCGGTAATTGTACCTCTTGATCGGTACGATTTAACGCTGGGATATCTCCGGCGTTGTCGTTATATTATTGCGTATATAACGAAACTCACAGGAGCTACAGATGGCACGTACAGGGTTACGCTTTTTCGCAGGGGCAACGCTGGCACTTTCGCTGACCGGACACGCGCTGGCCGACGAAGGTAAAATTACGGTTTTTGCGGCGGCGTCGCTGACGAATGCGATGCAGGATATTGCTGCTGCGTATAAAAAAGAGAAGAACGTCGACGTCGTCTCCTCTTTTGCGTCTTCTTCTACACTGGCGCGCCAGATTGAAGCGGGGGCACCGGCCGATCTGTTCATCTCTGCCGATCAGAAATGGATGGATTACGCCGTTGAGAAGAAAGCCGTGGATACGACAACCCGCGAAACGCTGCTGGGGAATAGCCTTGTCGTGGTCGCGCCAAAAGCCAGTCCGCAGGGTGACATCACCATCAACAAAGAGACTCACTGGACGCGTCTTCTGAACGGTGGCCGGCTGGCAGTGGGCGATCCGGACCATGTACCGGCTGGGATTTACGCGAAAGAGGCCCTGCAGAAACTGGGCGCGTGGCAGACACTGTCATCAGATCTGGCGCCGGCAGAAGACGTACGTGGTGCACTGGCGCTGGTGGAACGCAATGAGGCTCCGCTGGGTATTGTCTACGGCTCGGATGCCGTTGCCAGCAAGGGGGTCAAAGTGGTTGGCACGTTCCCGGAAGACGCCCACAAGAAAGTGGAATATCCTGTTGCGATTGTTGATGGACATAAAAATGCGACCGTGACGGCCTTCCAGGCGTACCTGAAGGGGCCGGAAGCGTCCGCAATCTTTAAACGTTATGGATTTACGACTCACGAATGATATTGACCGATCCTGAATGGCAGGCTGTACTGCTGAGCCTGAAAGTCTCTTCCCTGGCGGTTGCGCTAAGTTTGCCCTTTGGGATCTTCTTTGCCTGGTTGCTGGTGCGCTGTAAGTTTCCCGGCAAAGCGCTGCTTGACAGCGTTCTCCATCTTCCGCTGGTGTTGCCGCCCGTCGTGGTGGGATATCTGCTGCTTGTGTCCATGGGCCGACGCGGGTTTATCGGCCAATGGCTGTACGACTGGTTCGGGCTGACCTTTGCCTTTAGCTGGCGCGGTGCGGTGCTGGCCGCGGCGGTGATGTCATTTCCGCTGATGGTGAGGGCTATCCGCCTGGCGCTGGAAGGGGTGGATATCAAACTGGAACAGGCCGCCCGCACGCTGGGTGCCGGGCGCTGGCGCGTCTTTTTCACCATTACGCTACCGCTCACGCTGCCGGGCATTATTGTCGGTACGGTACTGGCCTTTGCCCGTTCGCTGGGTGAATTCGGTGCCACCATTACCTTTGTTTCGAACATCCCCGGTGAAACGCGGACGATCCCTTCGGCCATGTATACGCTGATACAGACGCCGGGTGGCGAAGGTGCTGCGGCGCGTCTGTGTGTTATCTCAATTGTGCTGGCGCTGATATCGCTGCTGGTCTCTGAATGGCTGGCGCGACTCAGCCGCGAGCGGATGGGGAAATAGTTATGTTGGAACTCCATTTCACCCAGACGCTGGGAAACCACACCCTTACACTGGACGAGACGCTGCCTGCCACCGGCATCACCGCCATCTTTGGGGTCTCCGGCGCCGGGAAAACCTCGCTCATTAATGCGATCGGTGGCCTGACACGTCCTCAGGCAGGGCGCATTGTGCTGAATAATCGCGTCCTGAATGACGTTGAAAACAAGATTTACCTGACGCCGGATAAACGGCGCATTGGCTATGTGTTTCAGGATGCGCGGTTATTCCCGCACTACAGCGTGCGCGGGAATCTGCGTTACGGCATGGCCAAAAGCATGGCCGCGCAGTTTGACAAGCTGGTGGCGCTGCTGGGCATTGAGCCACTGCTTGACCGGTTGCCTTCCTCGCTCTCCGGCGGTGAGAAACAGCGAGTGGCGATAGGGCGCGCGTTGCTCACCGCCCCCGAACTCCTGCTGCTTGATGAGCCGCTGGCCTCGCTGGATATTCCGCGTAAACGTGAACTCCTGCCGTATCTCCAGCGCCTGGCGCGTGAAATCAAGATCCCGATGCTGTACGTCAGCCACTCCCTGGATGAAATTCTGCATCTGGCGGATAACGTACTGGTGCTGGAAAACGGCAGCGTAAAGGCGTTTGGCAATCTTGAAGAGGTCTGGGGCAGTAGCGTCATGCACCCGTGGCTGCCCCGGGAGCAGCAGAGCAGTATCCTGAAGGTGAGCGTGCTGGAGCACCACCCGCATTACGCGATGACCGCCCTGGCGTTGGGCGACCAGCACCTGTGGGTGAATAAAATCGACAAGCCCCTGCAGTCGGCGCTGCGTATTCGTATTCAGGCGTCGGATGTCTCTCTGGTTTTACAGCCTCCGCTGCAGACCAGTATCCGAAATATCCTGCGCGCGAAGGTCGCCGAGTGTTTTGATGATAACGGTCAGGTAGAGGTGCAGCTTGAGGTGGGGAGCAGGACGCTCTGGGCACGGATCAGTCCGTGGGCCAGGGATGAGTTAGGGATCAAACCTGGCCTGTGGCTTTACGCGCAAATCAAGAGCGTCTCCATTACCACCTGATTACAGTAGGTGGGTATAAATATAATGCGCGATGCTGTCGGTGGTGTTATCGCCAATCACCACGTTAGCGCGCGCTTTCACCGCGTCATCGGCATTGCCCATTGCCACGCCCGTTCCGGCGGCTTCCAGCATGCTGATGTCGTTGTAGTTATCGCCAAAGGCGATCACATCCTGCATTGACCACCCCTGAGACTCCACGAACTGCGTCAGGCGTTTACCTTTGCTGTTGCCTTTACGGGCAATATCCACCTGGTCATGCCAGGACCATTCGCACTCCAGACCCAGCGCCTGTTCAACGTGTTTCGCGAAGGTATTCAGTTTGGTGGTATCTTCATCGGTCAACGCGAATTTCCAGATAGCCTCAACATCCTGAGCCGCCTGGCGCAGGGAAGAGACCTGGGTAAAGACCGGACGCTGCGCTTCTGGCAGAGACTGAGCCCAGTTGGTGGTGCGGATTACGTGGCCGGTCGGGCGCTCATAGACCATCGCATTATCGACATACATCAGGCCGTGGATCGCATGTTCATCCAGCAGATCTATTAACTGCAATGCCTGGGGAACCGGCAGCGGGTCGGATTCTAAAACCTTTTTTGCTTGATAATCATACAAATAAGTGCCATTACAACAAATTGCAGGTGTATCTAACGCCAGTGCCTGATAAAAAGGGTGAATGGCAACGTGATGTCGACCCGTTACGATAAGGAGTTGATATCCCACTTCCTGCGCGCGTTTAAGCGCTTGAAGGGAGGAGGGGAGAAGGGTTTTTTGCGGCGTCAGTAAGGTACCGTCTAAATCCAGAGCAATCACACGCGAGGTCATTTGTTTTTCCGGGTTAATATTGAATTTACGATCTGATGGGATGGTACACCGAGAGGCGAACGCGTCAAAATTCCCGTCGACAATTCAGCATTCACCGTCAAAAGTTAACTACTTTCATGCGCAGTGAGGAGTGAATATTCATGAAACAAACCGTTTATACCGCCAGTCCTGAAAGCCAGCAGATCCACGTCTGGCGTTTAAATGCCGAGGGGACCCTCACGCTGGTGCAGGTTGTTGATGTGCCTGGTCAGGTACAACCAATGGCGATCAGCCCGGATAAACGTTTCTTGTACGTGGGTGTGCGCCCGGAGTTTCGCGTGCTGGCCTACCGCATCTCTCCGGATGACGGCGCGCTGACTTACACTGCGGAAGCGCCATTGCCGGGTAGCCCAACCCACATCTCAACCGATCGCCAGGGCAACTTTGTTTTCAGCGGCTCCTATAACGCGGGCTGTGTCAGCGTGACGCGTCTGGAAGAGGGCATTCCGGTCGAAACCGTGGATGTGGTGGAAGGGCTGGAAGGCTGCCACTCGGCGAATATCTCCCCGGACAACCGCACGCTGTGGGTACCGGCGCTGAAGCAGGATCGTATCTGCCTGTTTACCCTGAGCGACGATGGTCACCTGGTGGCGCAGAATCCGGCTGAAGTGACCACCGTAGAGGGGGCAGGCCCGCGTCATATGGTCTTCCATCCAAACCAGCAGTACGCCTACGTGGTCAATGAACTGAACAGCTCAGTGGACGTCTGGGAACTGAAAGATCCTAACGGGCAGATTGAGTGCGTGCAGACGCTGGATATGATGCCGTCTGACTTCTCGGATACCCGCTGGGCGGCGGATATTCACATTACGCCGGATGGTCGCCATCTCTACGCTTGTGACCGTACTTCCAGCCTGATCACCATCTTTAGCGTTTCGGAAGACGGCAGCGTGCTGGCAGTAGAAGGCTTCCAGCCGACGGAAACGCAGCCGCGTGGCTTTAATATCGATCACAGCGGTAAATACCTGATTGCAGCGGGGCAGAAGTCTCACCACATCGCCCTGTACGAAATCAAAGGCGAGCAGGGCCTGCTGGAAGAGAAAGGGCGCTATGCGGTAGGCCAGGGGCCAATGTGGGTAGTGGTGAACGCTCACTAAGCGGCTTAAAACAAAAAACCTCGCGAACGCGAGGTTTTTTTATGCCCGGTGGTACTGCAGTAACGGACAGGCCGGGTAAGGCGAAGCCGCCACCCGGCAAAACAGATTACTGCTTCGGCTCAGCAACCACTTTGCTACCCAGACCGCGGTTGTTGTATTCCCACATGCGGTTGAAGTTAGCGTCGTTCAGGTTGCGCTGCACGTTTCCTTTATCGTCCACGGAACCGGTATTGCCGGAGAATGGACGTTTGGAGATGGCGGCGTCAGCCCATGGTTTTGCCACGTTGAAACCTTCGTTGATAACGCTGTCGCGGATCACAACCTGACCGTTGGTTGCAGAGTCCACGTCCAGGGAGCGACCCAGCTGCGCCACGCCGTCACCGGAGGCGTTGAAGCGGCTGTTGACGGCGAGGAAACCGTAGAACAGATTAGACTGTGTCGCTGGCGCAAAGACATAACCTTCCTGCTGGGTACGTGAGTTCACGACGCGGAAATCGGTGTTATCAAATACCACCGCGCCACGACCGGAGACCATATCCACATCACCTTCGATGTAGCTGTTGGTCACCAGCGTACGGGTCAGACGGTTATTCTGCAGGGTGTTCTGTACGCCGCTGTTGGTCACGAAGAAGGTGTTCTGACGACCCAGAATGTTCACGTTGTTGATCTGCACTTTGTCGCCATCGCTACGCAGCGCCACGGCCTGGTGGTTACCCGCATCAACGCTGTCGCCCAGGGTGTTCTGAATGGTCAGGTTCTGCAGCTGCAGACCGTTGTTCTGAGACCAGACGACCGCAGAACACATCACGCCAATGGTAGCGGCACGCTTGCTCTGGCAGTTATCAAACATATACCAGGCCGGTTTGCCCGGCATGTATTTACCCGCCGGGTTGACCAGGTGACGCCAGGTGGTGCTGTCCATTTCGGAATCAATCGCCAGACCAATTTTAACGTCGATGGCTTTTTCGCCCAGACCGTAAAGGGTGATGCTGCCCGGTGCTGCCGGAATGTAAACGGTACCTTCATATTCACCTGGCATGATCGCGATGTACTGGCGAGATGCGCTGTGTTTGGTGATGGCAGCGTCAACCGCAGCCTGAATAGAGGTATGCGTCACGCCCTGCGCCCCTGCCGGACCCACAACAAAGTTTGGCTGCTTCGGCAGGTTAATAGAAGACGGCGTCCACGGCGCAGCGTTTGGATCCATCGCGGAGAAGTAGTGCGCGCGATCGAAGTTTTTCGCTTCATCAGCGGACAAAATCGGACGGGACGCGGTGCCTGGCGCGACCTGCTCAGAAGGTCGCTGATCCGGTGGCGTTGAACTGCATGCGGATAATGTCACGCCAAAGGCGAGTGCCAACGCCAGACGGGAAATCCTGGAAATGTTCAAGGTGAAGCTCCTGGGTATGCAAGTCTTAAACGAGATAGACGAAATAGCCTGCTTTTTTATACTAAGTTGAGCGAAACGGGAAGATAAAAAGGGGAAAAGTTGCATTTTTCGCCCGCAGGGGGCGGGAAAGTCGTCACAAATAAATAACATTTTCATAAAGGCGGTTGACAGCAGCCAGCAGATGAAAATAAATGTCTATACAACCCATGACAAGTGAAAGGCTTATGCTGCAACTTCATCCCGACGATGTGATATGGCGAAATGCGCGACTGGCGACAATGGTGCCTGGTGAAGAATCTTATGGCCTGCAAGCGCATCATGCCCTTGTGGTGCGTGGTCAAACCCTTCTGGCCGTCATTCCTGAAGCAGACCTCCCTTCCGGGCATGATAAATGCGTCGATCTCGGTGGACGCCTGGTCACGCCGGGTCTTATCGACTGCCATACCCACCTGGTGTTTGGCGGCAATCGCGCGGCGGAGTGGGAGCAGCGTCTCAACGGTGTCTCCTATCAGTCCATCAGCGCACAGGGGGGCGGAATTAACGCCACCGTCTCGGCAACCCGCGACAGTTCGCCGGAAAATTTGCTTACACTGGCGCAGCAGCGGCTGGAGCGGTTAATGAATGAAGGGGTGACCACCCTGGAAATCAAATCCGGCTACGGTCTTAACGCCGCGGCTGAAGAAAAAATGCTGCAGGTCGCACGCCAGCTCAGCCTGAGTAATCCGGTTGAGATCAGCCCAACCCTGCTGGCGGCACATGCGGTTCCGGCGGAATACCGCCACGATCCAGACGCGTACCTCACACTGGTGTGCGAGCAGATCATGCCCGAACTGTGGCAAAAAGGGCTGTTCGAAGCGGTGGATGTTTTTTGTGAAAACGTCGGCTTCACGCCAGCACAAACCGAGCGGCTTTTCCTGGCCGCCCGCGCACGGGGTATTCCGGTGAAAGGGCACGTGGAGCAACTTTCTAACCTGGGCGGTGCGGCGCTGGTCAGCCGATTTAAAGGGTTATCTGCCGATCATATCGAATACCTGGATGAGAAGGGTGTTCAGGCCATGGCGCAAAGCGGCACGGTTGCGGTACTGCTGCCCGGCGCGTTCTATTTTCTTCAGGAGCGTCAGCGTCCACCGGTTGAACAGCTCCGGGCGCAGGGCGTACCGATGGCGGTCGCCACGGATTACAACCCCGGCACCAGCCCGTTCGCGAGCATTCATCTGGCCATGAACATGGCCTGCGTACAGTTTGGCCTGACGCCTGAAGAGGCCTGGGCTGGCGTCACGCGGCACGCCGCGCAGGCGCTGGGGCGTGGAACAACGCACGGGCAGTTAAAGGCCGGTTTCATGGCTGATTTTATCGTCTGGGATGCAGACCATCCGGTAGAAATGGTTTACGAGCCGGGACGCAATCCGCTGTATCAACGCATTTTCCGGGGGGAGGCAGTATGAGTTGGCAGCCCGTTGCTAAGACCGTCTGGCAGGGGCGCGACGACAGCGCCGAGGCCAGCAACGCAAAACGTATTTTTCAGACCATACGCCAGCCGTCGCAATTTACCCCGGTTTCATCCGCGATTGCGCTGATAGGCTTTGCCTGTGATGAAGGAGTAAGGCGTAATCAGGGCAGGCAGGGGGCGGCGCAGGCTCCCGACGTGCTGCGTAAGGCGCTGGCGAACATGGCAACGCATTCCGGCCACGAACGGCTGGTGGACATGGGGTCGGTTTACGTTGAGGATGACCAACTTGAAGAGGGACAACAGGCACTGAGCGATGCCGTGGTCACCTGTCAGCAGGCTGGCATGCGTACGCTGGTGTTGGGCGGCGGACACGAGACCGCCTGGGCCCACGGCCGTGGTATCCTTGAGGCGTTCCCGAATGAGCGCGTGGCGGTCATCAACCTGGATGCGCATCTTGATTTGCGCAAGGCCGAACGGGCCACCTCCGGCACCCCGTTTCGTCAGCTGGCGAACTACTGTGCTGACCACGCGCGGGAATTTCAGTACGCCTGTTTTGGCGTCAGCCGCGCGGCGAACACCCAGGCGCTGTTTGACGAGGCTGAACGGCTTAACGCCACGCTGGTGGACGATCTGCATTTCCACCGGGATGCGCTACCAGCGCTGGAACAGGTGCTGGCGCAGGCCGATCGTGTTTACCTCACCATTGATCTGGACGTTCTGCCTGCAGCCGAGATGCCCGCCGTGTCAGCCCCCGCGGCGTTAGGCGTGCCTGCGCGGGATCTCCTGCCCGCGATCGAGCGCATTTGCCGTAGCGGAAAACTGCAGGCCGCCGATCTGGTAGAATTTAACCCTCACTACGATCGGGACGGACAAGGGGCGAAGCTTGCCGCCCGTCTGGCCTGGCAAATTGCTCACTGGTGGGCATAACAACATTTAAGGAGTCACGATGTTCTCACGCTCACCTCAGCCGCCGTCCGGCTCTCCCGCGCCTTTCTACGAAAAGGTGAAGCAGACGATCAGCGAAAAAATCGCCACCGGCGTCTGGCGGCCGCATGACCGCATTCCCTCTGAAGCCGATCTGGTGGCGCAGTTTGGTTTTAGCCGGATGACCATCAACCGGGCGTTACGCGAGCTAACCGACGAAGGCCTGCTGGTGCGCCTGCAGGGGGTCGGGACGTTTGTGGCGGAGCCAAAAGGACAATCGGCGCTGTTTGAAATCCGCAGCATTGCGGACGAGATAGCGTCGCGAAACCATCAGCACCACTGCGAAGTGCTGGTGCTTGAAGAGACGCAGGCCAGCGCCGAGCAGGCTGCGGTACTGAACGTCAAGGAGGGAACCCGGATCTTCCATTCCGTAATGGTGCATTTCGAAAATGACGTGCCGGTGCAGATTGAGGATCGCTGCGTAAACGCCGAACGGATACCGGACTATCTGGACCAGGATTACACTCAAACCACGCCGCATGCCTTTCTCTCGCTTGTCGCACCGCTGACGGAAGGGGAGCACATTGTGGAAGCGGTGCGCGCGACGCCGCAGGAGTGCGAGTTGCTGCGTATCAAAGAGCACGATCCCTGCCTGCTGATCCGCCGCCGCACCTGGTCATCCGCGCAGATTGTGTCGCATGCAAGACTGCTGTTCCCCGGTAGCCGCTATCGGTTGCAGGGCCACTTTATGTCATAAGTTTTAAAAGCGTGATAGCTAACGCAATATAACAAAATTGTATCTTTTTTGTTAAATCTGACCTTGTGTGTGCTTGTCTATACAAGTATATCTAAATGCATCATCTGTCCCGTATGAGGAGCACACAATGTCGTCAGGTAAATACCGTCAGCAGGATGTCCGCGCCGCGCGCGGCACCACCCTTACCGCCAAAAGCTGGCTCACCGAAGCACCACTGCGCATGTTGATGAACAACCTTGATCCTGAGGTTGCGGAAAACCCCCACGAGCTGGTGGTGTACGGCGGCATTGGCCGCGCCGCGCGCAACTGGGAATGCTATGACGCCATTGTTAAGGCCCTGACCGAACTGGAACACGACGAAACCCTGCTGGTGCAATCCGGCAAGCCGGTCGGCGTGTTTAAAACCCACAAAAACGCGCCGCGCGTTTTGATTGCCAACTCTAACCTGGTCCCGCACTGGGCGACCTGGGAACACTTTAACGAACTGGATGCCAAAGGGCTGGCGATGTATGGCCAGATGACCGCGGGTAGCTGGATCTACATTGGCAGCCAGGGGATTGTGCAGGGCACCTATGAAACCTTCGTCGAAGCCGGTCGTCAACACTACAACGGCTCGCTGAAAGGCCGCTGGGTACTGACCGCGGGTCTGGGTGGCATGGGCGGTGCACAGCCGCTGGCCGCGACGCTGGCTGGCGCCTGCTCGCTGAACATTGAGTGCCAGCAGAGCCGCATCGATTTCCGTCTGCGTACCCGCTATGTTGACGAACAGGCCGACAGCCTCGATGACGCGCTGGCGCGTATCAAAAAATACACCGCGGAAGGCAAAGCGGTATCGATAGCGTTGTGCGGCAACGCGGCAGAGATCCTGCCGGAACTCGTGGCCCGTGGCGTTCGCCCTGACCTCGTTACCGACCAGACCAGCGCCCACGATCCGCTGCACGGTTATCTGCCAAAAGGCTGGACGTGGGAAGCCTACCAGCAAAAAGCAGAAACCGATCCTGAAGGCACGGTACTGGCCGCTAAGCGTTCGATGGCAGAACACGTCTCCGCCATGCTGGCGTTCAGCGAGATGGGCATTCCGACCTTCGATTACGGCAACAACATCCGCCAGATGGCAAAAGAGATGGGCGTCAGCAACGCCTTTGATTTCCCGGGATTTGTCCCAGCCTATATTCGTCCGCTGTTCTGTCGCGGTATCGGTCCGTTCCGCTGGGTGGCCCTGTCCGGCGACCCGGAAGATATCTACAAAACCGATGCCAAAGTGAAGGAAATTGTCGCGGACGATGAACACCTGCACCACTGGCTGGATATGGCCCGCGAGCGCATTAACTTCCAGGGCTTGCCGGCGCGTATCTGCTGGGTTGGGCTGGCGTGGCGGCAAAAGCTGGGTCTGGCTTTTAACGAAATGGTGCGCAGCGGCGAAGTGTCTGCCCCGATTGTGATTGGTCGCGACCATCTGGATTCTGGCTCCGTCGCCAGCCCGAACCGTGAAACCGAAGCCATGCGCGACGGCTCAGACGCGGTCTCCGACTGGCCGCTGCTGAATGCCTTACTCAACACCGCCAGCGGCGCGACCTGGGTATCGCTGCACCACGGTGGCGGCGTGGGGATGGGCTTCTCCCAGCATTCCGGGATGGTTATCGTCTGTGACGGAACGGATGAAGCCGCCGCGCGTATCGCACGCGTGCTGCACAACGACCCGGCAACCGGCGTGATGCGTCACGCAGATGCGGGTTACGAGATTGCTATTGAATGTGCCACAGAGCAGGGACTTAACCTGCCGATGATCCCTGCCACACAAGGAAAGCATGAATGAACGCGTTAACACTCACTCCCGGCTCGCTCACGCTCAAACAGCTGCGTCACGTCTGGCGTCAGCCGGTCACGCTTTCGCTGGATGAAAGCGCCCATGCCGCCATTAACGACAGCGTGGCCTGCGTTGAAGCCATTATTGCCGAAGGGCGTACCGCCTACGGTATCAACACCGGTTTTGGTCTGCTGGCGCAGACGCGCATTGCCACGCACGATCTGGAAAATCTCCAGCGTTCGCTGGTGCTTTCCCATGCCGCAGGCGTTGGCCAGCCACTGGACGACGAGATTGTCCGTCTGATGATGGTGCTCAAAATTAACAGTCTGGCGCGCGGCTTTTCCGGCATTCGTCTGAGCGTGATCCAGGCCCTGATAGCGCTGGTGAACGCGGAAGTCTATCCGTGGATCCCCGCCAAAGGCTCCGTTGGCGCCTCCGGCGATCTCGCCCCGCTGGCGCATATGTCGCTGCTGTTGTTGGGGGAAGGTCAGGCGCGCTGGCAGGGAGAGTGGCTCCCGGCACAAGAGGCGCTGAAAAAGGCCGGATTAGCGCCAATCACCCTTGCGGCAAAAGAGGGGCTGGCGCTGCTTAACGGCACGCAGGCCTCCACGGCCTTTGCGCTGCGCGGTCTGTTTGAAGCCGAAGATCTGTTCGCCTCGGCCGTGGTGTGCGGTGCGCTGACCACGGAGGCGGTGCTGGGCTCGCGTCGTCCGTTTGACGCGCGTATTCATGACGTACGTGGCCAGCGCGGGCAAATTGACGCTGCCGCAATGTATCGCCATCTGCTGACGGAGACCAGTGAGATTGCTGATTCGCACCATAACTGTGACAAGGTACAGGATCCGTACTCGCTGCGCTGTCAGCCGCAGGTGATGGGCGCGTGTCTGACGCAGCTGCGCCAGGCCGCAGAAGTGCTGCTGGTGGAAGCCAACGCGGTGTCCGATAACCCGCTGGTGTTCGCCCAGGAAAACGAGGTGGTCTCCGGCGGTAACTTCCACGCCGAGCCCGTGGCGATGGCGGCGGATAACATCGCGCTGGCGATTGCCGAAGTGGGCGCCTTGTCCGAGCGGCGAATTGCGCTGATGATGGATAAGCATATGTCCCAGCTGCCACCGTTCCTGGTGCGCAACGGCGGGGTGAATTCAGGCTTTATGATTGCCCAGGTGACGGCCGCAGCGCTGGCGAGCGAAAACAAAGCGCTGTCGCATCCGCACAGCGTGGACAGCCTGCCAACCTCTGCCAACCAGGAAGACCACGTCTCAATGGCTCCGGCAGCCGGACGTCGTCTGTGGGAGATGGCCGCCAATACCCGTGGCGTGCTGGCAGTGGAATGGCTGGCGGCGTGTCAGGGGATCGATCTGCGTGAAGGGCTGAAGTCCAGCCCGCTGCTGGAGCAGGCACGTCATGCGCTGCGTGAGCACGTATCGCATTACGATGATGACCGCTTCTTTGCGCCGGATATTGATAAGGCGATGCAGCTTCTGGAAGAGGGGCGTCTGGTGGGGTTGCTGCCTTCGGTGCTGTGATTTTTTTGCCCGGTGGCGCTGCGCTTACCGGGCCTACGAATCCGAAATGTAGGCCGGGTAAGGCGTAGCCGCCACCCGGCTTTTTTTTACGAATACATCGCCGTAATCGACGCGCTCTCCAGCGAATGGAAATGCACATTAAACCCTACCATCGCGCCGCTCGCCCCTTCGTCGACCTCAATCTTCTCTACATCCAGCGCGTGCACCGTGAAGATATAGCGGTGCGTTTCCCCTTTTGGCGGCGCCGCGCCACCGTAACCGGCTTTCCCAAAATCGGTGCGCGTCTGAATGGCGCCTTCCGGCAGGGCGACCAGGTCGGAGCCGGAACCCTGCGGCAGAACGCGCGTATCGGCGGGCAGGTTGGCCACAACCCAGTGCCACCAGCCGGAGCCGGTTGGCGCATCCGGGTCGTAGCAGGTGACCACAAAGCTTTTGGTGCCCGCCGGCACATCGTCCCATGCCAGGTGCGGAGAGATATTATCTCCCTGATACCCCATCCCGTTGAAGACGTGGCGTTCAGGCAGTTTTTCGCCGTCGCGCAGATCTTTACTGATGATTTTCATACGGTTTGCCCTCGTTATTCACTCGTTCAGGAAGTGTAACGCATAGGGTCAAATCGTGAAATGCGCCGGAATGTTAACGGCTTCTACTACCGCGGCGGTTAACGAGCGTAGCTGTTCAGCCGTGATGATATACGGTGGCATCAGGTAGATAAGTTTGCCGAAAGGCCGCACCCAGACCCCCCGCTCTACAAAGAAGCGCTGCAATGCCGCCATATTCACCGGATGGGTGGTCTCAATCACGCCGATGGCACCCAGCACGCGCACGTCCGCCACGAAATTCGCCCCCGAGGCGGCACTGAGCTCTTCTTTCAGTTGCGCCTCAATCGCCGCAACCTGCGTTTGCCACTCGCCGTTTTGCAGGATCGCGAGACTTTCGTTTGCCACCGCGCAGGCCAGCGGATTGCCCATAAAGGTCGGGCCATGCATAAAGCAGCCCGCTTCGCCGTCGCTGATGGTGTCGGCCACCTGACGGGTAGTGAGGGTGGCGGAGAGCGTCATGGTGCCGCCGGTCAGCGCTTTCCCCAGGCACAGGATATCCGGTGTGATATCCGCATGTTCGCAGGCAAACAGCTTACCCGTGCGGCCAAATCCGGTGGCGATCTCATCGGCAATCAGCAGGATGCCCTCGCGGTCACACATTTTACGAATGCGTTTTAACCACTCGGGATGGTACATGCGCATCCCACCAGCACCCTGAACAATCGGTTCGAGGATCACGGCGGCAATCTCATGGCGGTGGGCAGCCATCAGCCGCGCAAAGCCGACCATGTCCATTTCATTCCACTCGCCGTCAAAACGGCTCTGCGGGGCCGGGGCAAACAGGTTTTCCGGCAGGTACCCCTTCCACAGGCTGTGCATGGAGTTATCCGGATCGCACACCGACATCGCGCCAAAGGTATCGCCGTGGTAGCCGTTGCGGAAGGTCAGGAATCGCTGACGGGATTCCCCCCTGGCATGCCAGTACTGCAGCGCCATTTTCATCGCCACTTCCACCGCCACCGAGCCGGAGTCGGCAAGGAACACGCACTCCAGCGCATCGGGCGTCATTGCCACCAGACGACGGCAGAGATCAACCGCCGGTTGATGGGTAATGCCGCCAAACATCACGTGCGACATCTGCTCAATCTGCGCTTTCATCGCGGCATTCAGACGCGGGTGGTTGTACCCGTGAATGGCCGCCCACCAGGATGACATACCGTCAACAAGCGGCTCGCCGCTGGCAAGGTGCAGTTCGCAGCCGTGGGCCGAGGCCACCGGGTAGACCGGAAGCGGGCGGGTCATGGAGGTGTAAGGGTGCCAGATATGCTGCTGGTCGAAGGCGAGATCGTCCTGGGTCATAATCGACTTGTAAACCATTTTGAAAAGTTTTAGGTTTACGAGTATAAACCGAACCGAAAATTAACAAAACCCTTTGGAGAAGCCCCATGGCTCACCACGCACGCTGGACGATGTCGCAAGTCACTGAATTATTCAATAAACCTTTCCTGGAGCTGATGTTCGAAGCCCAACAGGTGCATCGTCAGCACTTCGATCCGCGCCATGTTCAGGTCAGTACGCTGCTGTCGATCAAGACCGGTGCCTGCCCGGAAGATTGCAAATATTGCCCGCAGAGCGCGCGCTATAAAACCGGGCTGGAATCCGAACGTCTGATGGAAGTGGAGCAGGTGCTCGACTCCGCGCGTAAGGCGAAAAACGCGGGCTCTACCCGTTTCTGCATGGGGGCGGCATGGAAAAACCCACACGATCGTGACATGCCGTATCTGGAGCAGATGGTGAAAGGGGTCAAAGAGATGGGGCTGGAAGCCTGCATGACCCTCGGCACGCTGAACGAAGAGCAGGCGCAGCGCCTGTCTGCTGCAGGGCTGGATTATTACAACCACAACCTCGACACCTCGCCAGAGTTTTACGGCAACATCATCACCACCCGTACCTATCAGGAGCGTCTGGATACGCTGGACAAAGTGCGCGAAGCGGGCATCAAAGTGTGCTCGGGCGGGATTGTGGGGCTGGGTGAAACGGTGAAAGATCGCGCCGGTCTGCTGCTGCAACTGGCGAACCTGCCGACCCCGCCGGAAAGCGTGCCAATCAACATGCTGGTGAAGGTCAAAGGCACGCCGCTGGCGGATAACGAGGATGTCGATGCGTTTGATTTTATCCGCACCATCGCGGTCGCGCGCATCATGATGCCAACCTCATACGTCCGCCTTTCTGCCGGTCGCGAACAGATGAACGAGCAGACGCAGGCGATGTGCTTTATGGCTGGCGCTAACTCCATCTTCTACGGCTGCAAGCTGCTGACCACGCCGAACCCGGAAGAGGACAAAGACGTCCAGCTGTTCCGCAAGCTGGGGCTGAACCCGCATCAGACCGAGGTGCTGGCGGGAGATAACGAGCAACAGCAGCAGCTGGAGCAGCAGATTTTCAACGCCGATACCGAACAGTTCTACAACGCGGCATCCGTATGACCTGGCAGGCTCGTATTCAATCCGCGCTGGAAGAGCGCCGGGCGCGGGATGCTTTTCGCGTTCGCAGGGTAGTGGAAAACGGTGCAGGCCGTTTTCTGACCCACGCCCGGCGGCAGTACTGTAATTTTTCCAGCAATGATTATCTCGGCCTGAGCCACCATCCGGCGATTGTCCGCGCCTGGCAGCAGGGGGCGGAACACTACGGCGTGGGCAGCGGGGGGTCGGGGCACGTCAGCGGCTATACAACAGCGCATCAGGGGCTGGAAGAGACGCTTGCCGACTGGCTGGGCTATCCGCGCGCGCTGCTGTTCATCTCCGGCTTTGCCGCCAATCAGGCGGTGATTGCCGCGCTGATGGGCAAGGACGATCGTATCGCCGCGGACCGCTTAAGCCACGCCTCTTTGCTGGAGGCGGCGAGTCTCAGCCCGGCACAGCTGCGGCGCTTTGCCCACAACGATGCGCTTTCGCTCGCCACGCTGCTGGATAAACCCTGTGCCGGACAACAGCTGGTGGTGACGGAAGGGGTGTTTAGCATGGATGGCGACAGCGCGCCGCTTCGTGCGCTGTCTGACGTTGCGAAACAGCAAAACGCCTGGCTGCTGGTGGATGATGCCCACGGTATTGGCGTGATGGGTGAAGACGGTCGCGGTAGCGCCAGTCAGCAGGGCGTGAAGCCGGAACTGCTGATCGTCACCTTTGGCAAAGGCGTTGGCGTGAGCGGGGCCGCCGTGCTGTGCAGCGAGTCCGTCGCCGATTATCTGCTGCAGTTCGCCCGACATCTGATTTACAGCACCAGTATGCCGCCTGCGCAGGCGGTGGCGCTCTCTGCCTCGCTGGAGGTGATCCGCGGTGAAGAGGGGGCTGAACGGCGCGCGCGTCTGGCAGAACATATTCAGCGTTACCGTCAGGGTCTGGATCGGCTTCCTTTCCAAAGCACCGATTCGCAGAGCGCCATCCAGCCCGTTATCGTGGGGGAAAACAACCGCGCGCTCGCGCTGGCACAGACGCTGCGCGAACGGGGAATGTGGGTCACGGCCATCCGTCCGCCCACCGTGCCGCCGGGTACGGCGCGTCTGCGTTTGACGATGACGGCGGCGCACAAAGCAGAAGATATCGATGCGCTGCTGGAGGCTCTCCATGTCGCCAGTCAATAAACAGGCCATTGCGGCGGCGTTTGGCCGGGCTGCACGCAGTTATTCGCAGCATGATGAGCTTCAGCGTCAGAGCGCTCAGGGGCTGCTTGAGCTACTCGGTGCGCGTCGTTTCCGGTACGTACTGGATGCCGGATGCGGCCCCGGCGGTAACAGCCGCTACTGGCGCGACGCCGGAAGCCACGTCACCGCACTCGATCTCTCTGAGCAGATGCTGGACGAGGCGCGACAGCAACAGGCGGCTGACCGCTATCTGACTGGCGATATTGAGTCGCTTCCGCTGCCGGATGCGCAGTTCGATCTGGTGTGGAGTCACCTGGCGGTACAGTGGTGCAGTAGCCTTTCGCAGGCGTTAAACGAGCTGTATCGCGTGGCGCGTCCGGGCGGAAAGGTGGCCTTTACCACCCTGCTGGAAAGCTCGCTGCCCGAGCTGAATCAGGCATGGAAAGCGGTAGACGAACAGCCGCACGCCAACCGCTTTTTAGCGTATGACCAGGTGACGGACGCGCTGACGGGCTGGCGCTTTCGCAGCCAGGTGCAGACCATCACGCTGAACTTTAGCGATGCGTTCAGCGCCATGCGCTCGCTGAAGGGCATTGGCGCTACGCATCTGCATGCCGGGCGCGAGAGAAAACCGCTCACGCGCGGGCAGTTGCAGCGCCTGGAGCTGGCCTGGCCGCAGCGGCGGGGCACTTTCCCGCTCTCTTATCAACTCTTTCATGGGATTATCGAACGTGACTGAACGTTATTTTGTCACCGGGACGGATACCGAAGTGGGTAAAACGGTGGCCAGTTCCGCGCTGTTGCAGGCGGCTCGTCTGCAGGGCAAAACCACCGCCGGGTACAAGCCCGTCGCCTCCGGAAGTGAGATGACGGCACAGGGGTTACGCAACACCGACGCGCTGGCGCTGCAGCGTAACAGCACGCTGCCGCTGGACTATGCGGCGGTGAATCCCTATACCTTTGCCGAGCCGACGTCGCCGCACATTATCAGCGCCGACGAAGGCCGCCCCATCGCGTTTTCCGTGCTCTCGGACGGCCTGCGCGCACTGGAACGCCAGGCTGACTGGGTACTGGTGGAAGGCGCAGGGGGCTGGTTTACGCCGCTGTCGGACGAACTGACGTTTGCGGACTGGGTCCAGCGCGAGCAGCTTCCGGTGATCCTCGTGGTCGGGGTGAAGCTCGGCTGTATCAACCACGCCATGTTAACGGCACAGGCCGTTCAGCAGGCCGGGCTGCGTCTGGCGGGCTGGATAGCCAACGACGTGGTCGCACCCGGTAAGCGTCATCAGGAGTATCTGGCCACGCTCAGGCGAGTGCTTCCCGCGCCGTTCCTTGGGGAGATCCCATGGCTTGCGGACGGTGCTGAGCACGCCGACACCGGACATTACCTCGACCTCAGTGCCTTGCTTCCCGCGACATCCAGTGGGCAATAAGCTCGTCATCCAGCTCGGTAACGTGGCCCTGGGCCACGTTACGCCCGCGATACAGCATACAGAAGCGATCCACTACCCGGCGGATAAACGACAGCTGCTGCTCGGCTAATAACACCGTCATCCCCAGCTCACGATTAAGCCTCGCCAGCAGATGGCCCAGCTTCTGAGCAAAGCTGTACCCTGCGCCCTGCAGCGGCTCATCCAGAATCAATACCCGCGGTCGGTTGACCAGCGCGTTAGCCAGCGCCAGCTGATACTGATCGTCCGGGGAGAGCCCGTTCGCCCGAATCTGTCGCAGCGCCCATAGCTGCGGGAACAGGTCATAAACATCGCTTTTTGCGCGCGTGTCCGTTGCCCCTGTCGCCCGCATGGCGATGTGCAAGTTTTCCTCAATAGTCAGTTGCGAAAAAATCCGTCGGTCCTGTGGCACGTAGCCAATCCCCGGCAGCGCGCGTTGATCCGGTGCCTGACGCAGTAAATCACAGGGCGGGGCACCGGCTTCGTGCCAGACGATGGTTCCGCTCTGCACCGGTAACGCGCCGGTGATGCAGTTGATGAGGGTGGTTTTTCCCATGCCGGGCAGGCCAATCACCCCTGTGCATAAGCCCTGCGGTAAATCCAAATCGACATTCCATAGCGTATGTTGGTTTCCGTAAAACTGATTGACTGCACGCAGACTCAACATCTTTCTCTCCTTAAAAATGTATGTGGGTGAGGCTCGTTAATGAATCTGCAAATCTCCTGCCAGAACCGTTGAACTGATTAAAAAAGAGGCTTTTTTAGGATAATGCCGTCGCAAAACGACGGATCGATAAGCGGATTGCACTGTCTCAGTGCCAGAACTGTTAGCGGTGGTGCAGGGACTGAAATGGCTGAATTGTGAGCAAGATCTCATTGGTTGGTTATGAATAACGCAACGGTTGATTGGCAAAAATTAGCGATAAAAATTTTTTGTCACCGCCTCGTGGGAAAAACCGGGAATTTGCTGAGCGGCAGTCTGTATGGGCTGGACGCAGTTATCCACTATTCCTGTGGATAACCATGTGCATTAGAGTTAGAAAACACGCGATAAGCGAGAGAAGACGCGGGTTACGCCCAAATTGACGCGAAACGCGGCTCTGGAAAATATCCTTTAAGATTTAACTGGTTAGATAAAATCAATTGCCGTCATAAAAGTGTCACCGGTTGCCATAAAACTACCATTACCTGGCTTGACAAATGTTAAAAATGAAAATGTTCTGGGGATAACCGGGTAGGGCTGGTGTTTTATGTCGTCTCAGTCGAAATTTTGACCGGGAATACGCTAATCCTTCGGGTGCTATGCTAAATATCGTGACACGCTACTGTTTTTACATCCAGTGTTTTTTACTGGCATTCCTGGCCACAACGAGTAAAATTACTCACCTGCCGCTTTTTACATCACCAGGTTGTCGCCCATGAGTAAACCGTTCAAACTGAATTCTGCTTTCCGTCCTTCTGGCGACCAGCCTGAGGCGATCCGTCGTCTTGAAGAGGGGCTGGAAGATGGGCTGGCACACCAGACGCTGCTGGGGGTGACCGGTTCGGGTAAAACCTTCACCATCGCCAACGTCATTGCGGATCTGCAACGCCCCACCATGGTGCTGGCGCCCAACAAAACGCTGGCGGCGCAGCTGTATGGCGAGATGAAAGAGTTCTTCCCGGAGAATGCCGTCGAGTATTTCGTCTCGTATTACGATTACTACCAGCCAGAAGCCTATGTGCCGAGCTCTGACACCTTCATCGAGAAAGATGCCTCGGTGAACGAACACATTGAGCAGATGCGTCTCTCGGCGACGAAGGCGCTGCTGGAACGTCGTGATGTGGTGGTGGTCGCGTCGGTGTCTGCCATCTACGGTCTGGGCGACCCGGATCTCTACCTCAAGATGATGCTGCACCTGACGCAGGGGATGATCATCGATCAGCGTGCGATTTTGCGCCGACTGGCGGAGCTGCAGTACACCCGTAACGACCAGGCGTTCCAGCGCGGTACGTTCCGCGTGCGCGGCGAGGTTATCGACATCTTCCCGGCGGAATCGGACGACATTGCCCTGCGCGTTGAGCTGTTTGACGAAGAGGTGGAACGCCTGTCGCTGTTCGACCCGCTCACCGGCCACGTCGAGTCCGTTATTCAGCGTTACACCATCTACCCGAAAACGCACTACGTAACGCCACGCGAGCGTATTGTGCAGGCGATGGAAGAGATCAAAGAGGAGCTGGCGGAACGCCGTAAGGTGCTGCTGGCGAACAATAAGCTGCTGGAAGAGCAACGCCTGAGCCAGCGTACCCAGTTCGATCTGGAGATGATGAACGAGCTAGGCTACTGCTCCGGCATCGAAAACTACTCCCGTTTCCTCTCTGGCCGTGGGCCGGGCGAGCCGCCGCCGACGTTGTTTGACTACCTTCCGGCGGACGGGTTACTGGTGATCGACGAATCCCACGTCACGATCCCGCAGATCGGCGGGATGTATCGCGGTGACCGCGCGCGTAAAGAGACGCTGGTTGAGTACGGCTTCCGTCTGCCGTCGGCGCTGGACAACCGTCCGATGAAGTTTGAAGAGTTTGAAGCGCTGGCACCGCAAACCATTTACGTTTCGGCGACGCCGGGCAACTACGAGCTGGAGAAATCGGGCGATGAGGTGGTTGACCAGGTGGTTCGTCCGACAGGGCTGCTGGATCCGGTGATCGAAGTCCGTCCGGTTGCGACTCAGGTGGACGATCTGCTCTCCGAGATCCGCGCCCGTTCGGCAATCAACGAGCGCGTGCTGGTCACCACGTTGACCAAACGTATGGCGGAAGACCTGACCGAATATCTGGAAGAACACGGCGAGAAGGTGCGTTATCTGCACTCGGATATCGATACCGTGGAGCGTATGGAAATTATCCGCGACCTGCGCCTGGGCGAGTTTGACGTGCTGGTGGGGATCAACCTGTTGCGAGAAGGTCTGGATATGCCGGAAGTCTCGCTGGTGGCAATCCTCGACGCCGACAAAGAGGGCTTCCTGCGTTCAGAGCGCTCGCTGATCCAGACCATTGGCCGCGCCGCGCGTAACGTCAACGGTAAAGCGATTCTCTACGGCGATAAAATCACCCCGTCGATGGCGAAAGCGATTGGCGAAACGGAACGCCGTCGCGAGAAACAGCAGCGCTACAACGAAGAGCATGGCATTACGCCGCAGGGTCTGAACAAGAAGGTGGTGGATATTCTGGCCCTGGGTCAGAACATTGCGAAGACCAAAGCGAAAGGACGCGGCAAGGCGCGTTCCGTGGTGGAGGAAGATACCGTCGCGCTGACTCCGAAAGCGCTGCAGCAGAAAATCCACGAGCTGGAAGCGCAGATGATGCAGCATGCCCAGAACCTGGAGTTCGAAGAGGCAGCGCAAATTCGCGACCAGCTGCATCAGCTGCGGGATCTTTTCATCGCCGCATCTTAGGTAAAGCAGCGTGTTTTCGCCCTCTCCCTGTGGGAGAGGGCCAGGATGAGGGCATCAGGCCGCACAAAACGAGCCTAACCCAACTCCTGAATCGCCTTCTCCAGCGCGTCACGCAACAAGTGACGGTCATGACGGTATTTGATATCGCTGGCCTCCAGCGGCTCCTGCACCACCACGCGATCGCCAATACCCGACACATCCACTTTCGGCCCGACCACAACACCGTCGATGATTTTTTTACCGACGTACTGCTCCATCAGCTCCAGTTTATCCGCCAGGGACAGGCTGGCCGCTGCCGGACTCAATTCGCGGCCTAAATTACCGATGTACACCATCGGGGCGGGCGTTCTGCGCAGGGCCTGCGCCAGCTCTTTCACCAGTAAAATCGGCATCAGGCTGGTGTAAAAACTGCCCGGGCCAATCAGGATCAAATCCGCCTCGGCGATGGCCTCAACTGCTTCGCGCGTGGCGGGAACGGCCGGGTAAGTCATCAGCTCTTTCGGCGGCAGCGTAAGCTGATCAATATTCACTTCGCCGTACACTTCATGGCCTTCCACGTCGATGGCCATCAAATCGACCGGTTGTTCAGACATCGGGATCAGGAACGCATCCACTTTGAGCAGATTGCGGATGAGATTGATCGCTTCCAGCGGGCGCACGCTCAGGTGATCCAGCGCTTTAAGCATCAAATTTCCAAGGTTATGCCCGGAAAGTTCCCCGTTACCGCCAAAACGGTACTCAAACATCGCCGAGGCGACGCTCGGTTCGGTAATTAACTGGTTCAGGCAGTTACGCATATCGCCCCAGGCAATGCCGCCTTCTGCGCGTCGGATCCGCCCCGTCGATCCGCCGTTATCCGTTGTTGTTACTATCCCTGTCAGTCTTGAGCCAAGGGATGACAAAGAGGACATCATCCGGCCCAGACCATGGCCTCCACCCAGTGCCACCACCCGGTCAAGATCCGCAAAAGTGCGATTGCGCATACCTATTCCTTATCACGTTCGATCTGCGTAACAGTAACCTAACTACCCCTAAAAGACGATGCCTCAGCCAGGGCAAAATGACGTATATCAATGCGAATCTGCTGTTTTGGCGTATTCTGTAACGAAAATGCACAATCAGGTCGCTATATACATGTTTATATAGCGTTAAGCGGTAATGGCGAAAGGGTGATTTACGCGCTACTATCGCCATAACCACGTTTTCAAATTTGAAAACATACACTCTAGCCCTGGTGCCTGTGTCGAAAGATATGGCGCCCTGGCCGTGGCAACTATGCCACCAGGGTACAGAAAGAAATGACTGTGCCTCCCGTATCTGGAAAGGTGTACATGGCTTCACAACTTACTGATGCTTTCGCGCGTAAGTTTTACTACTTACGTCTGTCGATTACCGATGTGTGCAACTTCCGTTGCACCTACTGTCTGCCCGACGGCTACAAACCGGGCAGCGTCACCAATAACGGCTTTCTCTCCGTGGATGAAGTTCGCCGCGTTACGCGCGCGTTCTCGGCACTCGGCACGGAAAAAGTGCGTCTGACCGGCGGAGAACCTTCGCTGCGCCGTGACTTCCCCGACATTATTGCCGCCGTGCGTGAAAACGAACGCATCCGTCAGATTGCGGTGACCACCAATGGCTACCGCATGGCGCGCGATGTCGCAACCTGGCGTGATGCGGGCTTAACGGCCATTAACGTCAGCGTGGACAGCCTGGATGCCCGTCAGTTTCATGCCATTACCGGCCAGGATAAATTCCAGCAGGTGATGGACGGTATTGATGCTGCGTTTACCGCCGGGTTCGATAAGGTCAAAGTCAACACCGTACTGATGCGTGATGTAAACCATCATCAGCTGGACACCTTCCTGGCGTGGATCAAATCCCGCCCCATTCAACTGCGGTTTATTGAACTCATGGAGACGGGCGAGGGCAGCGAGCTGTTCCGCCGCCACCATATCTCCGGCATGGTGTTGCGCGATGAGCTGCTTAAACGCGGCTGGATCCACCAGATCCGCCAGCGCAGCGACGGCCCGGCGCAGGTCTTTTGTCACCCGGATTACGAAGGGGAGATTGGACTTATCATGCCTTACGAGAAAGATTTCTGCGCCAGCTGTAACCGCCTGCGCGTCTCCTCGGTGGGCAAACTGCATCTGTGTCTGTTCGGGGATGGCGGCGTTAACCTTCGCGATCTGCTGGAAGACGATGCGCAACAGGCCGCGCTGGAAGCGCGTATTTCTGAGGCGCTGACGCATAAAAAACAGACCCACTTCCTGCATCAGGGCAACACCGGCATTACTCAGAACCTGTCATACATTGGCGGGTAATCAGGCTTAAGAAGGAACCAGAAGATGAGTCAGGTCAGCGCGGAATTTATCCCGACACGTATTGCCATCCTTACCGTTTCCGACCGTCGTGGCGAAGAGGATGACACCTCCGGCCACTGGCTGCGCGAAGCCGCCCATGACGCCGGGCATAAGATCGTCAATAAAGCGATCGTCAAAGAGAACCGCTATGCCATACGCGCGCAGGTCTCCCAGTGGATTGCCAGCGATGAAGTGCAGGTGGTGTTGATCACCGGCGGCACCGGTTTTACCGCAGGCGACCAGGCGCCAGAGGCGCTTATCCCGCTGTTTGACCGCGAGGTAGAAGGCTTCGGCGAAGTGTTCCGCATGCTGTCGTTTGAAGAGATAGGTACCTCGACGCTGCAGTCACGAGCGGTGGCGGGCATGGCGAACAACACACTGATATTCGCCATGCCGGGCTCGACCAAAGCCTGCCGCACCGCGTGGGACAACATTATCGCCCCGCAGCTGGATGCCCGTACCCGTCCGTGTAATTTTCATCCCCATTTAAAGAAATAAGCTATGTCGCAACTGACCCACATTAACGCCGCTGGCGAAGCGCATATGGTGGACGTTTCTGCCAAGGCCGAAACGGTCCGTGAGGCGCGTGCCGAAGCGTTCGTTACCATGCTGCCAGGCACCCTGGCGATGATTATCGACGGCAGCCACCATAAGGGTGATGTCTTTGCCACTGCCCGCATCGCCGGGATCCAGGCGGCGAAACGCACCTGGGACTTAATTCCGCTCTGCCACCCGCTGATGCTCAGCAAGGTGGAGGTCAATCTTCAGGCCCAGCCAGAGCACAACCGCGTGCGCATCGAATCGCTGTGTCGTTTAACCGGTAAAACGGGCGTGGAGATGGAAGCGCTGACGGCGGCGTCCGTTGCCGCGCTGACTATCTACGATATGTGCAAAGCGGTGCAGAAAGATATGGTGATTGGCCCGGTTCGTCTGCTGGCGAAAAGCGGCGGCAAATCCGGTGATTTTAAGGTGGACAGCCATGATTAAGGTGCTCTTTTTTGCCCAGGTGCGTGAACTGGTGAATACCGACAGCCTGACGCTGGAAGCGACGTTTAAAGACGTTGCCGCACTGCGTGCGCATCTGGCGGCGCAAAGCGACCGTTGGGCGCTGGCTCTGGATGAAGGGAAGCTGCTGGCCGCCGTCAACCAGACGCTGGTGGAGTTTACCCATCCGCTGGCGGCAGGTGATGAAGTGGCCTTCTTCCCACCGGTGACGGGGGGTTAAGATGGTTGATACGCGAATTCTGGTTAGCCCTGAGCGCTTTAATGTCGGTACGGAATATCACTGGCTGGCAGAGCGCGATGAAGACGGTGCTGTTGTGACCTTCACCGGTAAAGTGCGTAACCACAACCTTGGCGACAGCGTAAAAGCGCTGACGCTGGAACACTATCCGGGCATGACCGAGAAATCTCTGGCTGCGATCGTCGAAGAGGCGCGAGGCCGCTGGTCGCTCGGGCGTGTGACGGTTATCCACCGCATCGGTGAGATGTGGCCGGGCGAGGAGATCGTTTTCGTGGGGGTGACCAGCGTCCATCGCGGCAGCGCGTTTGCCGCCGGGGAGTTCATCATGGATTACCTGAAAACCAAAGCCCCGTTCTGGAAACGTGAAGCGACGCCAGAGGGGGAGCGGTGGGTTGAATCGCGCGACAGCGACAAACAGGCCGCCAGCCGTTGGTAACAGGTTTATGTGGATGTGTTAGTCTTAACGTGTGTGTCTACTTAATCAGGAGTGAATCATGGACCGATTTCCGCGTTCCGATTCGATAGTACAGCAGACCCGTAGTGGCCTGCAGACGTATATGGCTCAGGTTTATGGCTGGATGACGGTAGGCTTACTGCTTACCGCATTTATCGCGTGGTATGCGGCCAATACCCCTGAACTGATGATGTTTATCTTTTCCAGCAAAATCACCTTCTTTGGGCTGATCATTGCGCAACTGGCACTGGTGTTTGTGCTCTCCGGTCTGGTACAAAAGCTGAGTGCCGGGATGGCGACCACCCTGTTTATGCTCTATTCGGCACTGACGGGGCTGACGCTTTCCAGCATTTTCATCGTCTATACCTACTCCTCTATTGCCAGCACCTTTGTGGTCACCGGCGGGATGTTTGGTGTGATGAGCCTGTACGGTTACACCACCAAACGTGACCTCAGCGGTCTTGGCAACATGCTGTTCATGGGGCTGATCGGGATTGTGCTGGCGTCGCTGGTGAACCTGTGGCTGAAGAGCGACGCGCTGATGTGGGCGGTGACCTATATCGGGGTGGTGATTTTCGTTGGCTTAACCGCCTACGACACCCAGAAGCTGAAAAATATCGGCGAGCAGATTGACGTGCGTGACAGTTCCAACCTGCGTAAATACTCAATTCTGGGCGCCCTGACGCTGTATCTGGACTTCATCAACCTGTTCCTGATGCTGCTGCGTATTTTCGGCAACCGTCGTTAAATACTGCCCCTCACCCTAACGGTGCGGTTTTTCTCCCTCTCCCTGTGGGAGAGGGCCGGGGTGAGGGCATCAGACCGCTGCGCCTATTTTGCCATCGCCTTCTCGTTCTTCGCTCTCAGCTTCTTCGCCCGGCTCTCAAGCATCAGATAACAGACCGTGGCCAGCGCCAGCGGCAGGAAGTAATAGAGCATGCGGTAGGCGAGCAGGGCGGCGATAATCGTCCCATGAGAAACATGTTCTCCGGCAAGCAGGGCGATAAATACCGCTTCCAGCACCCCAATCCCGGCCGGAATATGTACGATCACCCCGGCAATACTGCTCACCAGCAGCACCCCCAGCACGAAGAAATAATTCACATCTTCGCCAATGAGCAGCCAGATAATTGCCCCCATCGCCATCCAGTTGGCGCTGGAGACCGCCATCTGCAGCACGGCAAATTTCCATGAGGGTAAAACCAGCTTTTGCCCTTTGATGGTCATATGGCGGCGTCTGGCAAAGGCGCAGGCCCAGAGATACAGGGCGATAATGAGCAGGAGCGCGAAACCCAAAATCCGCAGCGTGACTTCATCGATATACCAGTGTGCGGGCAACTGCACCACGCCGATGGTAAAGATCACCCCACCCAGCAGAATATAACCCAGCCAGTTGGTGGTAATGCTCAGCGAAAATATACGCGTGATGGTCCCACCGGGCAGTCCCAGGCGCGAGTACAGGCGATAGCGCATGCCAATCCCCCCGACCCAGGTGCTGAGCGTCAGGTTAAAGGCGTAGCAGATAAACGACACCAGCATAACCTGGCGTTTTGCCAGCTTGTGGCCGCAGTAGGCGCGGCCCAGCAGGTCATAGCAGCCGTACATCAGATAGCTGACAATCACCAGCCCAACCGCTCCCAGCAGCACCATCCGGTTGTAGTTGCGGATGACTTTCCACACCTCTTCCCAGTCCACCTTTTGCGCGTAAACCACCAGCAGCACCGCAACGGCAATAAAAAACAGCCAGGTCAGGATCTTTTTCGCCATTCGCCAGCGTGGATGCGATTTAGACATCAGGTTTTCCCTCCATCTTCCGCCTCAATGCGGTCCTGGGTTTCCATCTCGGGTTGAACAGGCGGATCCACCAGCGCAAGTTTTGGGGTATGCGCCGGCAGCCAGCCCACCATCGCCGGGAAATGGCGCAGGAAGTGGAACACCACTACGCTGATCCCCAGATTCCACCAGGTGCGTTTTGGCACCATGGACTCGTCCACGCGCACGCAGTCGTTGACGATCAGACCCTGCAGGTTATCCCGCAGGGTCTGGTTAAACTGACGATCGTGAATGATCAGGTTCGCTTCCAGGTTGAGCGACAGGCTCAGCGGATCGAGGTTACTGGAGCCGACGGTCGCCCAGTGATCGTCCATCAGCGCGACTTTGCCGTGCAGCGGTCGGCGACGGTATTCGTAGATCTGCACTCCGCCTTTGAGCAGGTAGTTATAGAGCAGCCGCGCGCCGACTTTGACGATGGGCATATCCGGCTCGCCCTGCACAATCAGCTTCACGCGGACGCCGCGTCGGGCGGCACTGCGCATGGCGTGCAGCAGCCGGTAGCCCGGGAAGAAGTAGGCGTTGGCGATGATCACTTCGCGTTTGGCATTCGCCAGCATTTTCAGGTAGTGGCGCTCAATATCGTCCCGGTGCTCGCCGTTATCCCGCCAGACGAACAGCGCCTGCGCTTCGCCGGGCTTCCGGTTCTCTTCCGGACGATGGCGGCGCTTCCACCAGCGTCGGGCGGCCTCTTTGCCGGGTAAGTTTTCCAGTTCAAACAGCAAAATGTCCTGAACCACAGGCCCTTCGATGCGGATGGCGTAATCCTGCTTGGCCTCCGGGCCGTAGTCAGACATATGCTCGGCGGAGTAGTTAATGCCACCGACAAACGCCACCGTCTCATCAATGACGACGATTTTGCGGTGCATCCGTCGAAAGAGATTGGTACGCATGCCGAACAGGCGAGGGCCGGGATCGTAGTAGCGGAACACAACGCCTGCGGCAGTGAGCTCATTCACGAACGCATCGCTAAGATCGGGCGAGCCATAGCCATCCAGCAGCGCTTCAATTTTGACGCCGCGCTGGGCGGCGCGCAGCAGCACGCTGTGCAACTGTTTGCCCACATCATCTTCAAACCAGATAAAGGTCTCGAGGATCACTTTATGCTGCGCGCGGTCTATCGCATCAAAAACGGCGGGGTAATATTCGTCCCCGTTGACCAGCAGCGTGATCCGGTTGCCTTCCTGCCAGGTACATTTCATAAGTGGATCTCCGCGCTCAGCGGGGCATGGTCGGAAAGGTGGCGCCAGTTAAGCAACGCCAGCGCGGTCGGGCTGCTGGCATGGGCGTTTTTCACATAAATGCGGTCAAGCCTCAGCAACGGGAAGCGCACCGGAAACGTGCGCGCAGGTCTGCCGTGCGCGCGGGTGAAAATTTCTTCCAGCCCGGCCTCCACCTTCAGAGGGTGGTTAGCCCGCTGCCGCCAGTCGTTGAAATCCCCGGCAATGACCACTGGCTCTCCTTCGGGCAGGGCGTTAGTCCACTCGGCCAGCATCTGCAGCTGTGCCTGGCGATGCGCTTCCCGTAGACCGAGATGCACACAGCCAACGTGCACCGGAAAATCGAGATCCGGCGGGGCGATACGGCAATACAGCAGCCCACGCTTTTCACTTTCGCCGACGGAGACGTCCCGGTTCTCGTAATGTTCAATGGGATAACGCGACAGCACCGCATTTCCGTGATGCCCTTCAGGATAGACCGCATTGCGGCCGTAAGCGTAATCACTCCACATGGTGTCGGCCAGAAATTCATAGTGGGGCGTGTCGGGCCAGTTTTCGAAGTGCATCGGATGGACCTCGTGCGCGCCCATCACTTCCTGCAGGCAGACAATGTCCGCGCTGACGGTGCGAACCGCGTCGCGCAGCTCCGGTAAAATGAAGCGGCGATTAAATGCTGTGAAGCCTTTATGAATGTTTATCGTCAGCACTTTAAGCGAGAAATGCTGCATTTTTTTGGTCATAAGCTCCTTCCTGAGTGACTATCCCAATGAAAATAAAGTGTAGTCGTCGTCACAAAAAGATGCGGTGTTACGGAATTTTCCGTAAAGTGCGGTAGTCTGATTAAGCAGAGAAAAATCCTTCAGGAGAGAAGCCATGAAGTGGCAACAACGTGTTCGTGTCGCAACGGGTCTAAGTTGCTGGCAGATAATGTTGCATTTACTGGTCGTGGCCGTACTGGTGATGGGCTGGATGAGCGGCACGCTGGTGCGTGTTGGCTTAGGACTATGCGTCCTCTATGGCGTCACCGTGCTGTCGATGTTGTTCCTGCAGCGCCATCATGAAGCGCGCTGGCGCGAGGTGGGTGATGTGCTCGAAGAGCTCACCACCACCTGGTACTTTGGTGCCGCAATGATTGTGCTGTGGCTGCTGTCCCGCGTGCTGCAAAACAACCTGCTGCTGGCGCTGGCCGGTCTGGCCATCCTTGCAGGGCCTGCGGTGGTCTCTTTGCTGGCCAAAGAGAAAAAGCTACGCAATGTTGCGTCTAAACATCGCGTACGCCACTGACCCCGTCGTGGCCGCTATGACCAGTAGCGGCCACAAACTTCCCCAGATAATATCCAGACTCGCATCCTTCAGATAAATTTGCTTGGTGATATCCGTAAAGTGACGAATCGGGTTTATCCACGTCAGATCCTGTAACCACACCGGCATATTCTCAACCGGCGAAACATACCCGGAGAGCAGGATGGCCGGCATCATAAAGACAAACACGCCAATAAACGCCTGCTGCTGCGTGGAGCAGAGCGCGGAAATCAGCAGGCCAAACCCGACCAGCGACAGCCCGTAGATCACCATCGTGAAGTAGAACAGCGCCAGTGACCCGGCGAACGGGATCTGGTAGGCCCAGATCCCCACGCCCAGCACGATGGTGGCCTGGAACGTGGCAACTATCAGGGCGGGAACCGCTTTACCGACGAAGATTTGCCAGGTCGCCAGCGGGGAGACCAGCAGCTGATCGAGCGTACCTTGCTCGCGTTCGCGGGCGACGGACAGGGAGGTGACGATCATCACCCCAATGGTGGTGATCATGGCGATCAGCGACGGCACCACAAACCATTTGTAGTCCAGGTTTGGGTTGTACCAGTTACGTACCACCAGCTCGCTGTTG
Organism: Enterobacter sp. SENG-6; assembly: GCF_001605945.1. Taxonomy (NCBI): domain Bacteria; kingdom Pseudomonadati; phylum Pseudomonadota; class Gammaproteobacteria; order Enterobacterales; family Enterobacteriaceae; genus Enterobacter; species Enterobacter sp. SENG-6. The sequence goes on from NZ_LOMM01000022.1 coordinate 219,124, forward strand.
TTGGGCTTCGGTTTCCCCTCCATCAACTCCTGCTGATAATCCTTCACCACCTGTTGCAGATAGTTCGCGGCAATCTGCGCGCTGTTGGAGTTACGCCCGTCGAGGATCAACTGCATGGGCGCGGGCTGGAAGGTATCCAGATTGCGGGAAAAATCAGCCGGAAAACGCACCAGCAGCAGCGCTTTCTGGGTATCGATGGTGGGCTGGATCGCCTGTGGGCTTTTCAGCAGCAGGATATGGGTAAAAGCCTTCGCCCGGGCAAAGCGCTGGGTCAGCTCGACGGAATGTTTACCGTTGTCTTCGTTGTAAATCGCGATGGTGGCGTTGGTCACCTCAAGCGTGGCGGCAAAAGGGAACAGAAACACCTGGATGAGCACCGGCAACACCAGAATGGCGCGGGTTTGCGGCTCGCGCAGCAGCGATTGCAGCTCTTTGCGTATTAACGTCCATAAACGGTGAAACATGTTCGCTCCTTAATCCAGACGCCGTTTGGTTTTCATCCACGTCAGCCCAATAAACATCGCCGCCGACGCCAGCAAAAACAGGGTATTGATAATCAGCACTACCGGAATATTCCCCGCCAGGAACAGGCTTTGCAGCGTGCTGACGAAATAGCGCGCCGGAATTATGTAGGTCACGGCACGGATCACCGCGGGCATGCTGTCTATCTGGAAGATAAACCCGGACAGCATAATCGACGGTAAAAAGGCGGCGTTCAGCGCCACCTGCGCGGCGTTAAACTGGTTGCGGGTGACGGTGGAGATGAGCAGCCCCATGCCCAGCGTGCTCAGCAGAAACAGGCTGGTAATGAAAAAGAGCAGCACCAGCGAGCCGCGGTACGGCACCCCGAGGATAAACACCGAGACCAGCATACAGAGCAGCATCGCCAGCATGCCGAGGAAGTAGTAGGGGATAAGCTTACACAGCAGCAGCTCAAGGCGCGTCACTTCGGTTGAAAGCAGCGCTTCCATGGTGCCGCGCTCCCACTCGCGGGCAATCACCAGCGAGGTCAGGATTGCGCCAATGACCGTCATAATGATGGTGACCGCACCCGGGATAATAAAATGCTGGCTGATGGCGGCAGGGTTAAACCAGTAGCGCATCTGTACGTCGATCAGCGGTTCGAACGTTTCGCCCCGGTCTTCGGCGCGCTGCATCTGCCAGAGCTGCCAGATCCCCTCTACGTAGCCCTGGACAAAGTTGGCGGTATTCGGCTCGCTGCCGTCAGTGATCACCTGGATCGGCGCAGCGGTATCTGCCCGCGCCATGTTGGCGGCAAAATCGACCGGGATCACCACCAGACCGCGGATTTTCCCGGCCTGCATCTTCTGAATAAGCACTTGCCGGTTGTCGCTGATGGTGGCGTCAATGTAGGGCGAGCCGGTCATGGCGTGCGTGAAATCCAGCGCCTCTTCGCTCTGCTGCTCCAGTAATATCCCGACCCGCAGCTTGCTGGAGTCGAGGTTGATCCCATAGCCGAAGATAAACAGCAGCAGAAGCGGGATAACCACCGCAATCAGCCAACTGCTGGGGTCACGCACGATCTGACGCGTCTCTTTGATGCACAGCGCGCGCACCCGGCGCCAGGAAATCGCCTTATTGCGCATCGGCATTCTCCTTATCCCAGTCGTGGATGAGGGTGATAAACGCCTGCTCCATGGTCGGGTCCGGCACCTCGTCGTCTGCGGCCTGGGCTTTCAGGTCATCCGGCGTGCCGTGGGCAATCAGCTTGCCGCGATAGACCAGCCCGATGCGATCGCAATACTCCGCCTCGTCCATAAAGTGGGTGGTTACCATCACCGTTACCCCTTTCTCCACCATACTGTTGATGTGCAGCCAGAACTCGCGGCGGGTGAGGGGATCAACACCTGACGTGGGTTCATCCAGAAACAGAATATCGGGCTCGTGCATCAGCGAGCAGGCCAGCGCCAGCCGCTGTTTGAAGCCCAGGGGCAATTCATCCGTGGCGTGGGAAGCGATAGCTGTCAGGCCAAACGCCTCGCTCATCCGGTGGATTTTCTCGTCCTGGGCGCGCCCTCGCAGGCCGTAAACGCCGGAGAAAAAGCGCAGGTTTTGCTCGACCGTCAGGTTGCCGTACAGCGAGAACTTCTGCGCCATATACCCCAGATGCTGGCGCGCCTTGCCGGAGCTGACTTTCAAATCCATATCCAGTACCAGCGCTTTGCCGGACGTAGGCACCAGCAGGCCACACATCATCTTAAAGGTGGTGGATTTCCCCGCGCCGTTTGGCCCGAGCAGGCCAAAAATTTCACCGCGCTTCACCACGAAATTGACGTTATCGGTGGCGGCGAAATCACCGAATTTTTTGGTCAGGGATTTGGCTTCGATCACCGTCTCACCCGGCGTACCTTCCACCGTGTGCAGGATCGCCCCGAGCGGCGATTCCGAAGTACCCGCTCCGCCCAGCAGATCGATAAACGCGTCCTCAAAGCGGGGAGCCGTCTCTTCCATCTCAATGTCAGGCATGCCCGGCGCGTGACGAATATCCGCTTTGGTCGCCTCTTTGGTCAGGATCACGCGCACCGAACGGCCCTGAATCATCCCGTCGCTGACCTGGGGCAGCTTCAGCACCCGTTGCAGCAGTTTGCGGTTCGACTCCTGCGGGCTGTGCATCAGGAAACTGCGTCCGGCCATGCTTTGGGTCAGCTTCGTCGGTTCTCCCTGATATAGCAGCTCGCCTTCGTTCATCAGCAGCACATCGCGACACTGCTCGGCTTCATCCAGATAGGAGGTGCTCCAGAGGATCAGCATTCCGTCACCGGCCAGCTCGTGCACCATCTGCCACAGCTCGCGGCGTGAAATGGGGTCCACGCCCACGCCGGGCTCATCCAGCAGCAGCACTTTCGGCTCGCCGACCAGCGTACAGGCCAGCCCCAGCTTTTGCTTCATCCCGCCGGAGAGCTTGCCCGCCAGACGATCGGTGAAGGGACCGAGGGAGGTGAAGGACAGCAGACGGGCGAAAGTCTGCTGACGGGTTTCACCGGTCACGCTACGCAGATCGGCGTACAGATTAAGGTTTTCCATCACCGTCAGGTCTTCATAGAGACCAAACTTCTGCGGCATATAGCCGAGCATGGCGTGGAGTGCACCGTCATCCTTAATCGGATCGAGCCCGAGCACGCTGGCCGCCCCTTCATCGGGCTTAAGCAGGCCTGCCAGCATCCGCATCAACGTGGTTTTGCCTGCGCCGTCCGGGCCAACCAGCCCGGTCACATAGCCTTTCTGGATGGTACAGTTCAGCGGCGCGACGGCCGGTTTTTCCATGCCCGCGAAGCGTTTGACCAGATTGTCGAGCCGGATAACCGCGTCATTCATGTCGTTCCCCGCTGTTCACTTTTACGGTGACTGGCATGCCCTGGCGCAGCGCGTCGTCCGCATCGGTGACGATGATGCGCAGGCGATACACCAGGTCGGTACGCAGATCCGGCGTTTCCACCGTTTTTGGCGTGAATTCAGCGGTGGGCGAAACAAAGCCCACTTTGCCGTGATACGGCTTATCGGGACGACCGTCGGTATAGAGCAACAGTTCGCGACCCGGCTGCATCTGGCCGAGGTTTGGCTCATCAATGTAGGCGCGCACCCATACCGGACGGGTGAGCGACAGGGTTAAAACGGTGCTTCCGGCGTTGAGCATGCTGCCGGGCTCCACGGCGCGGGTCATCAGCGTGCCATCAGACGGTGCCACCAGCGTGGTGTCGTGCAGATCGAGTTCCGCCTGGGCCAGCTGGGCCTGCGCCTGTTCAAGGCTGGCTTTGGCCTGGGCGATATCCTGCGGGCGGTTACCGGTGTGGTACTGACTCAGCTTGTCCTGCGCGGATTTCAGCGTTGCCTGAGCCTGATCGCGTGATGAACGGGCGTTTTCCAGATCGTTGGCCGAAATAGTGCGGCTTTTCCACAGCCCCTGCTGGCGGGCATAGAAATTCTGCGCATAGTCATAGGCTGCCTGCGCCTGTTTGACTGCGGCAGCAGCCTGGGCAATCTCTTCGTCACGATAACCGGCCAGCATCAGATCATATTGCGCCTGGGCGACGGAAACCCCGGCTTTTGCCTGCATTAACGCGTTCTCGTAGGGCGCTTTATCAAGCATCCCCAGCGTCTGCCCGGTTTTGATGGTGTCGCCCTCATCCACGTTAAGCGACGCCAGCCGCCCCCCGACGCGGAAGCTCATATTCACGGTGCGAATATCAACGTTACCGTACAGCGTCAGGCCGCGATCCTGATGGCTTTGATACCACAGCCAGCCACCGACGCCTGCGGCAAGCAAAACAACAACCACCAGAATGATGGCGACAGGTTTTTTCATGACTTCAGGCTCCTTTGCGTTAAGCCTTGCAGGATCAGATCCAGATGACAGGTGATAACCTGGCTAATCTGCGCGGCTTTATCCTCATCAAATTGTGTCCAGCCGGTGCGTAACAGAATCGTTTCTCGCCCCAGACGGAAGGCCAGAATCTCACCCAGCAGGGCGTGGGTATGCAAAATCGTAGCGGTATCGTTGGCGTCTTGCCCGGTATAGGCCGCGATCAGCCGGGTCAGGTGCGTGTGCATCGGGGCAATCACCTGGTCATGCACCAGCTGGTAGGCGGCAGTGGGGAAGAGCTGTTCACGGGAGATAAATCGACTCAGGTTCAGCGTGTCGTCGTGCGTCAGCAGGCGGATCATGTTGTGGCAGGCGTTGAGGATCAGCTGGCGGATAGCGTCACGATCGGGCGACGGCTGGCTGAGCAGCGCGGTGGCTTCCTCCACGTGCGGGTGAAACTGCGTGCCAATAAAATCGGCGATCCACTGGGCACAGGCGAGGTATAAATCCTCTTTTGAGCCAAAATAGTAGGGGATAGCCGCAATGTTTTGCCCGGCCTGCGCCGCGATATCCCGGGTGGTGGCGTGTAAGCCATACTCACCAAACTGCGCCAGCGCGGCAGCAATAAGCTGACTTTTGGCCTGTTCGCCTTTAGAAGTTGTCGGGGTTGTATTCATAGCGGCATTAAAAATTAATCAATCGATTGATTAAGATTATGCCTGATTAGCGAAATCGTCGAGGGAAGGGGGAGGGATATTTTATGCGCCACGTCACAAAAGCTGCTACACTCCGCCCCTTCGCGACATTGTGGTTTTTGTCCTCCTAATTGTTATATCTCCCTGAAAACTACACCTGTGATGGTCGGGGCGGTTCGGAGTTTTTATGTCTTTTGATTCCCTTGGCCTGAACCCGGAAATTCTGCGCGCGATCGCAGAGCAGGGCTACGTTGAGCCAACCCCAATCCAGCAGCAGGCGATCCCTGCCGTTCTGCAGGGCCGTGACCTGATGGCCAGTGCCCAGACCGGGACCGGTAAAACCGCAGGCTTTACCCTGCCACTGTTAGAGCTGCTGGTAAAAAATCAGCCGCACGCGAAGGGGCGTCGCCCGGTTCGTGCGCTGATCCTCACCCCAACCCGCGAGCTGGCGGCGCAGATTGGCGAGAACGTGCGTGATTACAGCCGCTATCTCAACATTCGTTCGCTGGTGGTTTTCGGCGGTGTGAGCATTAACCCACAGATGATGAAACTGCGCGGCGGCGTGGACGTGCTGGTGGCAACGCCGGGCCGTCTGCTGGATCTGGAACATCAGAACGCCGTGAAGCTAGATAACGTCGAAATTCTGGTGCTGGACGAAGCCGACCGCATGCTGGACATGGGCTTTATCCACGATATTCGCCGCGTGCTGGCTAAGCTACCGCCGCGCCGTCAGAACCTGCTGTTCTCCGCGACCTTCTCCGACGAGATCAAAGCGCTGGCTGAAAAGCTGCTGCATAACCCGCTGGAAGTTGAAGTGGCGCGTCGCAACACCGCCTCTGAGCAGGTGACCCAGCACGTGCACTTCGTTGATAAAAAGCGTAAGCGGGAACTGCTCTCCCAGATGATTGGTCAGGGTAACTGGCAGCAGGTGCTGGTCTTTACCCGTACCAAGCACGGTGCAAACCACCTGGCGGAACAGCTGAACAAAGACGGTATTCGCAGTGCGGCTATCCACGGTAACAAGAGCCAGGGGGCGCGTACCCGTGCGCTGGCGGACTTTAAATCCGGTGATATCCGCGTGCTGGTAGCAACCGACATCGCTGCCCGTGGTCTGGACATTGAAGAGCTGCCGCACGTGGTGAACTACGAGCTGCCAAACGTGCCGGAAGATTATGTTCACCGTATCGGCCGTACCGGTCGTGCGGCGGCCACTGGCGAAGCGCTCTCGCTGGTCTGCGTGGATGAACACAAACTGCTGCGCGATATCGAACGTCTGCTGAAGAAAGAGATCCCGCGTATTGAAACGCCGGGGTACGAAGTGGATCCGTCCATTAAAGCGGAGCCAATTCAGAATGGTCGCCAGCAGCGTGGCGGCGGTGGACGCGGTCAGGGCGGCGGCCGTGGTCAGCAGCAGCCACGCCGTGCCGAAGGCGGCGCGCCGAAGTCGGGCAATAAACCGCCTCGCCGCGACGGCGAAGGGAAACCGGCAGGAGAAGGGCAGCGCCGTCGCCGTCCGCGTAAACCGGCTAACCCACAGTAATCTGGAAGCCCGGCCGTAAAGCCGGGCTTTTCTTTTTGCGGCGACGAAAATAAAGTGCCACAATAGTGGCTGTTTATACAGTATTTCAGGTTTTCCGATGGCTTTAACCGCGGCGCTGAAAGCGCAGATTGGTGCCTGGTATAAGGCACTCCAGCAGCAGATCCCCGACTTTATCCCCAGGGCACCACAGCGGCAGATGATTGCCGATGTGGCAAAAACGCTCGCCGGTGACGACGGGCGACATCTGGCGATTGAAGCGCCAACCGGGGTCGGTAAAACCCTCTCTTATTTAATCCCGGGCATCGCTATTGCGCGGGAAGAACAAAAGACGCTGGTGGTCAGCACCGCTAACGTGGCGCTACAGGATCAAATCTTCAGCAAAGACCTGCCGCTGCTGCGCAAAATTATCCCCGAGCTGCGTTTTACCGCCGCCTTTGGCCGCGGACGTTATGTCTGCCCGCGTAACCTGGCGGCGCTCGCCAGCAGTGAGCCCACCCAGCAGGATCTGCTGGCGTTTCTTGATGACGAACTGACGCCAAACAACAAGGCGGAGCAGGAACAGTGCGCGAAGCTGAAAGCCGATCTCGACAGCTACAGGTGGGACGGTTTGCGCGATCACACCAGCCAGGCCATCGGCGATGATTTATGGCGCAGGCTCAGCACCGATAAAGCCAGTTGCCTCAACCGTAACTGTCACTACTACCGCGAGTGCCCGTTTTTTGTCGCCCGGCGGGAGATCCAGGAAGCGGAAGTGGTGGTCGCCAATCATGCGCTGGTGATGGCGGCGCTGGAGAGCGAGGCGGTGCTGCCGGAGCCGAAAAACCTGCTGCTGGTGCTTGATGAAGGCCACCATTTGCCTGACGTAGCCCGGGATGCGCTGGAGATGAGTGCTGAAATCACGGCCCCGTGGTTCCGCCTGCAGCTCGATCTGTTCTGCAAGCTGGTGGCCACCTGCATGGAGCAGTTCCGTCCTAAAACCACGCCGCCGCTGGCGGTGCCCGAGCGTCTGAGTGAACACTGTGAAGAGGTCTACGGCCTTATCGCATCCCTGAACAACATTCTGAATCTGTATCTCCCGGCGACTCAGGAGGCAGAGCACCGTTTTGCCATGGGGGAGCTGCCGGACGAGGTGATGGAGATTTGCCAGCAGCTGGCGAAGCATCTGGAAAAGCTGCGCGGCCTGGCAGAGATGTTCTTAAACGATCTCAGTGAAAAGACCGGCACCCATGACGTGGTGCGTTTGCACCGTATTCTGCTGCAAATGAACCGTGCGCTGGGCATGTTTGAAGCGCAAAGCAAACTCTGGCGGCTGGCCTCAATGGCGCAGGCGTCCGGCGCGCCGGTCACCAAATGGGCCACCCGCGAAGTGAGAGACGGGCAGGTGCACCTCTTTTTCCACTGCGTGGGCATCCGCGTGGCCGATCAGCTGGAAAAGCTGATCTGGCGCAGCGTGCCGCACGTGGTGGTAACGTCAGCCACCTTGCGTTCCCTGAACAGCTTCTCGCGGCTGCAGGAGATGAGCGGCCTGAAGGAAAAAGCGGGGGACCGTTTCGTGGCGCTGGACTCGCCGTTTAACCACTGCGAACAGGGCAAGCTGGTGATCCCGCGCATGCGCTACGAGCCGCTTATCGATAACGAAGAGCAGCATATTGCCGAAATGGCCGCCTATTTCCGCGAACAGCTGGAGAGTAAAAAATACCCTGGCATGCTGGTGCTGTTTGCCAGCGGACGCGCCATGCAGCGCTTTCTGGAACATGTTACCGATCTGCGTTTACTGCTGCTGGTGCAGGGCGATCAGCCGCGCTACCGGCTGGTAGAGCTCCACCGCCAGCGCATCGATAACGGCGAGCGCAGCGTGCTGGTGGGGTTACAGTCTTTTGCGGAAGGTCTGGATCTGAAGGGCGACTATCTGACCCAGGTGCATATTCACAAAATTGCCTTCCCGCCCATCGACAGCCCGGTGGTGATCACCGAAGGAGAATGGCTGAAAAGCCTCAACCGCTATCCGTTTGAGGTACAAAGTCTTCCGGGGGCGTCGTTTAACCTGATTCAGCAGGTGGGTCGTCTGATTCGTAGCCACGGCTGCTGGGGCGAAGTGGTGATCTATGACAAGCGTCTGCTCACCAAAAACTATGGTCAGCGCCTGCTGAATGCCCTGCCGGTGTTCCCGATAGAACAGCCGGAGGTGCCTGAAATAAAAAAACGCCCGGCAAAACAGACTGCCGGGCGTCGGAAAAGCATCCGTGCTAAGGGGCGCGGTCCTACTGGTAAGTAAAGGTGGCCTGAACAACGCTGTTGAAGGTACCCGCCGTCACAGGCAGGGCGGTAGCGTAATAGCGTGCCGCCATGGGAAAATCGGCGGTGTGGGTACCAGCGTCAATCACCACGCTAAAGCGGGCTTCGGGGGCAAGCACGATGTAATCCAGACGGTCGGCCAGCTCTAATGCCACCCCTTTGGCGGTGCCACTATTGGCGAATTTAAAGGGGTGGTCCGTATCGCGCGGCCCATCAACGTTAATGGTGGCAACCGTCAGGGTGGGCGGACAATTGGTGAGCTTTAAATCGAAGTTTTTCCACGGGCCGGTGTCGCCGATATCCTTAAAATCACTGGCGACGGCCTGTCCCAGATCCACCACCATGTTCTGGCTGGCGCTGTCTACCTGGCAGGTGGTGTCGTAAATATTCCCTTCGATATTGAGCGTCACGTCGGTCGCGCCCACAGAGAGGCTCGTCAGAGCGAGCAAAAGGGATAACGTTTTCATCTTCGCTCCGTTACTGGTATTCAAGATCGATGGTGGCAATCGTATTGGCTTTCCCCGCCGTGACGCTGGCATCCGTCTGGTAATACTGCACCGCGAAGGGGATCACATCCGGAACGCCTGGTTCGGCTCTTCCACCCACCGGGATTGGGTAGTCGTATTTAAGATCGACACCGTCAAGCAGCATTCTCACCCCCACGCCCGTGGCGCTGTCGCTGCCGGGCGTCAGGTTCAGGACATCTGCATACTGGCTGTTGATGCCATTTGCGCTGGTTACCGAGGCCGTAAGATTGACCTCTTCGGTACAGGTAGCGGTGATGTTGAAATACTTCCAGGCCGTATAGCTGCCCACGTGGGTAAATTGCGACACCGGGAAATTGCCGAGGGTCACCGTCAGATTTAGCGGATCAATAGAACAGGTCGCCGTTCTTTCGCTGACCGTGGCGGAATAGTGGCTGGTATTACGTGCACCAGAAATCCCCACAGAGTTAAAAACCCCGAATCCATAGGGATCCTGCGCGAGCGAAAGGGTACCGCTGCCGATATGTGATGCCGTTTTGATTAACCGCTGGGTGTAGCTGAAAGAAAATGTTTGTCCGCTGTCGCTGCTGACCGTCCCAATGGGCGTGGCGGTTGTATCGCATGAGTACCCTTTGCCGCGAACGATCTGCCCGCTGCTGTTCAGAAGCTCAATGCCGATGCCGTCAACATTGGTGGTATACACGCCCGGCATGCCAGGCACTTCCGTTCCCGTTCCGTAATAGCAGGAAATAAGGGTGTGATTCGTCATCGTGCCGGTACAGCTGCCGTTAACGGTATGGGTCTTTGCCGAACCCGGGATGACGCCGCCAATATCGAGTGTTGTGGGTACAGAAAGCGTGCCCGCATCAAGGGTATAAGGCAGATCGGCGCTGTCACAGGAGGTTGCCGCCTGGGCATGCGGCACCAGACACGCGCTCGTGAGTAAAACCAGCAGTGCGAAGACATATCTACACATGTTCATTTTTTCCTCGGGAAGGGTCATACACACTGCGCCGTAACGTTAAGAACAGGGCCGTCGGCTTTGGTGGGCAGGTGATAAGTTGCCTTGCAATGGCTGTCGGCGGTTTTCCCCCAGCTGACGTTAACCGTACCTGTCTCGTGCATACCGGTGAGGAACACCTGCCCGCCCTCGCCTACGATAAATTCACCGTCCTGATGGGCCTGAGATGCCGTTGCGCCAAAGGGGATCGGGCGACCATCCGCGCGTTTTAGTGTCATCAACACCCGACTGCCTACGTGGGTTTCATAATGTGCTCGCACGATGGCGCCGCGCGTTGGCGTCACTGTTTTGGCGGCCTGGTCGATATCGGCATTTTCCGGCAAGGTTTCGGTGTTCAGCGCGAGGGTGTTGTGACGGTATGGCGAAACGTACGGCACAATGGCATAGCCGCGAAAATCGGTGTTAATGCCAGTCTGATTGGTGACGTTGGTGTCGTCTGCGCCCGGCGCTTCGATCAGCGCAGCGGTCTCACCCATCGGCTGACCGAGGGTGATGCCATGCGCATGGGCGATCATGCTGCCCTGAAGACCGACATTGAGCTGTTGTTGCTGGTTATCCTGGGAATACCCGGCGCTCACTTCGCCGTAGGTGCCTTTATAATCGGCATTCAGACTGGTGCTGTCCCCACTGCTCTGACTATGGCCCTGCTGAACCCCCCAACTGAGGTTATTACCGGCCAGCGCCGTGCCGTTCAGACCCACGCTTTGGGTTGTTTCGTGCTTCGTGCTGTTCAGGTTGTAGTTCACCCAGGTGTTGCTGAGCCAGCGATCGAGCGGAACGGAGACGTTAAATGCGATCGTCTGCTCGCTGGTTTTCTCATTATTGTCATCCCCGCTGTCACGCGTGTTTTTATCCAGTCCGTAACTGAAACCGTAGCTGATGCCGTGCCAGGAGTTGTTGTAGCCGAGGTTCAGTGAGGTCATCCCCTGGCTTGAATTCCAGTAGTTCTCTTTGACCAGGCTTAACGTCAGGGAACCAAACGCCCCGCCCAGGGACTGGTCGACAGTCGCCTCCTCGCGGCTGCGGCGCGTGTCCGGCGTTTCCCAGTCGTCATTACGGGTATGGGAATCCAGCGTGTCCTGCAGGGTGTAGAACCCCTTGCTGTTATAGCGATAGCCAGCAATGGAAAAATGGGTACCGGTGGTGGCGAAATCTTTGCTGTAGCGGATGCGCCAGGAGCGCCCGCGGGTGGGATCCTGATCCTGCATCTCTGATTTGGCGTCGGTGACATCCACCGAAAAGGCCCCGAGATCGCCGATATTCTTGCCGACCCCCAGCGCCAGCGCATCGTAATACTGGCTTGCCTGCACGCCGCCGTAGACCGTAAAGCCGTAAGGCAATCCGTAGATTGCCGTACCCTGCATAAACGGAGTTTTTTCGACGTCGTTGTCATAGCTGCGATAGCGCCCCGCGGTGAGGCTGTATTTAAAGCGGCCTTCACGCTGCAACACCGGCACTGACGCATAAGGCACCACAAAATGCTGTTCGCTGCCGTCCGTCTCTTTCACGGTGACGTTCAAATCGCCGCTTCCGCCGGTGGGGTAGAGATCGTTGATCTCGAACGCGCCGGGAGCGACATAGTTCTGGTAAATGACGTAACCATTCTGGCGAACTATAACCTGGGCGTTACTGTGCGCCGTACCGCGGATCACCGGCGCAAAGCCCTTCATGCTGTCCGGGAGCATGTCGTCATCCGAGGCGATCTGCGCCCCGGTGTAAGAGATGCTGTCAAACACGTCGGAAGGGGAAGAGCTTTGGCCGAATGTGACGTTCCCGCCAAGGGCGATAATATCGCGCTGGGCGTAGGTATAGACCGAAGAAAACTGGCTCTCTGCGTCACCGTCACCGCTGGTTTTGCTCCAGGTGGAGTAGTTACGAAAACGCCACGCCCCGAGGTTAAGACCCGGACGCAGGTTAAGAAACTCGCTGCGCTGATCGCTACCGTTCTCACCTTTACCGCGGTTGTCCCCGGCGGTGAAGCTGTAATTGAGCAGCAGGGCGTTAATTCCCTCGTCATACTCCTGCGGGTCGACGTAATCACGCGGTACATGAGTAATTGCGGTCTGGGGAATGCTTAACAGCAGCTGCTGCGGATTAACATGAAACGTTGCGCTGGCGGAGGGGATCACGCTCAGGTCAATACACTGCGCCTTATCGTCCTGCCCGAATTTTTCGATATTAATACCGAAGCTTTTTAGCAGGGCGGCGCTAAGACACGGCTGCAGGGTTGATTTACCGCTGGCGTCTTTCTTCAGCGTGAACTCAATCTCTTTGCTTGCCACTTTATTATTGTTGACATAAACGTCAACGTGATATTTACCGGGAGCCTGACCGGGACCAATCTCATAAATACTGAGGTCGGTTTTACCCTGGCCTGGGTTATCAATATCCAGTAGCGCCGGGTTGAAATAATCATCGGCCAGAACTTTTTGCACACACACACCCAACAGCGTGCAGCCCAATGCAATAAGCATTGAGCGTCCGTGCTGTTTGGGTGGTTCGGTGGAGTAGTCCCAGCTCATAATAAATTTCGCTATTCCAGACGTTATTTAATCTGTGCGCTATAGGACTGGCTAATACCGCCGTAATCATTGATGATTTTCCAGGTCACGGTGTGTGCTGTAATATTTCCTGGTATCGCGAAATGGGTTTCACTTTTTGGGCCGGCATAGGTGGCTTTATCGACCTTTTTACCGTCGAGCGTTATTTCCTGGAAATTCATATAAAACGGCGTGGGGTTTTCGACAATCAGCTGTTTTCCCCGGGTGTGCCAGGATAATTGCGTGGCAACATCTTCCGGTTTTCCGGTAATACCTGACGGGCGATAAAGCAGCTTAATGCGGGTTTTAATCGCAATCTGCAGCGTATTAACGCTCTCATTGCGTGCAGAAGAGGGGATGGATTTAATATTCAACCAGAACAGCGATTCGCGATCGGCAGGTAAGTTTCCCCCGGTTCTGATGATGCGCAGAACGTTCTCTTGCTTCGCATCAAGGCGAAACAGCGGCGGCGTGATCAGGAACGGTGCTTTCTCACGTGCGTTATCTTCCGTCTCGACCCATGACTGCACCAGATAATCGAGATTGTCCGGGTTGGTGATCCCAATAGAGGATTCTTTTTTACTTTCTGGGTAGACCACGCGCGTGCCGCCAATGGTAATACCCGCATGGGCAACGGAAGCAATAAATAAAAAAGAGGAGGCCAGAAGATATTTTCGCATAGTGACACCGTAATAAAGCAATAACAGATATTAGCCACTGGGGTAGCTAATATCTGTTTTATTAGTTGTAAACGATAGTGAAGGTAGAAGCGGCATTCGCCAGTCCGGCAGACACCGTTCCTCCGGTCTGGATATAACGTGCACCAAACTGCAGATCGTTTGTTGTGGTACCTGGCGTGAGCGTATACGCAGCAGAGGCCGTATATAAGCTCAGTGGATTTTCCGTTTTATCCAGCAACTGAACACCCACTCCTGACGCCGAACCGGTTCCTGATGTCACAGCAAGAATATCTTTGTTGTTACTGTCAGGCGTCCCGCCGAATGTCACCGAGGCGCTGGTAACCGTTTCAGGACAATCTTTTAACTGAATACTAAAGCGGGTTGTCGAGGTCGTCGAACCACTTCCGGTAAATGCAGATTTAGACACCTTACCTAATGAAACATTAAGCGGATTGCTTAAACCGTTTACCACAGTACATGCAGAATCAATAATCTCACCTGTGAAATTAATTTGACCTTCACCACTGGATGCAAATACAGAAACGGAAGCACACGCCATCCCGGCGGCGATCCCCGCAATAATCATTTTTTTCATTTAAATCCTCTGAATGAAAGTATGGCACTTCAGGTATTAATCATCACGTGGCTGATTAATTCGGCATGAACTATCGCTGAGAACTATTTTTCGTTCAATTTATCTTCAGACCATTTTTACCCTCGAAGGGCGTTTGTTCGGGTGTCGGGAGAGAAAGGAAAATGATTACCCGCCAGGCATTTATCAGGGCTATAGTATCTGCAAAGAGCCGCAAGGAGAGATGTCGTGGACTATCGTAAAATTATCAAAGAGGTAGGGCGGGGGAAAAACCATGCCCGCGACCTGGATCAGGAAACGGCCCGTGCGCTGTACACCCATATGCTTAACGGCGACGTGCCCGATCTGGAGATGGGCGGTATCCTGATTGCGCTACGCATTAAAGGTGAAGGCGAAGCGGAGATGCGCGGTTTCTATGACGCGATGCAGGCGCAAACGCTGCGCTTAACGCCACCGGTAGCCAGACCGATGCCGATTGTCATCCCTAGTTACAACGGCGCGCGCAAACAGGCGAATCTGACGCCACTGCTGGCTATTCTGCTGCATAAGCTCGGGTTCCCGGTAGTTGTCCATGGCGTTAGCGAAGATCCGACTCGCGTCCTGACAGAGACCATTTTCGGCATGCTAGGTATCGAGCCGACCCTGCACGCCGGACAGGCACAGGCAAAGCTGGACGGTCATCAGCCGGTCTTTATTCCGGTTAAGGCGCTCTGTCCACCGCTGGAAAAACAGCTGGATATGCGCTGGCGCATGGGCGTGCGCAACAGTGCGCACACCCTGGCGAAACTGGCGACGCCGTTTGGTGAAGCGGATGCCCTGCGCCTCTCCAGCGTATCGCACCCGGAGTATGTCACGCGGGTGGGCAAGTTCTTTGAAGATATCGGCGGCAGGGCGCTGCTGATGCACGGCACCGAAGGGGAAGTTTATGCCAATCCGCAGCGCTGCCCGCAGCTGGTGCTGATTGATGCCGCCGGCACGCGACCCGTGCTGGAGCGGGGTGAAGAGAATGTGGATGTGGTGTTGCCGGAGGCAAAAGATCCGCACACGACTGCGCACTGGATTGAGCAGTGCCTTGCCGGCAATGTCCCTGTTCCGCACGCCCTTAAGCTGCAGATGGCCTGCTGCCTGCTGGCAACCGGAGAAGTGGAGTCTGTCCAGGCGGGGTTAGCCCGTGTGGAACAGGCGTTTTAGGCAAAAAAAGCCCGTCCAGTGGCGGACGGGCAAGCAAGGGTAACAACAGGGTCAATGAGGGTTGGAGCAGCTCACCAGAGGGTATGGTGAGGGTGGAGCATTACTTCAGTCGATTATTTGTAGATAACCGCAGTGCCGCTCAGCTTGTTATTGCCGTTAGCGGAGGTAATGGTGTATCCGCTTGCACCGGCCGCAGCGGCTTTTTCAGCCAGTTTGGCTTCCAGACCGTCCAGCGTGGTTGCGCCATCAGCACTCACCACACCTACTTTATTCATGTTCTGTGCCTGAGCAGAAGAAACGGGCTCTACAGCGAAAGCGCCAAAAGACAGAGCGGACAGGGCAACAGCAGCAACAGCATATTTGATGGTTTTCATAATTAATCTCTCGCAGGTTTTTCTGTTAAGGGGACGATGTTCCGTCGATGTGATAAGTATCACGTTTTTTTTCGGCAGATAAAATCGAAGTGAATTGACGTGGTTGCTCAAAAAAATTGAATGACAAATAACTTATTGAATATTAATAAATTCAGAAGGGCAATTTACAGTTCTTGTCGCTCCGGTTTACAGACGCATGATTCATGGCACATTTTGCTACGCGCCTGTTAAAAAAACGTGAGCGTAAAGGAAATCGCTTGCGCGGTGAACTTCGGTAAAGGAAAGTCAACGTAACTGGCTGTCTTTCGATCCTCTGCGATTATATCCTGAATGTGATTTGTTTTTTGAATCTTTATTCTGCTGGCAGGAGACGCATAACCGTACGCCGGGCATGGCTTTACGGCGCGCTTCCGGAATCGTTTCTCCGCACTCTTCACATTCCGTTAAACTTTCCCCGCGCGGAATTTCACCGCGAGCACGGGCAACGGCATCTTCAATGGTACTGTTGATCTGTTCGTTAACGGCGTCATCATTCGCCCATCCGGAAGCCATGGCTTATCCTCACGTTCGGTGTGTATCTTATTCATATGGGGTCAAAAAACGTACAGTCAAGACGGGGGGTGAGAACTGCATCTGTCAGCCAGATGCAGTGGTTCTCGGAAGGGGAACTTATTTATAGATGGTTGCTGTGCCATACATATGGTTATCGCCGCCAGCGGAATTCACTACGAAGCCTTTCGCACCTTCTTCGCGCGCTTTTTCGGCCAGCTTGTTCTGCAGATCGTCAAGGTTACTTGCACGGCTTACCGAGACGGTGCCTGCAGGGCGCAGCTGGCTGGTATCGGTACTTTCGGTCAGTGACTGAACGGCCATGGCAGAAAATGACGCACTCGCCAGCGCGCCAGTGATAACAACAAGAGTCAGGTATTTTTTCATAATCACATCCTCAGGGGGAAACAACAGGTGATTCCCTTTAAGTTTAGAAGCCTGACGAGTGTGATTTAGCGCAAAAATTTGATGATGATCTGCTTATTTTTTGAACGATATAAATTGACAATTCGCTGACAGATCAGCGACATAAAGGTCACTGATTTATGGCGTTTTTTTGCGCACAGCAGAGAGATATTTACCGTTGCTCCCGCACAGGGTATCTTACGCCGCTGTTTAAAGGAGAATGCCATGACTTCCAAGCCGGGATTACACCCGCGAAATCGCCACCGCAGCCGCTATGACATGAAGGCGTTATGCCAGAGTTGCCCTCCGCTGCAGGACTACATCGTGCAGACCCCAGCCGGTGAGCCTTCGGTCAACTTTGCCGACCCGCAGGCGGTAAAAATGCTGAATAAAGCCCTGCTGGCGCATTTTTACGGCGTTACGCACTGGGATATCCCGGAAGGCTTTCTCTGTCCGCCCGTGCCGGGGCGTGCCGACTATCTCCACTATCTTGCCGATCTTCTGGCTGACGATCGTGGCGGCGTTATTCCTCAGCAGGCCACGGTTCTGGATATTGGGACCGGCGCGAACCTGATTTATCCGCTGATCGGGGTGCATGAATATCACTGGCGCTTTACCGGGAGCGAAATTGGCGCTGAGGCGTTTGCCAGCGCGCAGGCGATCATTAATGCCAATCCTGGCTTAAGTCGGTCTATTCGCTTACGCCGTCAGAAAGATGCCGCCTCTATTTTCAACGGCATTATCCACAAGAACGAGCACTACGACGCCACCCTCTGCAACCCGCCATTCCATGATTCAGCGGCCGCCGCCCGGGCCGGGAGCGAACGTAAGCGTCGCAATCTGGGTCAGGCTGAAGATGGCGCGCTCAACTTCGGCGGCCAGCAGCAGGAGCTGTGGTGCGAAGGGGGCGAGGTGGCGTTTATCCTGCGCATGATCGCGGAAAGTAAACAGTTTGCCCGCCAGGTGAAATGGTTTACCACCCTGGTTTCGCGCGGCGATAACCTGCCGCCGCTCTACCGCGCGCTGACCGAAGCCGGTGCCGTGAAGGTGGTGAAAAAAGAGATGGCGCAGGGACAAAAACAGAGCCGCTTTATCGCCTGGACGTTTATGGACGATAACAAACGTCGCAAATAGCACGCCGTCGTAAGCCGGGTAAGGCGAAGCCGCCACCCGGCTCGGTTACAGCGTCGGCTCCTGCGGAGGGAGCGGCGAGGCGGGCGGCGGCAGCACCTGATACGTCTGCACCGGCATACGCACATCCGCCAGATCAAAGTGTTTTTTCACCATGCTGTCGAGGGCAAAACGTACCGTCCACTGTTTGAGCGGCTGGGTAGTGAACGACACGCGCAGGGTAAAGGCGGTGTTGGTCAGCCCGACAATACCGGCAAACGACGGCTCGCCAATCACCAGGCCGCGAATATCCTCCATGGCCATCATCTCATCTACCGCGTTCCGCAGCGCCTGCTTGGCTTTATCGGCATCTTCATGACGATCGACATCGTAATTTGCCACCACCGAGCCAATACCCCGGACGAAGTTGGCGAAGGTGGTTATCGATGACCACGGAATAATGTGGTACGCCCCGGTGTCCTGGCGCACGCCGACGGATCGAATCGACATTCGCTCAACGGTGCCGGTCAGCGGCCCGATGGTCACCAGATCCCCGGTGTTCATGCCGTTTTCAAACTGAATAAAGATACCGGTGATAATGTCCTTCACCAGCGTCTGCGAGCCGAAGGAGATAGCCAGACCCAGCGCACCCGCACCGGCCAGCAGTGGCGCGATATTCACGCCGATTTCCGAAAGCACAATCATAATCGTGATGGTGCTGATGATAACCGCCAGCGCGTTGCGGAACAGGGTGAGCAAGGTGCGGGCACGCGCGCTTGGCAGCGGCCTGCCGTGAATGTCAGAGACCAGGCGGTTCTCAATCAGGCTGGCCAGCAGCGTCCAGCCTACGGCAGAGAAGAACAGGATCAGCGCGATACGAATTAAAATATCAACGGTCTTTTCCCCCGCGCCGTTGTGCAACCAGTTCCAGAAATCGAAGAGTCCCCAGGCATTGAGCAGCAGCATAATCGCCACACAGACGGTGAGAATGCGCGCCACCTTCAGTGAAACCGAGAGCCAGCCGTTCACCCGTTTTTGCAGCTCCGGGTAATTGCGCTGGACCTGCGCAGACAAGGTAATGGTTTTCAATAGCCAGCGAGAGAGCAGGCCGGAAACAAAGGCCGCGACGCCAATAATGGCCAGGCTTTTAAACGTGGCACCCATCATAAATTTCAGGCTGTTGCCGGGATCGAACAGCGAGAAGAAGCACAGCACAATGAAGTAAGCGCTGGCCAGCCAGTGCCACACCAGGGCAAAAGCGCGAATAAAGAGGCTAAAGAACGAAAGGGAACGGTCAGCCAGGTGCAGCAAGCTCTCGGTGATCGTCTTTTTGTTATGGAAGATGAGGTAGAGCGCCCAGACGGTAATGCAGATCATAATCAGCACATTCGCCAG
The DNA here is from genome assembly GCF_001605945.1 of Enterobacter sp. SENG-6. NCBI lineage: Bacteria > Pseudomonadati > Pseudomonadota > Gammaproteobacteria > Enterobacterales > Enterobacteriaceae > Enterobacter > Enterobacter sp. SENG-6. The sequence continues at coordinate 238,317 of NZ_LOMM01000022.1, forward strand.
CGCACCAGACTGGACGTTCACCTGGTTGGAGATGATTGGCACGGCAACCAGCAGACCATAACCAATCAACCCGCTGAGCACGCTCAGACGCAGCGCCCAGTATCTGGCGCTGCTATCCCGAATAGTGAAAGGGCGAAGATCCGGCACGCGTGGGCAAAATATCAGCCGCAGCAGCGCCTTAAAGAACTCAATTACGGCGAAGGCATTCAGAAACAGCGCCTGCTGGAAGGCGATAGTTTTGTTGCCGGTATTCAGCCTGTCGGCCAGCAATTGCCCTGTAAACAACGTCAGCGCCAGCAGCAGTAAATCAATGATAAACGCGGCGGCGATCATCAGCGGCAGATGCAACCAGCTGCTTTTCTGCTGATTCTTCTTGCGTCCCCATTGCCCCATTTTTCGGTACAGGGGCCACGCACACAGGCGCACCAGCCAGTAAAAAATGAAGACGGCGGACGCCAGCAGTAAAAATTGCGTGGCAGCCGCGGTAAACGTCCGGGGGTTAAAGGGCTTGTGCGAAGAGCCCATCAGGTTGCGATAGAGCTGGGCAAAGCGTGAGGAGAGGGCATCGGCATAGTGGCGGCTAACCTCAGTCACATTTTCCAGCACCGTTTTTTGCTCTTCTACCGGCGGCGGGGTGATGGTTGGAACGGGCTCCTGGGGCGGTGTGGCGGCAATTTTTCGCAGCTGATCGACTAACTCTTGCCGGGAGGTGTCGTTTTCCAGCACATCGGCAAGGGCACTGTAGGCGGCTTTTTTCTCTTCTGCATCCGGTTCCGGTGGAGGCGTTTTTTGCTGCGCAGTGGACGTTCCGGTGGTGACGCCGGGGATAGCAACGGCTATCGATGGCGCACTAAACAAGCTAAGCAACAACAGCAGGATCCACGGCACGGTGCCCTCCGGTGAAAATGTCGAACAAAATGATAAGTATAGAGGGCAGGGAGCGGAGGGCGTGTTTTGGGAACAATCTGGCGTAAAAAAGCCGGGCATGCCCGGCTTTGTATTTCAGAGGTCTGGCATTCAGGAGACGTGCTGCAGAAACTCCTGCAAACGCTGGCTTGGCGGGTTTGCAATCAGCGCCTGCGGGTTACCGTCTTCTGCGATACGGCCTTTATCAATGAAGATAAGGCGGGACGCCACTTTCTCGGCGAAGCCGATTTCGTGGGTCACGATCACCATCGTCATGCCCTCTTCGGCCAGATCCTGCATGACTTTCAGCACCTCGTGGCGCAGCTCCGGGTCGAGTGCGGAGGTTGGCTCATCAAACAGCATCATTTTCGGTTTAACCGCCAGCGCGCGGGCGATAGCCACACGCTGCTGTTGTCCACCGGAAAGTTCAGAAGGGTAGTGGTGAGCACGTTCTGCGAGGCCCACTTTCGCCAGCAGATCTTTAGCCAGCGCTTCCGCCGCCGCTTTGTTGGCACCGCGTACGCGCAGCGGGCCAAACATCACGTTTTCCAGCGCCGTCAGGTGCGGGAACAGGTAAAACTGCTGGAACACCATGCCCGCTTCCTGACGAATCAGACGGTCATCCACTTTTGGATCATTTACCTTCAGACCATCGACGATCAGATCGCCACTGGTGATCTCTTCCAGCTTATTGATGCAGCGCAGCAGCGTGGATTTACCGGAGCCAGAGGGCCCGATAATGACAACCACTTCACCCTGTTTGATGCTCAGATCGATATTGTGCAGCACCTGGGTTGGACCAAAGTGCTTGGATACGTTTTTAAATTCAATCACAGGATTTTCATCCTTCTTTCAAGACGACGCAGAACGAAGCTCAGAACCAGAGTGATAATCAGGTAGACAACGGCTACCGCACTCCAGATTTCCAGCGCACGGAAGTTGCCAGCAATGATCTCCTGGCCCTGGCGGGTCAGTTCAGCAACGCCAATAACGATGAACAGCGACGTGTCTTTGATACTGATGATCCACTGGTTGCCCAGCGGTGGCAGCATGCGGCGCAGCGCCAGAGGCAGAATCACATGACGGATGGTTTCGCGACGCGAAAGGCCTAACGCCAGACCCGCTTCACTGAAACCTTTATGAATCGACAGCACCGCACCGCGCGTAATTTCCGCGATGTAGGCACCTGAGTTGATCATAATGGTCACGACGGCGGCGCTGAACGGGTCGATGCGCAGGTCGGTGAAGGCCATTGGCAGGGCGAAGTAGATGAACATGACCTGTACGACAATAGGCGTGCCGCGGATCACTTCGATGAAAACCAGTGCGATGTGGTTTGCAATCCAGCCACCGTAGGTGCGGGCGAAACCGGCGACAAGACCGATAATCAACCCGCCAACCAGACCGAGGACCGAAATCCACAGGGTCATTTTAGCGCCTTCAAGCAAGAGAGGAATGGCAGGCCAGATGGCGCTCCAGTCAAACTGCATGATGTATTCCTGTATACCGTGGTGAAAAACGAAAAACGTAGGCCCGGTAAGCATGAGCGTCACCGGGCGTTACAAACCTGAATTCAGGTAAAATTATTTAGGCTCGGTACCGAACCATTTTTTGTAGATTTCGTTATACGTGCCGTTCTCTTTCAGGGTTTTCAGCGCGCCGTTAACTTTCGTACGCAGGTCGTCGCTGCCTTTCGGGAAGGCAATACCGTACTGCTGTGCTTCCAGAGACTCACCGACCGCTTTGAACTTACCGTTGCCTGCGGTTTTGATGAAATAAAGGATGTTAGGCGTATCGTGCAGAACCGCGTCAGCACGGTTGGTGCCAAGTTCCATATAGGCGTTATCGATGTTCGGGAACTGGCGCAGATCTTTGGTTTTGATGTTCGCTTTCGCGTAATCAACGGAGCCGGTGCCGCTCTTCACCGCCACCACTTTACCGTCGAGATCTTTCACGCTTTTAACGTCGTTATTGTCAGCTTTGACCATCACCAGCAGGCCGCTTTTGTAGTAGCCGTCAGAGAAGTCGATCGCTTTTTTACGCTCATCAGTAATGGTGATGCCTGCCAGGGCCAGGTCTACGTTTTTGGTTTGCAGTGCCGGGATGATACCGCTGAAGTCCATTGGCTTCAGGGTGTAATCCAGTTTGAGTTCTTTTGCGATTGCGGCCCACAGATCCACTTCAAAACCAACGTATTTATCACCCTGTTTGAATTCAAACGGAACAAACGCCGTGTCGGTGGCTACAACCAGTTTCTCGGCGGCCTGAGAAGAGACCGCAAAAGCCAGGGTAAGTGCAGCCAGTGAAACTTTTAATACAGACTTCATAGCATTTCCTTTTATATCCACGGGGCGATCCCCTGCGAGAACGACAGGCACAATGAAAAAATCGTGCCAACTTTACAAGCTGTTGTTTTGCAAAGGGGAGGATGTCATGCATTGCACAATAAACGTGGCAATGATGTCTGATTGCACCAAGGTGGAGCACCGTTTTGGTGCACGTCGTTTGGCTCAACTGACGGGGAGATATTTAGCGCAAATAATGATGAAAAAACAATCTTCCGTTAACGGTTGTGTGAGGTGATTATTACATTTCTTTCACTTTTGCAGCGTCTCAGTGGAAAAGTGTGCACCATAAATGTGCAAAACCCTCACCGGAGGCGAGGGTTTGATAGAAAATTCGTATGGATTATTCGATGTTAGATTCGATAAACCACAGGAATTGATCCAGGTCGCGAGACGCGGCAGTGAAGATATCCGCAGTATCTTCGTCTTTAGCCTGGCTAATCGCTTTACGCACGTCGTTAGCCACAATCGCATAACGGTCTGCCAGCTCTTTCAGGTGATCCTGAACGGTGTGAATATCCAGCGGATAGCTTTTCAGTGGCGTTTTGCTGTTAATCACCTGCGTGGTACCCAGCGCCACACCGCCTAACTGCACGGCGCGTTCGGCCATGGTGTCCAGGTGGGTGACCAGTGCTGTGCGGAAGCCATCCAGCATTTCATGAACGGCAATAAAGTTTGCACCGCGCATATTCCAGTGGGCCTGTTTGGTGATCAGCGAAAGATCGATGAACTGGATCACCTGGCGATTCAGCAACTCAATGGTTGCTTTTTTGTCGCTGTCCGATACATCGTTACGGGTATAAAGCAGATTAGACGCTTTCGTTTTCACCAGTTTAGCGGTACTCATAATCTCATATCCTCTTGATGTTTATGTCCCAGGTAATTACGGAACTAAGTATAGCACCGGATTTTTTCCCTGCGGTTTGGCTGTGCCTATTGGTTTAATAGCAAGAAGGGAGTTGAATTATTAACTCATTGAAATATAAGTTATTTTTTAAAATTGACACAGATCAATCTTAATTCTCTATTTCCCATTAAGGGCGAGAGAAATATGACTTTTCGATGACGAAGAATGTAAGAAATTATAAATAATACAGAACTGGCCTTTATTCTGCATGGCACCGAGGCCATGCAGAATACACGGTATTAGCGGATGTCCACTTTCTCAACTTTTGGCTCAGGGCGCATGGTGAGCGTTGACCCCATCGACGCCGCAATAATGGAGCACAGCGCCAGCGTCTGGGTAAAGGTGAGGGTTTCCCCAAGGAATACCATACCGGAGATGGCGGCCAGTGCAGGCTCCATGCTCATCAGGGTACCGAAGATGCGCGTCGGCAGCCGCGTGAGGGCAATCATCTCCAGTGAATAAGGCAGAGCCGTTGAGAGGATGGCGACAGCAAAACCCACCGGCATCACTGACCACTGCCAGATAGAGTCCGTCGCCTGAGCCATACCCAGCGGAACAAATATGATGGCGGCAATGAGCGAGCCCAGCGCGACGGTCGCCGGGCCGTGCTCTTCGCCAGCGCGCTGACCCGTAAGGATATACACCGCCCAGCAGGCTCCGGCGCCCAGAGCCAGCGCAGCACCCGTCAGGTCGATTTCAGAGACTCTCTGGCCAAGCGGCAAGAGGAACCACAACCCCAGAACGGCTAACACCACCCAGATAAAATCGACAGGCCGTCGGGAGGAGAAAAGGGCCACCGCCAGCGGGCCGGTAAATTCCAGCGCGACGGCAATCCCCAGCGGAATGGTCTGGATAGAGAGATAGAACATATAGTTCATGGCCCCCAGCGCCAGCCCGTAGAAGAGCAGCGGGAGGCGCTGCTCTTTTTTGACGCGCAACCGCCAGGGTTTAAAAATGACCACGAGGATCAGGGTACCCAAAGCGATACGCAGGGCAGTCACCCCCGGTGCGCCTACCAGTGGAAAGAGCGATTTCGCGAGGGACGCGCCACTCTGTATGGACAGCATCGCAATCAGAATTACAGCAACCGGCATCCAGACCGATGACGTGCGGGATATCCCTGGCATCCTTTCTCCTGTCAATTTTTGTCAAATAGGGTAAAAGCCGCAGTGTAATTGAAATATGGCGCAACGGTTGAGCTACTGTTGAAAAAAAACCAGGGAAAATCCGTAAAATGGATAAGCGTTGCTGGTTTTATCGCCTGTCAGATTAGGAATAATCTGGATGAATGTAACGGCGTTGACGCGCAGTATGAGTATTTAGCAACAGAAATCCTTTGTGATTTGAACAAGATAACTGATGCTGGAAACGTTCTGTTACAGGAAAGGTCCCGTTAGACATCACGAATCACAAAGAGTTTCGCAAATTTTTTTGATATATTTAAAACTTACGGATTTACTTGAAGCACATTTGAGGTGGTTATGAAAAAAATTGCATGTCTTTCAGCACTGGCCGCTGTACTGGCTGTTTCCGCAGGTACCGCTGTAGCTGCTACTTCCACTGTTACCGGTGGTTACGCTCAGAGCGATATGCAGGGCGTAATGAACAAAGCTAACGGTTTCAACCTGAAGTATCGTTACGAGCAGGATAACAACCCACTGGGCGTGATCGGTTCTTTCACCTACACCGAGAAAGATCGTTCTGAAAACGGCGCATACAACAAAGGCCAGTACTACGGCATCACCGCTGGTCCAGCTTACCGTATCAACGACTGGGCAAGCATCTACGGTGTTGTAGGTGTTGGCTACGGTAAATTCCAGCAGACCGAAAACCAGGGTCTGAACCGCACTGCAAGCAACAGCGACTACGGCTTCTCCTATGGCGCGGGTCTGCAGTTCAACCCAATCGAAGACGTTGCTCTGGACTTCTCCTATGAGCAGAGCCGTATCCGCAACGTTGACGTTGGCACCTGGATCGCGGGCGTAGGTTACCGCTTCTAATCACTTCGGTGAGCCAGTAAAAAATCCGCCCATGTGGCGGATTTTTTTTTTGCATGGTAAAAGCAAAACGGCAACCAAGGGTTGCCGTTTTTAGTGTTTTTTCCCTCTCCTGTGAGAGAGGGCCAGGATGGGGGCATCAGACCGCACAGCTTACTTACTCTTTATATCGAAAATATCCGTACCCAAATGGTTATAGTCAACTTTCTGTAACTTGAAGTTGGTAACGTACACTGGGGGAGCTTTCTTGTTTGAGATAAACGGGTAAGCATTTTTGATCTGCTCTGCTGAAATCCCTGTCCACTGCGAGAAGAACGTCAGGAAATCATTGGCCGAGCGGCGCGCGGTGATAATACGATGCTTCTTGTCATCACTCGACAGCACCATAAACGGTACCTGGAAGTTCTGCTGGAATTTATCGTCGTGCGCCAGATACTGCACCTCTTTACCGCGCTCTTTAAACGCCAGCCCGTGATCCGAGAAATAAACCATCGAGAAACTCTCACCCGTATTACGTAGCTGATCGTACAGCTTGCTGAGCAGTTCGTCGGTTTGCGTCATGGTATAGAGATAGCAAGAGGTCTCTTTAGATTGCACAAACTCGGCGTATTTCCCCTGCGTGCGGTCACAGGCCTGAGGGTGTGAACCCATCAGGTGCAGGACGATCAGCTGTGGCTGCGTGCGCTGCGTGGCAAAAACCTGCGCCGTCATCTTGAGCAATGCTTCGTCTTTGGTATTTTTATCGGCTTCAAAATCACCGTTTTTCAGGAACTGCACTTCATCGGCACGCTTCGCGATGCTGGCAATGGCGGTATCGTATTCGCCAATTTGCCCCTGATTAGAGAACCACCACGTCTGAAAACCGGCACGGTTTGCCAGCGTGACAAAGTTATCCTGATACTGTGGTTTGCCGTCGACAACGCGGTTCAGGGTCAGGCCGAGCGATTTCTGCGTCGAGCCGCTGGCCGCAATATAATCGGTAAACAGGGTACCGTTGACGGCGCTGGCGAACGGCGTGTTATCCCAGTGTCCGCCGAACGCGCCCATCGCATCGCGGCGTGCGCTTTCGCCGATGACGACCACATAGGTATGGTACTTCGGCTTCACCGCCAGCACGTTCCAGGTGTCTTTCATATTGGAGAGCTCAGCCATGCGCGCCTGCTCGTCGAGAACTTCCTGGTTATTGACGACAACGTCTTTTACAAAGCGGAACACCGGGTAGCCGGTATCCTTCAGCTTGAACACGCCGCCCCAGGCCAGGTTTTGCACGGGGGTGACAAAGAAGGTCACTACGCTGAATGCCAGACACAGCGTCTCTATTTTTCCCCACGCTTTTTTCTCTTCGGGTTTACGACGCACCGCTATAACGCCAAGCGCAAAAATAAAGAGGCCGACCACGTAGCTGTACCACGGGAAGATCGTCAGGATCTCGGTCGACTCTTCCATGTTGGTCGAGTGCAGCGCCAGCAGGGTATTAAAGTTTGGCGAACCGTAAGCCTGACCAAACGGGAAATAGAGCGCTGCAATCAGGGAGCAGATGCCCACTAACGTTTTTTGCGCGCGCGGCGCGGTACGCCACAGCAAATGCAGAATGCAGGTAAACGCAACGGCATACAGCAGGCTGAAGGGGTAACCCAGCGCAAAGTTAATCAGCAAGGATTGTAAAAAGTAGAATGCCGTCCACGGACTTAAGGCCCGACTGCGGGTAACAACGGTGTCTATCAGGGTTAAATTCATAGGTCACTATCATGCATAAAAACGCCATGTGCTCACCCTGGCGTCAAGGGTCATAACCTGCCTGACAGTGCGTGGAGAGGGAATGAGGGTCCGCTTCAGCGAGCCGCAAATTGTGCAGGGCTGCAAGAAGATAGTGCGAGCGCTAAATAATATCAACCGTTGCTAAGCAGATGTTTTGCGAAGAGGATTGCAAATCCGTAAAAAAAACCGGGAATAGGGCGGCCGGAGGCCAGTTTACAGCGGGAATATGACGGCAAAATGAAGCGGCGTACCGCAACGCCGCTTAGTGGGAAGGTTTGTCGTCCTGATGCGGCTTGTTGTTAAACATATCGCACAGCATGTTCAACAGCATTAAGCGCACCCTGAAGGGGGAGTGAGTAAACACGGTCATACACCTCTTGAATTCGTTCATAAGACCTCCTGATTTTTGATCCCTTCGATCCGTGAAGGGTGACTGCATTACATACAGATATAGCACAGGCTATATTGTATAGCTATGGCTATTTCGTTAATTTTTTGTGCTTGTAGAGGTATGGTTTACAATGTGCGCTCTCGATACCGGGCGCTGGAAGCGTCACCCCACTGAGGAAGTACAATGAACCGTCGCGCAGGTAAGCCAACAATCAGAAAAACGACGCAACTGGTGAATGTGGAAGAGCACGTTGAAGGTTTTCGTCAGGTGCGTGAAGCCCACCGACGTGAACTGATTGATGATTATGTTGAGCTGATTTCCGATCTGATTCGCGAGGTCGGGGAAGCACGTCAGGTTGATATGGCGGCCAGGCTGGGGGTTTCGCAGCCAACCGTTGCGAAGATGTTAAAACGTCTGGCCTCCGTCGGCTTAATCGAAATGATCCCGTGGCGCGGCGTCTTTCTGACGCCGGAAGGGGAGAAGCTGGCGCAGGAGAGCCGCGAGCGCCACCAGCTGGTGGAGAACTTCTTGCTGGTGCTGGGCGTAAGCCCGGAGATTGCCCGTCGGGATGCGGAAGGAATGGAACACCACGTCAGCGAAGAGACGCTGGTGAAGTTTCGTGAGTTTACGCTTAAATATGGTTCCTCCGCTGAATGAAAATCCCTGGACTGCAGGCCCTCACGCGCGATCGCTTCTTTCATCTCTTATTGATTATTGGTGCAGGTTTAAGCCTTTTTGTGCCGTTTGCGCCCAAGGCCTGGCCTGCGGCGATTGACTGGCGCACCATCATTACCCTGAGCGGGTTAATGATGCTCACCAAAGGGGTGGAGCTGAGCGGCTACTTTGACGTGCTGGGGCGCAAAATGGTGCGCCGGTTTGCCACCGAACGCAGGCTGTCGTTGTTTATGGTGTTCTCCGCCGCGGTGCCGTCGACCTTTCTCACCAACGATGTGGCGCTGTTTATCATCGTGCCGCTGACGCTCACCCTGCGTAAGCTGTGCGAGATCCCGGTGAGCCGGTTGATCATCTTTGAAGCGCTGGCCGTCAACGCGGGCTCGCTGTTAACCCCTATTGGTAACCCGCAAAACATTCTGCTCTGGGGACGTTCAGGGTTATCGTTCGCCGCCTTTACCTGGCAGATGGCGCCGCTGGCGCTGGTGATGATGGCGTCGCTGCTGGCGGTCTGCTGGTTTGCCTTCCCGGATAAAAAACTGCAATACCACAGCGGCACAACCGGCCCGCAGTGGCAGCCTCGTCTGGTCTGGAGTTGCCTGGGGTTGTATATCGTCTTTCTGTTTGCGCTGGAGCTGCGGTATGAACTGGCGGGCGTGCTGCTCGTGGCGGCTGGTTTTGTCGTGCTGGCGCGACGCGTGCTGGTGAGCGTGGACTGGACGCTGTTGCTGGTCTTTATGGTGATGTTCATCGACGTGCATCTGCTTATCCAGCTCCCGGTGCTGCAACACGTGCTGCACAGCGTCAGCGGTCTGTCTCAGCCGGGGCTGTGGCTGACGGCGATTGGCCTCTCGCAGGTCATCAGCAACGTGCCTTCTACCATTTTACTGCTCAACTATGTTCCGCCGGACTCGCTTCTGGCCTGGGCGGTTAACATCGGCGGGTTTGGTCTGCTGCCCGGCTCGCTGGCCAACCTGATTGCCCTGCGGATGGCGAACGATCGCCGCATCTGGTGGCGCTTCCATCTCTGGTCGATCCCCATGCTGCTCTGGGCTGCGGCGATCGGTTTCGGATTATTCCTTCTCATATAGTGCGCAATTTGTCAGTTTTTCCTGGCAAACGTATAGCAACGTCCTAGCTTTAGTGAACGGCATAGTGTGATGCCGCTCACTGACAGGACCGTTGCTGAACTATGGCTGAAGAACAAAACCCGCCTGCTGACGAGCAGGACAAAAACAATAATGAGCGTAAGCGTCCGGGCAAAAAACCGTTAATTATCCTCGGCATTGTCGTGGTGGTGATGGTCATCGTGGCGCTGGTCTGGTGGTTTTTAACCCGTAACGAAGAGACAACTGACGACGCCTTTACCGACGGCGATGTGGTGACGATTGCCCCTAAAACGGCGGGTTATGTCACGGCGCTACATGTGCGTGATAACCAGCGCGTGAAAAAGGGCGATCTGCTGGTGGTTATCGATCCGCGTGATACCACCGCCCAGCGCGATCAGGCTCAGGCCCAGCTTGGCCTGGCTATTGCGCAGCTGCATCAGGCCCAGGCACAGCTGGCGCTCTCGAAAGTGCAATACCCCGCCCAGCGCGACGAAGCCAAAGCGCAGGTGCTGAAAGCGCAGGCAGACCTCGCCAACGCGCAGGCGGAGTATCGCCGCCAGCGCGGGGTCGATCCGCGTGCCACCACCCAACAAAGCATTGATTCCGCCAACGCCCAGCTGCGAAGTGCACAGGCCGCTCTGGCAAGTGCGCAGGCCCAGCTGGAAGTGGCGGAGCAGGTACAGCTGCAAATCCGCCAGCAGGAGACCAACGTCGAAGCGCGTGAGCGCCAGGTCGATCAGGCTAAAGCGCAGCTGGAAACCGCTAACCTCAACCTCTCTTACACCGAAGTTCGCGCCCCGTTCGACGGGTTTGTCACTAAGCGCAACGTGCAGCCGGGTACGCTGGTGCAGGCGGGCACGGCGCTGTTCTCGCTGGTCTCACCCAACGTCTGGGTGGTGGCCAACTTTAAAGAGTCTCAGCTTGAGCGCATGAAGCCGGGCGATAAAGTGGACGTCTCCGTCGATGCCTGGCCAGATATGGCGCTTGAAGGCCATGTCGACAGTATCCAGCAGGGCAGCGGCTCGCGTTTCTCGGCGTTCCCGTCGGAAAACGCCACCGGCAACTTTGTTAAAATTGTCCAGCGCGTGCCGGTGAAAATTGTGATTGATAAAGGGCTGGATCCGAACAAACCGCTGCCGCTGGGGCTGTCGGTAGAACCGAAGGTCACCGTGGAATGACGGATCACAGCCACGACAACTGGAAGCCCGCCAGCAATCCGTGGGCGGTGGCGATTGTCGTTACGCTGGCGGTGTTTATGGAGATCCTCGACACCACCATTGTCAACGTGGCGCTGCCGCATGTGGCGGGCTCGCTCTCGTCCAGCTATGACGAGTCCACCTGGGTGTTAACCAGCTACCTGGTGGCTAACGGCATCGTCCTGCCCATCTCGGCGTTTCTCAGCCGGGTGTTTGGCCGCAAGCAGTTCTTCCTGATTTGCATCGTGATGTTTACCGTCTGCTCGTTCCTGTGCGGGATCGCCACCGAGCTGTGGCAAATCATCTTGTTCCGTGTGATGCAGGGCTTTTTTGGCGGCGGCCTGCAGCCCACGCAGCAGTCGGTGCTGCTTGACTACTTTAAACCGGAAGACAGGGGCAAAGCGTTTGGTCTCTCCTCCATCGCCATTATCGTTGCGCCGGTACTCGGCCCGACGCTCGGGGGCTGGATCACTGACAACTACTCCTGGCGCTGGGTGTTCTTTATCAACATCCCGGTGGGGATAGTGACGGTGCTGGCGATCTACCAGCTGCTGGAAGATCCACCCTGGGAGAGCAAAGCTAAAGAGAAGCTGACTATCGACTGGACGGGGATCGGCCTGATCGCGCTTGGCCTCGGCTGTCTGCAGGTGATGCTCGACCGGGGCGAGGATGATGACTGGTTCTACTCGAACTTTATTCGCACCTTTGCGGTGTTAACGCTGGTCGGCATCATTGGCGCCATTTACTGGCTGATGTATGCCAAAAAACCGGTTGTTGATCTGCACTGCATGAAGGACCGCAACTTTACCATCTCCAGCCTGCTGATGGCGGGGATGGCGATGATCCTTTACGGCAGCTCGGTGGTGATCCCGCAGCTGGCGCAGCAGGATCTGGGCTATACCGCCACCTGGTCCGGGCTGGTGCTGTCGCCCGGCGCAGTGTTGATTGTATTGACCATCCCGCTGGTCCTGAAGCTGATGCCGGTGGTGCAGACGCGCTGGATCATCGCCTTTGGCTTTACCTGTCTGGCTGTGTCGTTCTTCTGGTCGCGCACGCTCACCCCGGATATCGACTTCGAAACGCTGGTGCTGTTCCGCAGCGCCCAGTCGATTGGGCTGGGGTTCCTGTTTGTCCCGCTGACCACCATTGCGTTTATTTCTATCCCGAGGCGGCTGAACGCGGATGCCGCAGCGCTGTTCACCATGTTCCGTAACGTTGCGGGCTCGATTGGCATATCGCTTTCCACGGCGGCCATCACCGAGCGCTCGCAGGCCCATAGCGCGCACCTTGCGTACCACGCCTCGCCGTTTAACGAGCAGTTCCAGCAGGCGATCCGCGAAAGCGCGCAGGCGATCCAGAACTTTACCACTCAGGTCGGCGACCCGACCGGCATTGCCACCGGGCGCATGTACCAGACCATGATTGAGCAGTCGCGCTTCCTGGCCTATAGCGACGTATTCACCATTCTGAGCGTGGTGGCGCTGGTCCTGATTCCGTTTTGTTTGTTGCTCTCGCCGGTTAAGAGCGAGGGGAGTGCAGGAGCACATTGATGATACACAGACGTTTACACCCCCTGATGATAATGATGCTGCTGGCAGGTTGCGCCGTGGGGCCGGATTACCAGCCGCCTGCACCGCCTGCCGTCACGCACTGGAACGATAAAGGCGACAGCACGGTGAAATCACAAACCACCTCCGCTGCGACTAACCCGCGCTGGTGGAAAACGTTCGGCTCGCCGCAGCTCGACAGTCTGATTGAACGCGCCATCGCCGGCAATTTGTCCCTGCAACAAACGGTGCTGCGCATCGCTGGTGCGCGCGAACAGATTAACCAGGCGGGCGGGGCGTTTTATCCGTCGGTCAACGGCAATCTGCAGGCGACGCGCCAGCAGCTCGGCCTGGAAGGTGAGCTAAAGTCTCATGGGGTCTACGACCAGCTTGATAACGTCGATCCGGAACTCAGGGGTGCGTTAGGACCGCTGACGCAGCCGATCAACCTCTATCAGGGCAGTTTCGACGCCCAGTGGGAGATTGATCTCTGGGGAAAAGTTCGCCGTCAGGTTGAAGCTGCTGAAGCGCAGCAGAAAGCCGCTATTGAGCAGCGTAACGACGCGCTGGTCTCCCTTGAAGCCGAAGTGGCGCGCGCCTGGCTCCAGCTGCGCGGGGCGCAGAGCATTATTGCCACGCTGAACACCCAGATTAAAAGTGCGCAGCAAACGCTGGATCTGACCGAAAGTCGCCAGCGGGGCGGGCTGTCTCCGCAGATGGACGTAGAAAATGCGCGGGCGCAACTGGGCAACCTTGAAGCACAACTGCCGCAATACCAGGCGCAGGAGCGGCAGGCGATGAACGGCCTGGCGATCCTGCTCGGCAAGCCGCCGGGGGCGTTGGATGCGGAACTGCAGTCCGCCCAGCCGATGCCTGCGCTGCCGGATATCGTGCAAACGGGTATTCCATCCACGCTGGCGCGGCGTCGTCCGGACGTGCGAGAAGCGGAAGCGAATCTCCATGCCGCCACAGCGCAAATTGGCGTGTCGGTGGCCGAGCTGTTCCCGAGCTTTACCCTTTCCGGGCAGTTTGGCCTGCGTAACAGCGAATCCAACTGGCTCACCGACTGGAGCAGCCACTTCTACAGTTTTGGTCCGCAGGTCTCCATTCCCATCTTCCAGGGCGGAAGACTGGTCTCCAGCGTGAAAGTGGCGCGTGCGCAACAGGGGGCGGCGGTGCTGGATTATCGCCAGACGGTACTGACTGCGCTGGGGGATGTTGAGAATGCGCTGGTGAGTTACCGCACCGATCAGCAGCGTGAAGCGGGTCTGGCGAAGACCATCGATGCGCTGCAAAACGCCTTCGACTTGGCCAGCGATAGCTACCGGCAGGGGATTGCCAGCTTTATCGACGTGCTCGACGCCCAACGGCAGCTGGCACAGGCCGAGCAGCAACGTGCCCAGGCGCAGGTGCAAAGCGCGCTCGATCTGGTGGCGCTCTATAAGGCGCTGGGCGGCGGCTGGGAGCCCTATCAGCAGGTGCAGTTACCGGATTACGCCGTCTTTGGCGATGCCCCGCGCGGATAATATTCAGAGGATTGGGCAAGAAACGGACAGGAACGCCACATTCGCATTGGCCAGGGGGCGGGTATAACTATCAGGCACCCATCAAACGACATGTGAGGACTATCTTATGCGTTATCAAAAACTGGGCAATACCGGTCTGTTTGTTTCTGAACTGTGCCTTGGCACCATGACCTTCGGCGGTGAAGGTGGCATGTGGGGCAAGATTGGCCAGCTGCAGCAAAGTGAAGCCGAGCAGCTGGTGGGCCGTGCGCTGGATGCCGGGATCAACTTCATCGACACCGCGAACGTCTATTCCGAAGGCCGCTCGGAGGAGATCACCGGCCAGGCACTCAAGAACCTGAAAATTCCGCGCGAAAACGTGGTGGTTGCCACCAAAGTGTTTGGCGAAACGGGCACGGCGGGGGTGAACTCACGCGGCAGCTCACGCTATCACATTATCAGCAGCGTGAAAGAGAGCCTGCGCCGTATGCAGCTCGACCATATCGATCTCTACCAGCTTCACGGTTTCGACCCCGCAACGCCGATGGAAGAGATGCTTTATGCCCTGGATAACCTGGTGCAGCATGGGCACGTGCGCTACATAGGTGTCTCAAACTGGGCCGCGTGGCAGATTGCTAAAGCGCTGGGCATTTCCGAGCGACTGGGTCTGGCCCGTTTCGCGTCGCTGCAGGCCTATTACACCATCGCCGGACGTGATCTGGAGCGCGAACTGGTGCCAATGATGCAGAGCGAAGGCGTCGGGCTGATGGTCTGGAGCCCGCTGGCGGGTGGCCTCTTGAGCGGGAAATATGGCCGCGACGGGCAGAGTGAAGCCGGTGGTCGTCGTCTGGAGTTTGACTTCCCGCCGGTGGAAAAAGAGCGCGCCTTCGACTGTGTGGATGTGATGCGCACTATTGCCGAAAGCAAAGGCGTCTCCGTCGCGCAAATCGCCCTGGCGTGGCTGCTGCATCAGAAGGTGGTGACCAGCGTCATTATTGGTGCCAAACGCGTCGATCAACTGGATGACAACATCGCCGCAACGGGGATCCGTTTAAGTGAAGACGAGCTGAAACAGCTTGATGCCGTCAGCGCACTGCCGCGCGAATATCCGGGCTGGATGCTGGAGCGGCAGGGGGAATATCGTCGTAATCAGCTCGCACAGCAATAACCGTCCTTTCCCCGGTGGCGCACCGCTCACCGGGGCTTTTTTTCCCGCTCTGCTCACAAAATTCGATCCTCCTCTTTGATCGCTTTTACATCTTCGCCTATATGACTAGTCATGAAATTTAAATGACTAGTCATATAGGGAGAGACCATGAATCAATCACTGCCAGCCAACTTTTTATGGGGCAACTCGGTATCCAGCATGCAGACGGAAGGGGCATGGAATGAGGGCGGGAAGGGGATGTCGGTGTACGACATTCGCGAAGCGGGGGAAAACATCTCCGACTGGAAAGTGGCGACCGATTCCTATCACCGCTACCGGGAAGATTTCGACCTGATGCAGGATCTGGGCATGAACTGCTACCGCTTTCAAATCTCCTGGAGCCGGGTCTGTCCGCAGGGCGACGGCGAGTTCAATGATGAAGGCATCGCCTTTTACGACCGCTTTATTAACGATCTCATCACCCGCGGTATCGAGCCGATGATCTGCCTTTATCACTTCGATATGCCGCTGGCGCTGGCGCAGGAGTACAACGGCTTTAACGATCGTCGCGTCATGGATGCCTTTATCCGCTATGGCAAAAAGATGATCGACTGCTTCGGCGACCGTGTGAAGTACTGGCTGACCTTCAACGAACAGAACATCTTCCATATGCCGGAAGCGTTTCGTATTTCCGGCTACATGAAAGGTGAGAAAACCCTGCGCGAGCTCTACGAGTTGCAGCATCACACCATGGTGGCGCACATGACGCTGACCGAATACCTGCACCAGACAAAACCGGGTCAGCTGATGGGCGGTATGCTGGCACACCAGCTGGTTTACCCGGCCACCTGCAAACCGCGCGATATCTTCTGCGCCCAGCAGTACGACGAATTTCTCAACCAGAACCTGCTGCGCGTCTTTGCTGGTCAGGGCTATAGCCCGGCGGTGATGGCGGTGGTGGAGCAGGAAGGGTTTGGCGATATCTACCGTGCCGAGGATCTGGCGCTGTTCGCAAGAACCCAAAACGACTTTATGGCCTTCAGCTACTACGCCAGTAAAACGCTGGACAGCGATGCCATTCCGCAGGGAACCCCGGTGAACAATTACCTGCTGTACGGCGATAAAAATAACCCGTACCTGAAAGCCACCGAATGGAACTGGCAGATCGATCCGCTCGGTTTTCGCACCATCATCACCCGCTACGCCAACGACTGGCGCATGCCGGTGTTCCCGATTGAAAACGGCATTGGCGTGATTGAATCCTGGGATGGCGTGAACCCGATTGAGGATACCTACCGCATCGACTATCACCGGGCGCATATCGAGGCCATGAAAGCCGCCATGTTCGAGGATGGCGCAGAGGTAATGGGGTATCTCGGCTGGGGTCTGATCGACATTCTGAGCTCCCAGGGCGACATGCGTAAGCGCTACGGCGTGGTCTACGTCAACCGTGAAAACCACGACCTTAAAGACCTGAAACGCGTGCCGAAGAAGAGCTACGCGTGGTTAAAACAGGTTATCCATACCAACGGACGCGAGATGTAAGCCGTACGCTGCCGGGCCGTTTTTGTGACTGATTGATGGGAACTATCCGCTATGTCTGAAACAAAAATCACACCGCATATGCAGTCCTTTGTCGATAAATTTGTTGAGTTCTCGGCGCGCCTGGCAAACCAGGTGCATCTTCGCTCCCTGCGCGATGCCTTCGCCACGGTGATGCCGATTTTCATCCTCGCCGGACTGGCGGTACTGGTGAACAATGTGGTGTTCCCATGGATTTTTGACGGCGACACGCTCACGCACTTCAAGGTATGGGGCGAGGCGATCATCAATGGCACGCTGAATATCGCCGCGCTGCTGCTGGCGCCGATGATTGCCTGGTCGCTGGCGCGCAACAAGGATTTCGACAATCCGGTCTCGGCAGTGGTTATCGCTGTCAGCAGCTTTATTATCATGATGCCGATGCGTCTGCAGCTCACGCCCGTCGGCAGCGACACCACGGTGAATGTCACCCAGGTGCTGACCTTCGCCAACATTGGCTCGACCGGGATTTTCGCCGGGGTGCTGATTGGCTTGCTCTCCACGGAGCTGTTTATCGCCATCTCGCGGCTCAAGGCGCTGCAAATATCACTGGGGGAAAACGTGCCGCCGGCGGTCAGTAAATCTTTTAGCGCCCTGATCCCGACCATCCTGACGCTCTCACTGTTTGCCGTTCTGGCCGCGCTGCTGGCGAACGTATTGCATACGGATCTGATTCACCTGATCACCACCTTTATCCAGCAGCCGCTGCGGCTCATCAATACCAGCCTGCCGGGGACGATTTTTATCTACAGCTTTGGTAACTTCCTCTTCACGCTGGGTATTCATCAGTCGGTAGTCAACAGCGTGGTGCTGGAGCCGTTCCTGTTGATTAATACCAATGAGAACATGCTGGCCTTTGCCAACGGCCAGCCGATCCCGCATATCATCAACAACATCTTCGTGCCGACCTTTGGCATGGTGGGCGGTACCGGTAGCACCATTTCACTGCTGATCGCCATTTTTATCTTCTCGCGGCAACAATCGGCGAAACAGGTGGCACGTCTGTCGCTGGCGCCGGGTCTGTTCAACATCAACGAGCCGGTAATTTTCGGCCTGCCGATCGTGTTTAACCTGCCTTTAATGATCCCGTTTGTCCTGTTGCCCGCCATTGGCATTTACTTCGCCTGGCTCTGCACCACGCTGGGATTAATGTCGCGCTGCGTGGTGATGATCCCGTGGACCACGCCGCCAATTCTGAGCGCCTGGCTGGCAACCGCGGGGGACTGGCGGGCGGTGGTGGTGCAGTTGGCAATCATCGTATTTGGTGTATTCTTCTACCTGCCTTTCCTCAAAATTGCCGAGCGAGTGGCGTTGAAAAACAGCGGGATAGAACATTAAACAGAAGGAAGGACGATGGCGGCGAAGTACATCACCATAGCGCGTGAAATCAAAAAACGCATCATCAGCCAGCAGTATGCCGCCAATGAACCGCTGCCGGACCAGTTTGCGCTGGCGGCGGAGTTCAATACCAGCCGGATGACCATTCAGCAGGCCATGCGTCAGCTGATCGTTGAAGGGCTGGTATATACCCGTCAGGGGCAGGGGACGTTCATCCGCAAAAACTTCCTTCAGCTGTCGCAGTGGGATCTCTCCGGCAGCGACTACTTTGGCGCGACCAAAACCTGGGAGCATCTGGGCACGGTGACGAGCCAGGTGGTGCATTTTGAACTGCGCTTCCCGAACGAAAAAGAGCAGGCCTCGCTGATGATCAATGCCGATACGCCGGTCTATGACTTCATTCGTCTGCGTTTGCTTAATGGTGAGCCCATGTCGCTGGACGCGACCGTAATGCCGCTCAACCTGGTGCCCGGGCTGAACAAAAGCCATCTTGAAAGCTCGGTGTTTCGCTATGTGCAGGAGACGCTGGGGCTGAAAATCATGGGATCGTACCGCGTGGTGCGGGCGCTAAAGCCGAATGCGCTGGATATGCAGCATCTGGTCTGCGAGGAGAGCGACCCGGTGCTGGAGGTGGAGCAGGTGATCTATCTGGAAGATGGCACACCGCTGGAGTATGCGCACTGTCATTATCGTTACGACCACGGCGGGATTGTGATTGTGAATAACGGATAAAAAAAAGCGGGCATCGAAGCCCGCTTTTTTCGCTGTATCGCGATTAGTTCAAACGCACCGGCATACCGGAACGGTTCTGCACAGCCTGGTCAACGATAGTCGTTTCCACGTCCGGCTGAGAGGTCACGGACTGCACCGCGCTGGTCAGCGTAATCGGCACGATTTCGTTATTGTTGATCTGGTCTTCGCTGGTGGACAGCGGGTTGTGCACTTCAATGTAACGGCTGCCATCCGGCTCAGAGGTCGCTTTAACCGGTTCGTTGATGAACTGGACGCGGGTACCTACCGGCACGTTTTCGAACAGGAATTTGATGTCGTCGTTACGCAGACGCACGCAGCCGTGGCTTACGCGCAGGCCGATACCGAAGTTAGCGTTGGTACCGTGGATGGCGTACAGGCGGCCGATGTACAGGGCGTACAGACCCATTGGGTTATCCGGGCCTGCCGGAACCACGGCTGGCAGCGGTTCACCTGCCGCGATGTATTCCGCGTGCATTTTCGCCGTTGGGGTCCAGGTTGGGCCTGCTTTCTTACGTTCAACTTTGGTGGTCCAGTTCAGCGGGGTATCTTTACCCAGCTGACCGATACCGATTGGCAGCACGATTACCGTGTTGGTGCCTTTCGGATAGTAATACAGACGCATCTCCGCGCTGTTAATCACGATACCTTCATGAACGGTATCCGGCAGGATCAGCTGCTGAGGGATGTTGAGAACGGTACCTGCTTTTGGCAGGTATGGGTCAACGCCCGGGTTCGCTTCCAGCATGTTAGACAGGCCCAACTGGTACTGTGCTGCGAAATACTCCAGCGGCTGAGTGTTACCCTCAGGCACCGTCACCACCTGGTTTTGACCCACCAGACGGCTACCGTCTGTCGGCAGCGGATAAGTCACCGCAGAAGCGGTTTTGCAAAAACCTACTACGGCTAACGCCGCCGCAAAAAGCGTTGTTAATTTCATGTTCATGTTGTGCGAGGTATCTAAGCCATTCAGGCGTGAGTTGATAAGTCTGAATCTGTGATGGGAGCGCATTATATGTGCATTCCCGCTAACAGGGAATTCAGATGTGTACGAAATCACATTTTTTTCGATTTTGTTAAAGTTTAGCGGAGCGTCGCAACACAGGATCTCAATTCGGAATTGTGGCATAATGCCGTGTTTATCACACTTTTCGCAGGAATCTCCCCGTGTTAGTTACCAGCAACGTCACTATGCAGTTTGGCAGTAAGCCGCTGTTCGAAAACATTTCCGTCAAATTTGGCGGCGGCAACCGTTACGGCCTGATTGGTGCCAACGGTAGCGGTAAATCCACCTTTATGAAGATCCTCGGCGGTGACCTGGAGCCGACGCTCGGCAACGTGTCGCTCGATCCCAACGAGCGCATCGGTAAACTGCGTCAGGATCAGTTCGCCTTTGAAGAGTTCACCGTGCTCGACACCGTGATCATGGGGCACGCGGAGCTGTGGGAAGTGAAGCAGGAGCGCGACCGTATCTACGCTCTGGCCGAAATGAGCGAAGAAGATGGCTACAAAGTGGCCGATCTGGAGACGCAATACGGCGAAATGGACGGTTATTCTGCAGAAGCGCGTGCGGGCGAGCTGCTGCTGGGCGTGGGCATTCCGGTCGAACAGCATTACGGCCCGATGAGCGAAGTGGCACCCGGCTGGAAGCTGCGTGTGCTGCTGGCGCAGGCACTGTTCTCTAACCCGGACATTCTGCTTCTCGATGAACCGACGAACAACCTGGACATCGACACCATCCGCTGGCTGGAGCAGACGCTCAACGACCGCGACAGCACCATGATCATCATCTCGCACGACCGTCACTTCCTGAACATGGTGTGTACGCACATGGCGGATCTGGATTACGGTGAGCTGCGTGTTTACCCGGGCAACTACGACGAATACATGACGGCGGCCACCCAGGCGCGTGAACGTCTGCTGGCGGATAACGCCAAGAAGAAAGCGCAGATTGCGGACCTGCAATCCTTCGTCAGCCGCTTTAGCGCCAACGCCTCTAAATCCCGTCAGGCAACATCGCGGGCCCGCCAGATTGACAAAATCAAACTGGAAGAGGTTAAAGCTTCCAGCCGTCAGAACCCGTTCATCCGTTTCGAGCAGGACAAGAAACTGTTCCGTAATGCGCTGGAAGTGGAAGCCCTTACCAAAGGTTTTGATGAAGGCCCGCTGTTTAAAAACTTCAACCTGCTGCTGGAAGTGGGCGAGAAGATCGCCATTCTGGGTGCCAACGGCGTGGGTAAATCCACCATGCTGAAAACCCTGGTCGGCGAACTGCAGCCGGACAACGGGAGCGTGAAATGGTCCGAAAACGCGCAAATTGGTTATTACGCGCAGGATCATGAATATGAATTTGAAAACGACCTGACCGTCTTCGACTGGATGAGCCAGTGGAAGCAGGAAGGCGACGATGAGCAGGCGGTGCGCAGTATTCTGGGGCGTCTGCTGTTCAGCCAGGACGACATCAAGAAGCCTGCCAAAGTGCTCTCCGGTGGAGAGAAGGGCCGTATGCTGTTCGGCAAGCTGATGATGGAAAAACCGAACATTCTGGTGATGGACGAACCGACCAACCACCTGGATATGGAATCTATTGAATCGCTGAACATGGCGCTGGAGATGTACCAGGGCACCCTGATCTTCGTCTCTCACGACCGTGAGTTCGTCAGCTCGCTGGCAACCCGCGTGATTGAAATTACGCCAGAGCGCGTGGTGGACTTCACCGGTAACTATGAAGATTATCTGCGCAGCAAAGGTATCGAGAACTAAAAAAAAGCCGGGTGGCGGCTTCGCCTTACCCGGCCTACGTTCTGTTCCCTCTCCCTGTGGGAGAGGGTTAGGGTGAGGGCATCAGGCCGCACTACATCACCCACTCACTCCCTTCAATCCCATTCACCAGCAGCCTGCGTTTTTCCCCCGCCGGTAATGACACCTTCAGTGCTTTCCACGCCGGACGATAATCTCCGCGCGCAGTGATCTTCAAATTGATGGTTGCCCCATCGCACACCATTTCCCACTCTACCCACAGCGCATTGCCGTTCTGATAGCCCCAGCTTTCACCGTCATCTTCAAACAGCAGACCGGTGCTGGTACTCACGCCTTTGACCGGGAACAGCTTCAGTTCGCGGGTGTCGTCTTTTTCCGCGCTGACGTGAGTGATGCGTTCGCTGAGCGGCAGACCGGCACCGGCGCGCACCAGCAGCGGCAGTTTTTCCAGCGGTGCATCCAGAGCGATCCACTGCCCGCCCGCGTACCACGCGTGGGTGTAAAAATCGTACCAGCCGGTTTCGTTATCCGGCAGCCAGAGACGGCGCTCGCGCTGTCCGGCCTCCACCACGCTTGCCACCAGCAGGTCCCGGCCCAGCAGGAACTCGTCGCACTCTTCAAAGGTCTGCGCATCGTGTTCGTGGTCGAGGAAGGTTGGGCGCAGCATCGGTTCGTCATCGGCATGTGCCTGCCAGAGCAGGGTGTAGAGATACGGCAGCAGACGATAGCGCAGCTCAATAGCACCGCGAATAGCGGGGGTGACGCCCGGATACATCCACGGCTCGTTTACCGTGTGATCGTCATTCCACGAGTGAATGGTAAAACGCGGGTGCATCACGCCGTTCTGCACCCAGCGGACAAACAGCTCGGCGTCGGGTTTGTCGCCAGAAAAACCGCCCACGTCATGACCAACGTTAAACAGCCCGGACAGGCTCATACCCAGCCCCATGCGGATGTTATAGCGCAGGGTGTCCCAGTTGGTGCGGTTATCGCCGCTCCAGGTCTGAACGTAACGTTGCATCCCGGCGCAGCCGGAACGGGAGATCAGATACGGGCGCTTTTCCGGGGCAAACCGCTGCTGCGCTTCCAGCGAGGCGCGCATCATCAGCAGCGGCATCACCGGGCGGATGTGTTTGATGGCGATCTCCTTGCCAAAACCATGGCAGCGCGCTTCGCCGTCCCACACTTCGTATTCGTTGTTATCGTTCCAGGTGGAGTCGATCCCCATCTCCAGCAGCTGCGTGGTGACCCCTTCCTGCCACCATTTCACCGTCTGCGGGTTGGTAAAGTCGAGGTGGGAACCTTCGTCATCCCAGAAGCTGGAGCGTTCTGGTGCGTCGGTTTCTGAATCACGAATGAACAGGCCGTTTTCCGCCACTTCGCTATAGCGCGGGTGGTCCTGCAGCAGGCACGGCTTGATGTTTGCCGCCAGCCGCAGCCCCGCGTCGTGGAATGCCTGGGTCATCACCTTCGGTTGCGGCACTTTGTCGTAGTTCCAGTTAAAGACATAGCGCTTGCCGTTGATTGAGGTATAACCCGATGAGAGCTGGAACGAGTCGCACGGGATCGCATGCTCTTCGCACAGGCGAATAAAATTCATCAGCTGATTCTGCGCGTCCGGCGCGTCGGTGTAGTGCATGGTCGACCCGCTGTAGCCCAGGCTCCATTTCGGCCCGAACAGCGTTTTCCCGGTCAGGCGTACAAAGGCTTTGGTGACATCCAGCACCCGTTTGCCGGTAAAGAGGTAGTAATCGATATCACCCGCTTCCGCCTGCCAGCGACGGTAGGCGGTGTGGTAGTTATCAATTTCGTTGCCCAGATCCAGCCAGCAGCTGCTCAGGTTGTCGTAGAACAGGCCGTAACTCACGTCATCGCGGCGGGTAAGGGTAAACGGGATGTGTTTATACAGCGGGTCGGTGCTGGCCGCGTTGTAGCCCATGGCGTCGAGGTTGCGCATCTCGAAGCGCTTACCGTTGCGCTGCAGGTCGCCCGCTTTCTCACCCAGGCCGTAAAAACGCTCGTCCTTGCGACGGCTCAGGTAGTGTGCCACCCCGTCACCGTGAGCGTTCAGCAGATAGGCGCTGGTCGGACGGTCATTGACCAGCGGCTGCCACTCACCAGCGTCATTGCGATAATGCCACTCCAGCCACAGCGGCTGATGAACGGTCACACGCAGCTGTTCGGTAGCAATTGTCAGTCCCTCATCCTGCTGGCTTAGCGTCCAGGCAGGGCAGGTGAAGCCGCTCAGATCGTCGCGACGACGGCCTTCCCACGGCACATCTTCTTCCGGAGCGATGCTCCATGTGCGGTCCAGCGCCAGTTCACCTTTACGTTTGATCAGTACGCGGAACAGGTTCTCTTCCAGCACATACAGGCACAGGCGGTGCTGGTTATCCACCAGCAGTTCCAGATGGTTGGCCGACTGCTTATCGACGGACCAGTTTTTCAGGGTTTTCATATGCAATACATCCACTATCAGGCGCGCTTGGCGCGACGTTCAGCAATAAATGCCACCAGGAAAACAGCGCCAATCAGGTCAAAGAAACCCATGGCAATAAAGAGCGGGTTGAAGCCGATTTTGTCGGCGGTCACACCAATCAACAGCGAGAACAGGAAGCTGGCGATCCACGCCGCCGAGCCGCGCATACCGTTAACGGTCGCCATCTGGCCTTTATCGAACGACTCCACCACCAGGGCGCTGAGCATGCAGGAGATGATCTGATGCCCGAAACCGCCGATGGAGATCAGCACGATGGTGATGTACGGGTCGCGGGTAATGGCGACGACGGCCAGAGAGATCATCAGGAACGCGCCGGTGACGGAGCTTGCCACCACGGAGTTGACGCGGGAGCAGCCAAACAGGCGGGTATACAGACGGGTGAGGTAACCGCTCGCCACGCTGCCGAGATCGGCGGCCAGGAACGGCAGCCAGGCAAACATCGCGATCTGCTTCAGATCCATGCCGTGCTCTTTGGCGAGATACAGCGGCACCCAGAAACTCAGCACTGCCCAGGCCGGTTCCGCCATAAAGGCCGGGATGGCGATACCGTAGAAGCGTTTGTTTTTTGAGACGGTTTTCAGTGCGGTCAGGAAGGGCAGTTTTACCGCAGGCGGTTCGTTATCCTGCTTGATAAACGCCAGCTCGTCTTTGCTCAGGTTCGGGTGCTGCTCCGGATTGTGGTAGAACGCCCACCACAGGATCACCCACAGCAGCGCCAGCACGCCGGTGAACATAAACGCGCCCTGCCAGCCAAACGAGGCGTGCGCGAAGTAGATGATAGGCGGAGCCAGCATTGCGCCAATGGAGAAGCCCACACCAGCCCAGCCGGCTGCCACAGGACGTTCCGATTTCGGGAACCATTCACCAATGGTTTTGGCGTTTGCGGGCGTGGCGGCGGCTTCAGAAGCCCCCATAAAGAAGCGCAGTATGGCAAGGTGCAGCCAGCTCCCGGCACCCGCGTGGAAAATACACATCAGCGCCCAGATCCCGGCGCAAATCATAAAGCCAATCTTCAGGCCGATCACGTCGATCAGCCAGCCGCACAGAGGCTGGAAAATGGTGTAGGCGATCTGGAATGCCCCGACGATCCAGGAGTACTGCTCGGTGGTGATACCGAGGCTCTCTTTCAGTTCCGGGGCGAGGATCCCGAGTGAGTTTCGGGTGATGTAGTTAACGGTGACGCCAAGTAAGAACAGCACCAGCACATACCAGCGCAGGTTTTTAATGACGCGACGGGTTTTGCTTGCCGCAACGGTGTTATTAATGTCCTGACTCATTTTACTCTCCACAAGACGGACGGTAAGGGGACGTAGGTTCAGGTGTCACACAGGTTTATGACGTTGATTGTTATCTGTTTTACCGCTTCAAGTTGCTATACAACTAGTATGGAAGTTGTGTGACAAGTTCACCTTAAGGGAGAAAATGAGTGGGCAATAGTGGATTTTGTGCAAAATTTCTCATAACTGAGCGACATCATTTGGCATCATGGCTTTGACATCAGCTATTGCCTGATATCCACGCTATGAAAATTTTGTCATTTCGCAAATGGAGCCAGATCACAAAATGGACAAAAGGCTAAAAATCGCCGAAATCGCTGCCCGGACTCAGCTCTCCATCAGCACCGTTTCGCGGGTCCTTGCCGGGAAGGCGAATACCAGTGAAAAAGCACGTGCGAAGGTGCTGGCATGCGCGCGCGAGCTGGGGGTGCTGGACGGAATGGCTGCGGGCCGTTTGCTGCTCAACAGTCTCGTTGTCTTCGCCCCACAGCGCGCCTTTGACGAGCGGTCTGACATCTTTTACTACCGTGTGATCCAGAGCGTAAGCAAAGGCCTGGCCTCGTACGATGTTCGCCTGCGTTACTGCGCGCTGGAGGAGAACGACAGCGACGCCCAGCTGTTTCTGGCGCGAATGAACGAGCCGGACACCCAGGCCGCCATCCTCCTCGGCATTGACGATCCGCACATCCATGACCTGGCAGTGGATGTCGGTAAACCCTGCATGCTGATTAACTGCCGCGACCGGCATATGCGCCTGCCTGCCGTCGCGCCGGACCATCGGGCCATTGGCGAGCGGGCGGCGGACTATCTGTTTGAAATGGGACACCGTGAGGTGATGAATGTGTTGTGCCTGCGGCGTTACACCATGGAGCTGCGCCTTGCGGGGATCCGCGATGCATGGCAGTCACACAACCTGAAGTTCAACGATAAACGCGATTTGCTGGTGGCGCCGAGCTTCAGCGCTCGCGAAACAGAGCAACTGGTCACCGACTGGCTGAGCCGCATGCAGGGGAAAGACTTGCCGACTGCGTTTCTGGTGGGTGGTGACTTTATGGCGGCGGGCACCATCAGTGCCCTGCAAAAACAGGGGTTACGCGTGCCGCAGGATATTTCGGTGATGAGCATTGACGGCTTTAATCTGGCGGCCATTCAGGATGTACCGTTAACCGCGGTACATGTTCCACGTGATGAGCTGGGCACCGAAGCGGTACATATGCTCCAGCAGCGGCTGATGCGCCCGGAGGCGCCATCAGGCACGCTATTGCTTAACGGCACCCTGACCGTACGGGAATCGGTCCGGCGGATACGTCAGGGGAAACGACGCACCGCCGTTGAGCGGGAAGGGCTGTACGACAGTTAAGCCATGCCCAGCGCACGCTTGCCGTGGATATTGAGATCGGCCACGGTAAAGCGATCCTGCCAGGTTTTTTCATAATCCTCGCGCGGGAAATCACCCGGCGATGCCCCGGTTTCCAGCGCCGCTTTCACCTTCTTCGCGTAGGCGAGGTTCTTCTCGCACATCGGCGCGGCAGGAATGTACATCACGTTGCCCCAGCCCTGTTGATCCTCAACCGGCGCGACGGAGTGGATCACATCGCAGTGCCACCACACCGAATCGCCCGCCTCCAGTGCCGGAATGCTGGTGAGCGCTTCGATAAGCAGCGGGTGCCATTTCTCTGACACCGGCAGAACGCGTCCCGGCGCGACGCCGCACAGTTCGTCCTCCGGCACGTCATCCAGCAGCGGACGCAGCAGAATATAAGCCATCGCTTCCGGGATTGGCACCACGTGCAGCAGCCCCTGGCCCGGGATCATGTCCGACAGCGCCGTCCAGCCCTGGAAGGTGCGGAACACCGAACATTTGGTGGTGTTATCCACGGTGTACTCTTCCACTTCAGTACGGTGCGCAGCATTCCACGGATCGTATTTCTCTACGTTGCCATCAAAGACGCGGGCGAAAACCTGCTGATAGGCGGGCAGCAGCCAGCGCTCCAGCGCACCGGAATCGGTATGCGCGCCCAGCCCTTTCGAGGTGGTGCCCGGTGGACGACGGCGGATGCGATCCGGGTAAATCACGCTGACGTCCGGGTCGAACCACTGTTTGCCGTTGCTCTCGAATGTCCACAGACGGTTCAGAAACGACTGCACCTGCGCCATCTCTTCACTCTGGCGCGCCTGCATTTGCGCCTGTGACCAGTAGATAGGGTAAATCTCCGGGCGAGACGCCGTTAAGGTACCAAAGAAGTTATCGCCGGGCCCTTTATAGACTTCATCAAACTGGTTGAGATCGAGGTAATCGAGCATCGACTGATCCCATGCCAGCGCCTGCTCGCGCGGGAAATGACCTTTTATTACCGCGCAACCCCGGCGTCTGATCGCCTCGCGCTGCGCGGAAGTGATGGTGCCATCTTTCACATCCGCAAACGGGATCACCGGCCAGACGGGCTCGCCTTTGTTTTTCAGGGCGTTAATTTCCGCCACGCGGGTCGCGATGGTATCGCTGAGCTTATCGAACACCGCCTGCACATCGCCGATTTGCGCCCGTAGCTCGCGCTTCATCTCACGGATTGCGGCTTTGTGATCCGCCGGCAAAGTTTCACTGGTAAACGTCATAACTGCCTCGCATCTTTCATTCGAAAGTAAAAATGTCTACAAGTGATACTTTAAGTTAAAAATTGGTTAATGCAAGTTTAAAAACTTGACGGGTAGCACAGGATGGAAAAAGAGTGATGGGGGCCGGAGCGCGGCTCCGGCAGGAAGGGAATCAGGCGTCGAACGGGGAGTGGTGATCCAGCACCGCCTGAATAACGTTCAGCGCGCCCTGGTGATTGTTGTCGTCGGTGCTGTAACGGCTTACGTCTCTGATGCTTTCGGCTGCGTTGCCCATTGCAAAGGAGTATTTCACCAGCTTCAGCATCTCCGCGTCGTTGCCGCTGTCGCCAATACCCACGCACTCCTGCGGGGAGACTTTCCAGCGTTTCAGCAGACGGCTGATGCCATTGGCTTTGTGCAGGCCGGGGATAATCAAATCGACAAAACCAAAGCCGCTGGTGACAGGCTTCATAATGCCGTCCAGGGAGACATGCAGTTTATCGACCAGATTCGGGATATCGCTGTCCGGCAGGTTCAGGGAGAACTTGAACAGCACGTCATTAATGTCGCGGTAGTCGCTGATACGCTTTAAGCGGTGATAGTGCTTTGACATCAGCGCCACGAACGCCTCGGGGGCCTGGTCGCTGACGTAAGCGCTGTCGAGACCGCAGGCCACAAAGTTCAGCCCTTTGTCTTTCAGCAGTTCGCCAATAACGATTTGCGACTCATGACGCGTCAGCTCGCCGAGGAAAATTTGTTCACCGTGATCGAAGACCAGCGCACCGTTTTCCGCCACGAAGGAGATCTGATCTTTCAGTTCCGGGAAGAAGGAGATGAGCTGGTAATACTGGTTACCGCTGGCGACAACAAATTCAATATTACGGGCTTTAAGCTGCTCAAACTGTGCCTGAAAGCGGTCACGATCGTACTGCTTGGCATCATCAAGGAAAGTTCCGTCCATATCGGTGACGATAACTTTAACGGTCATACTGTGCTCCTGGGTCACTGCGTTTTGAAACATTCTAATAACAAGGTGACGGAGAGCACAAATTTAATTTCGAATGAAAGTAGAAAAGCCGGGTGGCGGCTTCGCCTTACCCGGCCTACGGGGAAAATTGTAGGCCCGGTAAGCGCAGCGCCACCGGGCGTTTTTTTTACAGAGTATGCTCCGTACGCGCAATGATATCGTCCTGCGCATCCGGCGACAGGGCGGTGAAGAACGCCGAGTAGCCTGCGACGCGTACCACCAGGTCACGATACTGGTCCGGGTGTTTCTTCGCGTCCAGCAGCGTTTCGCGTGAAACGATGTTGTACTGAATATGCCAGCCTTTATGCACCTCGAAGAAGGTACGCAGCAGCACCATCAGCTTTTGACGGTCGCTGTCGTTTTCCAGCGTTGACGGGTTCAGCTTCTGGTTTAACAGCACGCCGCCAAGAATCGCTTCGGTCGGCAATTTACCCACGGAGCCGATTACCGCCGTTGGCCCGAGATGATCGGTACCGGAGGCCGGACTGGCGCCTTCCGCCAGCGGGGTGTGCGCTTTGCGTCCGTCCGGAGTCGCCATTGTCGCTGCACCAAACGGCACGTTTGCGGAGATGGAGGATGTGCCCGCGTAGTAGTTACCGCCAATGGGGCCACGGCCGTAACGCGGGTTGTGATACTGCTTCAGCTCGTCAATGTAGGTCTGATAAGCACGGGTCAGCAGCATGTCCACACTGTCGTCATCGTTGCCGTACTTCGGCGCACCGTTGATCAGACGCTGACGCAGCTGCTCGTGCGTCAGCCCGTCGAAGTCATCCGCCAGCGCCGCCGCCAGCTGCTGCTGACCGATGACGCCCTGCTCGAACACCAGTTTCTTCACCGCCGCCAGGCTGTTACCGAGGTTGGCAATCCCCACCTGCAGGCCGGAGACCCAGTCATACTTCGCGCCGCCCTGCTTGATGCTTTTCGCCCGCTCGATGCAGTCATCCACCAGCGCCGAGCAGAGGATATCGTGGACATTCTCTTCCAGCATGGTGTCCACGACATACTCAATCTCGATGGATTTACGGGTGTAATAGCGGATCTGGGTATCCCAGGCCGTCATCACCTCGTCGAAATTACCGAAGTTACCGGCAGAGAGCGCTTTCTCCTGCGGCAGGAACACTTTCCCGCTGGTGGCGTCGCGGCCGCCTTCCAGCGCGGCGAGCATCACGCGGGCGAAGTTAATAAAGCTCATGCCGGTGCAGCGGTAGCCCCATTTGCCGCCAACGGCGGTTTCGATGCAGCCGATGGCGGCATAGTCGTACGCATCTTCTTTTTCTACGCCGAGCTTGATGAATTCCGGGATCACGATTTCATCGTTGTTGAACGCCGGCATGCCGAAGCCGCAGCGGATCACCTGCACGCAGGCGTCGAGGAAGTCGTTGCTCATCCCTGCGTGATAACGCACGCTCAGGTTTGGCTGGGTGGAGCGCAGACGACCGCAGGACTCCAGAATCGCGTAAGAGAGCGGGTTGACGGCGTCCATTGGCTCACCGTTGACCAGCTTCTGACCGCCGATGGTGACGTTCTGGTACAGCGGGCTGCCTGCGGAGGCTTTGGAGTGCGAGCCGGAGCGGATCTTGTTCACTTCCAGCAACTTCAGCCAGCAGCTGTGGAGCAACTCGATGGCGTGCTCGCGGTCAAGGCTCTGGTTCAGCTCTACGTCGCGACGGTAGTACGGGTAGAGATACTGATCCATGCGGGCGAACGACACGGAGTGGCCATTGGACTCAATTTGCAGGATAAGTTGAATGAAGTAGCACAGCTGCAGCGCCTGCCAGAAGGTTTTTGGCGGTTCATGGGCAATCGCGTCACAGTTTTCCGCTATCGCCAGCAGCTCGTCGCGGCGGCTGACGCGGGATTCGGTAGCCGCCATTTCACGCGCCAGGGCTGCAAAACGTTCGATATGCAGACTTACCGCCTCCAGCACGATATCTATCGCTTTCAGGAACTGATCGCCGTGCAGGTCGTCCAGCACCGTCAGGTTGATGCGCGAGCGGCGCTCGGCCACTTTAGCACGCAGGCCGTCGAGCCCTTTTTCCAGCACCAGCGGGAAGTTCACCGCCAGGTGGGCATCGCCGGAGGTCATGTTGCCTTCGGCTTTGATAATGCCGGTTTCCAGCAGGCTTTTCTGCTCGTCGGTGAACATGCCGTAACAGCGATCCTGTACCGTCTGGCCGCGCCACCACGGGCAGATCTCATGCAGAACGCGCTTATTCTCTTCGCTGACCGCAAAGCCCGCGCCGGGACGGTCCGCCAGATCGTCAATCTCTTTCTCAATCCAGGAGACGGTATATTCCGGGAAGATCGGCGCGGCGCGCACTTCGCTTGCCTGGTTACCGACGATCAGCTCATCGTGTTTGATCCAGATGGTGCGCTGCGCGAGATGATGCGCCAGCGCCAGCGCGCGACGCACCGGGATCGGTTTATCCATATGCTGCTGGTACATTTCCGTGTAGTGCTGCGCGCGCTCGGTACAGACCGGCGGCTTCACGATATGCACCAGAGCCATTTTGTGCGCTTTAATGCGCTCGCTGAGGGTGTTGAGATTCAGGGTAGTCATCGTTTTATCCTCGTAAGGTCGCGGTTAACCCTTTCTGGCAGGCATACTGCTGTGCAAAGTCCAGTAGCGCAGGGTTATCCAGCGGTTTGTCAGGGGCAGAGTAGGGTTGGCCGAGCAGGGTATATTTGTTCATGCCCAGCGTGTGATACGGCAGAAAGTGAATGTCGCGAACGTTCAGTTCGTCGGCGGCGAAATTGGTAATGGCGGTAACAGAGGCTTCATCGGCGTTAAAGCCCGGGATCAGCGGCACGCGAATGATGATTTTTTTCCCGGCCGCCGCCAGGCGTTTCAGGTTGTCCAGGATGCGTTTTGCCGAGCCGTCCGTCCACTGTTTGAACACCTCTGCATCCACATGCTTCAGGTCGGCGAGGAACAGATCGACATACGGTAGTGAAGGCGCGATATAGTGCCACGGCACGTGAAGGCAGGTTTCGACGGCGGTATGAATACCCTGTTCATGGCTGGCTTTAAACAACGCCAGTGCCAGATCGGGGGTCATAAACGGCTCGCCGCCGGAGAGGGTGATTCCGCCGCCGCTGCGGTCGTAAAACGGCTTATCACGCAGGACGGTCGCCATGATCTCCTCCACCTGACGTTCTTCACCACACACGGTGAGCGCCTGCGTCGGGCAGCAGTCGGTAAGGGCGTTAAGCGTCTGTTCGTCTAGTTTCTCTCGGTGGATGACCAGACCGTTCAGCGCACGTTCGATACTGCCCGGTGCCGCCTGCTGGCACAGATCGCAGCCGTCCAGGCACAGACGTGCATCAAACAGCACGTCCCGCGTGCGGGCCCGGCTTTCCGGGTTCTGGCACCAGCGACAGCCCAGCGAGCAGCCTTTCAGGAACACCACGGTACGGATCCCGGGGCCATCGTGGGTAGAGTAACGCTGAATATTGAAGATCATGATTTTGCCTCTCATCTTGCATATGAAGATTAAATTACTTTCGAATGAAAGTTATCTTGATGCAGGTCAACTCCTGAGCAGGTTTTGTCGTGATAGGGTAAGTGCAGGCTAAAATTGAGGGCGACATCATGGAACTTTATCTCGACACTTCTGACGTTGCGGCAGTGAAAAAGCTCGCACGTATCTTCCCGCTGGCGGGCGTAACCACCAACCCCAGCATTGTGGCGGCAGGCAAAACGCCGCTTGAGGTTCTGCTGCCAGAACTGCACGACGCGCTGGGTGGCAAAGGCCGTCTGTTCGCGCAGGTGATGGCCACGACCGCCGAAGGCATGGTGGACGATGCGCGTAAGCTGCGTGCCATCATTAACGACCTGGTGGTGAAAGTGCCGGTGACGGCGGAAGGGCTGGCGGCGATCAAAATGCTGAAAGCAGAAGGGATCCCGACGCTGGGGACCGCGGTATATGGTGCCGCACAGGGGATGTTGTCCGCGCTGGCGGGGGCAGAGTATGTCGCGCCTTACGTTAACCGCGTGGATGCGCAGGGCGGAGACGGGATCCAGACCGTTGTGGAATTACAGCAGTTGCTGACGCTGCATGCCCCGCAATCAAAAGTGCTGGCGGCGAGCTTCAAAACCCCGCGTCAGGCGCTGGATTGCCTGCTGGCCGGCTGTGAGTCCATCACGCTGCCGCTGGACGTGGCGCAGCAGTTTATTACCTCTCCGGCGGTGGATGCGGCGATCGTGAAGTTTGAGCAGGACTGGCAGGGGGCGTTTGGACGGACGGCTCTCTGACGCGTTATCTCCCTCTCCCGGTGGGAGAGGGCCGGGGTGAGGGCATCAGGCCGCAACGAGGTTTAACCGCTGCACACCTCACACCCCGGACTACGCATCAGCTTCATCTCGCGGAACTGGCAGGTCATTGCGTCATACATCACAATTTTCCCCACCGCTGGCGTACCGTAACGGGTCAGCACTTTGATCGCTTCCATCGCCTGCAGTGACCCGATCACGCCGACTAACGGCGCCATCACGCCCGCCTCGACGCAGGTGAGCGCATTCTCACCGAACAGGCGGCTCAGACAACGATAGCACGGTTCGCCTTCAGCATAGGTGAAGACGCTGATCTGTCCTTCCATGCGGATTGCCGCGCCAGAAACCAGCGGCGTTTTGTGGGTAAAACAGCCGGCGTTTAGCTGGTTGCGGATGGCAACGTTATCAGTACAGTCCAGCACCAGATCGTGCTTTGCGATTTGCGCGTATAACGCCTCGTCATCCAGCATCGTGTTAATCGGGGTGAACTGAACGTGGGGGTTGATGCGCGTTAACGCCGTGCGGGCAGAGTCCACCTTCGGCTGGCCGAGTGTCGCATCGCTGTGCAGCGTCTGGCGCTGCAGATTGGACACCGACACGGTATCAAAGTCCAGCAGCGTCATCTTGCCCACACCCGCCGCGGCGAGGTATTGCGCGGCGGCGCAGCCCAGACCGCCCAGGCCGACGACCAGTACGCTGGCCGCCTTGAGCGCTTCCTGGCCTTCAAAATCAAAACCGCGCAGGACAATCTGGCGGTTATAGCGCATCATCTCTTCATCGCTCAGTTCCGCCGCCATCTTAGCCTCCGAACAGGTGGTTAAAGCGCTCCACCTCAACCCATTCGCCTGCTTCCACATTGCCACGCTCGCGCTCCAGCACGATAAAGCAGTTGCCCTGGCTGAAGGAGCTGAAAATGTGCGAGCCCTGATGGCCGGTGGTGCTCACCTCCAGCTCGCCCTCCGCGTTGCGCGTCAGAATACCGCGCTGGAAATCAAGACGACCGGGGGATTTCTTAAGGCGCGTAGCGGCACGCACGCGCTGGCGTACCGGCAGCGGACTGGCACGGTTGCCCGAAAGCTTCGCCAGTAGCGGGATCACCAGCTGGTAGAAGGTCAGGGCGGCAGAGACCGGGTTACCCGGCAGGCCGCAGAACCAGCTGTGCTTAAGCTTGCCAAAAGCGAACGGTTTGCCCGGCTTGATGGCCAGCTTCCAGAAGGCGATTTCACCCAGCTCTTCCAGGATGGTTTTGGTGTAATCCGCTTCACCCACCGAAACACCGCCGGAGCTGATCACCACGTCGGCCGCGTTGTCTGCCTCAATAAAGGCGGCGCGCAGTTTTTCCGGGTCATCAGGAATAATGCCAAGGTTGATCACCTCACAGCCCAGCTGTTCCAGCATCAGGTGTACCGCCAGACGGTTGGTGTCGTAAATCTGCCCGTCCTGCAGCGGCTGGCCCGGAAGCTGCAATTCGTCACCGGTAGAAAAGAGCGCGACGCGCACCTGACGGATCACCTCAATGTCCGCGATACCGAGCGAGGCCAGCACCGGCAGTTCACCCACCGTCAGCTTCTGCCCCGCAGCGAATACCGTTGCGCCAAGAGCAATATCTTCGCCGGTGCGGCGGATGTTCTGGCCTGCTTTGACGCTGGCGGTAAAGCGCACGCCGTCAGCGGTCTGTTCGGTCTCTTCCTGCATCACCACCGCATCGCAGCCTGCAGGAACCGGCGCGCCGGTCATGATGCGCACGCAAGTGCCCACAGGCCATTCTCCGTCAAACGGTTGACCGGCGAAGGCTTTTCCTGCGACAGGCAGCGCCTGACCCGTCTGGAGATCCGCCAGGCGTACCGCGTAACCGTCCATCGCTGAGTTATCAAACCCCGGCACGTTAAGCGGGGAAATGATGTCGCGCGCGGCAATACGACCAAAACAGCGCGCCAGCGGCAGCGTCTCTACGTCGTGCAGCGGGGAAAGTCGGTCAAGCATCTGCGTGAGTGCCGTCTCAAGCGGCATCAGTCCGGCGGTAAAATCCATAGTGGGCTCCAGCACAGTAACAACGAAAGCGCTCATTATGGCAGAAAAGTGCGGCTAACTGTATGACTCACCATGAGTACCCTTTACATCGCAGTTGTGTCTTTCTATATTCAAAAATTATCTGAAGAATCATCAACGATAATGATATTTATAGAAAAAGCCGCCATGCAGGCTGACAGGTGAGGCGAAATGGTTAATGCGGTAATCGCAATTCATGGCGGCGCCGGGGCTATTACCCGTGCACAGCTCAGTCTTGAGCAGGAGAAGCGCTACATTGATGCGCTCTACGCCATTGTCGAAACGGGCCAGCGAATGCTGGAGGCGGGCGAAAGCGCGCTGGATGTGGTGACCGAAGCGGTACGTCTGCTGGAAGAGTGTCCGCTGTTCAATGCGGGGATAGGTTCCGTGTATACGCGTGACGAGACGCACGAGCTGGATGCCTGCGTGATGGACGGCGTCACCCTGAAAGCAGGGGCCGTGGCGGGCGTGAGCCATCTGCGCAACCCGATTCTGGCGGCGCGACTGGTGATGGAAGAGAGTCCTCATGTGCTGCTGACGGGCGTTGGGGCGGAGAACTTTGCCTTCGCACACGGGATGGAGCGGGTATCGCCGGATCTTTTTTCCACTGACGAGCGCTACCAGCAGCTACTGGCAGCCCGTACGGCGGGCATGACCCAGCTGGACCACTCCTCACCGCTCAATGAAACCACCAAAATGGGCACGGTTGGCGCGGTGGCGCTTGATAAGGCTGGTAATCTGGCGGCGGCCACCTCAACCGGCGGTATGACCAACAAGCTACCGGGCCGGGTTGGCGACAGTCCGCTGCCGGGCGCCGGGTGCTATGCCAATAACGCCACGGCGGCGGTCTCCTGCACCGGAACCGGCGAAGTGTTTATTCGCGCGCTCGCCGCATATGACATTACCGCCCTGATGGATTACGGCGGGCTCAGCCTGAGTGAAGCCTGCGAGCGTGTGGTAATGGAAAAGTTGCCCGCGCTGGGAGGTGAGGGTGGACTCATTGCGGTGGACCGTGAGGGTAACGTAGCCCTGCCGTTCAACAGCGAAGGGATGTACCGCGCCTGGGGCTATGCCGGTGATGAACCCAGCACCGGGATCTATCGTGAATAAGGGGGCAACGCGTGCCGCACAGTGAAGAGCTGGATAACCGCGAAGTGCTGGCTGTCCATCAGCTGAATATTGCGTTTCAGGAGGAGCGGCAGTTCATCCCCGCAGTGGAGAATTTATCGTTCTCACTCAACCGCGGCGAAACGCTGGCGATTGTGGGGGAGTCCGGCTCCGGGAAATCGGTCACCGCGCTGGCGCTGATGCGCCTGCTGGAACAGACGGGCGGGCAAATCAGCAGCGAGAAGATGCTTCTGCGCCGTCGCAATCGTCAGGTCATTGATTTAAACGAGCTGAGCGCAGCACAGATGCAGGGCGTGCGCGGGGCGGATATCGCGATGATCTTCCAGGAGCCGATGACCTCGCTGAACCCGGTCTTCCCGGTTGGAGAGCAAATTGCCGAATCCATCCGCCTGCATCAGGGACTGAGCGGCGATGAAGCCCTTCTGGAAGCCAAACGGATGCTGGAGCTGGTACGTATCCCGGAGTCGCAGTCCATACTCGGCCGCTATCCGCATCAGCTCTCTGGCGGGATGCGTCAGCGGGTGATGATTGCCATGGCGCTCTCATGCCGTCCGGCGGTATTGATTGCGGACGAGCCGACGACAGCGCTGGATGTCACCATTCAGGCGCAGATCCTGCAGCTTATCAAAGTGCTGCAGCAGGAGATGGAGATGGGGGTGATGTTTATCACCCACGATATGGGCGTGGTCGCGGATATTGCCGATCGCGTGCTGGTGATGCACCAGGGCAGGGCGGTAGAAACCGGCACGGTAGAGCAGATTTTCCATGCGCCCGCCCACCCTTACACCAAAGCGCTGCTGGCGGCGGTTCCACGGCTGGGGGCGATGAACGGCAGCGATCTTCCGCGCCGTTTCCCGCTGATTTCCCTTGAGGCGGCGGGCCGCCAGGAAGAGGAAACCGAGCAGGACACCGTGGTCCCCGGCAAGCCCATTCTTGAGGTGCGGGATCTGGTGACCCGTTTTCCTCTGCGCAGCGGCATTTTCAACCGCGTAAAGCGTGAAGTGCACGCGGTTGAAAATGTCAGTTTTGATTTATGGCCAGGCGAAACGCTGGCGCTGGTGGGGGAGTCGGGCTGCGGCAAATCCACCACCGGACGCGCGTTACTTCGGCTGGTGGAGTCGCAGGAAGGGAGCATTACCTTTAACGGCGAACGTATCGACACCCTTCCTGACAGTAAGCTTCAGGCGATGAGGCGGAATATCCAGTTTATTTTTCAGGATCCGTATGCGTCTCTGGACCCGCGCCATACGGTGGGGTATTCGATTATGGAGCCGCTGCGGGTGCATAACCTGCTCGACGGCGAAGCCGCACAGCGTCGGGTGGCGTGGCTGCTGGAACGCGTGGGTCTGAAGCCGGAACATGCCTGGCGTTACCCGCATGAGTTTTCCGGCGGTCAGCGGCAGCGAATTTGTATTGCCCGCGCGCTGGCCCTGAACCCAAAAGTGGTGATCGCAGACGAATCTGTCTCGGCGCTGGATGTCTCTATCCGCGCGCAAATCATCAATTTATTGCTCGACTTACAGCGGGATCTGGGGATTGCCTTTCTCTTTATTTCCCACGACATGGCGGTGGTGGAGCGCATCAGCCATCGCGTGGCGGTGATGTATCTGGGGCAAATCGTCGAGATTGGTCCGCGGCGGGCGGTGTTTGAGAACCCGCAGCATCCGTACACCCGTAAGCTGATGTCTGCAGTACCGGTTGCCGATCCCGAACACCGTCACGGGCAGCGCGTGCTGCTGCAGGATGAGATGCCGAGCAATATTCGTAAACGGGGTGAGGTCATGGAGCGGGTCACGCTGCGTGAAGTGGGCCCCGGACATTTTGTTGCCCCTCCGCGTCAGGACAATGCATTTTCGCGGTTATAACGTACAACAGGCAGGAGAACACAATGGTTAAATTTGTTGCTCGTACATGGCTGTTAGCCGCGAGCGTGACGGCAGCCCTGGCCGCCTCTCCCGCGTTCGCTGCCAAAGATGTGGTGGTCGCCGTCGGCTCCAATTTCACCACCCTTGATCCCTATGACGCCAACGATACGCTGTCGCAGGCGGTCGCCAAGTCGTTCTACCAGGGGCTGTTTGGCCTGGACAGAGAGATGAAGCTGAAAAATGTGCTGGCAGAGGGGTACACCGTCTCGGATGACGGGCTGGTCTATACCATTAAGCTCAGAACCGGCGTGAAGTTCCAGGATGGCACCGATTTCAACGCGGAGGCGGTGAAGGTTAACCTCGACCGCGCCAGCAACCCGGAAAACAGCCTCAAGCGCTATAACCTCTATAAAAATATTGCCAGCACCGAGGCCGTCGATCCGACAACGGTAAAAATTACCCTGAAAGAGCCGTTCTCGGCCTTTATTAATATTCTGGCGCATCCGGCGACGGCGATGATCTCCCCTGCGGCGCTGAAAAAATACGGGAAAGAGATTGGGTTCCATCCGGTTGGTACCGGCCCGTATGAGCTGGTGACCTGGAACCAGACGGACTTTGTAAAGGTGAAGAAATTCGCCGGCTACTGGCAGCAGGGGCTGCCGAAGCTCGACACCATCACCTGGCGTCCGGTGGTGGATAACAACACCCGCGCGGCGATGCTGCAAACCGGCGAAGCGCAGTTTGCCTTCCCGATCCCGTACGAGCAGGCGGCGATCCTGCAGAAGAACAGCAAGCTGGAGCTGGTGGCCAGTCCGTCCATTATGCAGCGTTACATCAGCATGAACGTGACGCAAAAGCCGTTTGATAATCCCAAAGTGCGCGAGGCCATCAACTACGCGATTAACCGTCAGGCGCTGGTGAAAGTGGCCTTCGCGGGCTTCGCCACCCCGGCCACCGGCGTGCTGCCACCGGCTATTGCCTATGCGCAAAGCTATCAGCCGTGGCCATACGATCCGGCGAAAGCCCGTGAACTGTTAAAAGAGGCGGGCTTCCCGAACGGCTTTAGCACCACGCTATGGTCATCCCATAATCACAGTACCGCGCAGAAGGTGCTGCAGTTTACCCAGCAGCAGCTGGCGCAGGTCGGTATTAAGGTGCAGGTCACCGCGATGGATGCCGGACAGCGTGCGGCAGAAGTGGAAGGGAAAGGGCAGAAAGAGAGCGGCGTGCGGATGTTCTACACCGGCTGGTCGGCCTCTACCGGTGAGGCTGACTGGGCGCTGTCGCCGCTGTTCGCCTCACAGAACTGGCCGCCGACCCTGTTCAACACGGCATTCTACAGCAACCCACAGGTGGATAAAGATCTTGCCGATGCGCTGAAAACCACCAAACCGGATGAGAAAGCGCGCCTCTACAAAGACGCACAGGATATCATCTGGAAAGAGTCGCCGTGGGTACCGCTGGTGGTGGAAAAACTGGTTTCGGCGCATAACAAAGCGTTGACCGGGTTTTACATCATGCCGGATACGGGCTTTAGCTTTGACGATGCGGATTTAAAATAACACTCATGCTCAATTATGTTTGTAAACGCCTGCTGGGGCTTATCCCGACGCTGCTGATTGTGGCGGTACTGGTGTTTTTGTTTGTCCATCTGCTGCCGGGCGATCCGGCGCGTCTGGTGGCCGGGCCAGAGGCGGATGCCACCGTCATTGAACTGGTGCGCAAACAGCTTGGTCTCGACCAGCCTCTGTACATGCAGTTTCTCCATTATATTTGCAACGTGCTGCAGGGCGATTTTGGTATCTCGATGGTGTCGCGTCGCCCGGTATCGGAAGAGATTGCCAGCCGCTTTATGCCTACGTTCTGGTTAACGATTGCCAGCATGTGCTGGGCGATGGTGTTTGGGCTTGGCGCCGGGATTGTCGCTGCCGTCTGGCGCAACCGCTGGCCGGACAAGCTCGGCATGGCGCTGGCGGTGACCGGGATCTCTTTCCCGGCTTTTGCGCTGGGGATGCTCCTGATGCAGATTTTCTCCGTGGAGCTGGGCTGGTTGCCCACCGTCGGGGCCGATACCTGGAAGCACTACATCCTGCCGTCCATGACGCTGGGCGCGGCCGTATCCGCGGTGATGGCGCGCTTCACCCGCGCGTCGTTCGTTGACGTGTTGAGTGAAGATTACATCCGTACCGCACGGGCGAAAGGGGTGAGCGAGAAGTGGGTCATCCTCAAGCACGGTTTTCGTAACGCGATGATCCCGGTAGTGACCATGATGGGGCTGCAGTTCGGCTTCCTGCTGGGGGGCTCTATCGTGGTGGAAAAGGTCTTCAACTGGCCGGGGCTGGGGCGCCTGCTGGTGGATTCGGTCGAGATGCGCGACTATCCGGTCATTCAGGCGGAAGTTCTGCTCTTCTCGCTGGAATTTATTCTTATCAATTTAGTGGTGGATGTGCTGTACGCCGCCATTAATCCGGCCATCAGGTATAAGTAAGATGCGATTGTTGAACTGGCGTCGTCAGGCCATTGTAAACGCTATGCCGGGGCTGAAGCCGGACCATATCCGCACCCCATGGTTTGAATTCTGGCGGCGCTTTCGTCGCCAGCCTGTTGCCATGACGGCGGGGCTGTTTGTACTGCTGCTGATTGTGGTGGCCGCCATTGCGCCGTGGGTGGCACCGTATGATGCGGAAAACTACTTTGATTACGACCGCCTGAATGACGGACCGTCGATGATGCACTGGTTCGGCGTGGACTCTCTGGGACGCGATATTTTTAGCCGCGTGCTGATGGGCGCGCAGATATCGCTCGCCGCCGGGGTGTTTGCGGTGCTTATCGGTGCGGTCATCGGTACCGTTCTGGGCCTGGTGGCAGGGTATTACGAGGGCTGGTGGGACCGGATCATTATGCGCATTTGCGACGTGCTGTTTGCCTTCCCCGGCATTTTGCTGGCAATTGCGGTTGTCGCTATTATGGGCAGCGGCATGGCGAATGTCATCATCGCCGTCGCGGTCTTTTCGATCCCGGCGTTTGCCCGCCTGGTGCGCGGCAATACGCTGGTACTGAAGCAGCAGACCTTTATTGAATCCGCCCGCAGTATGGGGGCCAGCGACGCCAACATCCTGTTCAGCCATATTCTGCCGGGTACGGTATCGTCAATTGTGGTCTATTTTACGATGCGTATCGGCGTGTCGATAATTTCCGCCGCCAGCCTGTCGTTTCTGGGATTAGGGGCCCAGCCACCGACGCCGGAGTGGGGCGCGATGCTCAACGAGGCGAGGGCAGATATGGTGATTGCGCCACACGTGGCGATATTCCCGAGTCTGGCGATTTTCCTGACCGTGCTGGCGTTCAACCTGCTGGGGGATGGGCTGCGCGATGCGCTGGATCCGAGGATTAAGGGGTAGGGCAGTGGAATGTGCCGGGTGGCGGCTACGCCTTACCCGGCCTACAAAACAGGCGCTGGGTGTTTAAACCCGGCTACCCCACAGGTCATACTCGTCGGCGTTTTCCACTTTCACGCGAATGATGTCACCCGGCTTGACGTTGGTTTCCCCGTTCAGGTACACCGCGCCGTCGATTTCAGGGGCATCCGCCATGCTGCGGCCAATCGCGCCTTCTTCGTCAACTTCGTCGATGATGACCATAATTTCGCGGCCCACTTTCTCCTGCAGACGTTCAGCAGAGATCTGCTGTTGCAGCTGCATGAAGCGGTTCCAGCGCTCTTCTTTTACCTCTTCCGGCACCTGATCCGCCAGTTCGTTAGCGGTTGCGCCTTCAACCGGGCTGTACTTGAAGCAGCCTACGCGGTCCAGACGGGCCTCTTTCAGGAAGTCGAGCAGCATCTGGAAGTCTTCTTCGGTTTCACCCGGGAAGCCAACGATGAAGGTCGAACGCAGGGTCAGATCCGGGCAGATTTCACGCCACTGCTTGATGCGCGCCAGCTGGCGGTCAACGGAGCCTGGGCGTTTCATCAGCTTCAGGATACGCGGGCTGGCGTGCTGCAGCGGGATATCCAGGTACGGCAGGATTTTGCCTTCGGCCATCAGCGGGATGACGTCGTCAACGTGCGGATAAGGGTAAACGTAGTGCAGACGCGTCCAGATGCCCAGTTTAGCGAGCTGTTCGCACAGGCCGACCATGCTGGTTTTCACTGGCTCGCCGTTGTGGAAACCGGAACGGTGCTTCACATCCACGCCGTAGGCGGAGGTATCCTGGGAGATCACCAGCAGCTCCTTCACGCCCGCATCGGCCAGACGTTTGGCTTCTGCCAGCACTTCGCCAATCGGGCGGCTCACCAGATCGCCACGCATGGACGGGATAATGCAGAAGGTGCAGCGATGGTTGCAGCCTTCGGAAATTTTCAGGTAAGCGTAGTGACGCGGCGTCAGCTTCACCCCCTGTTCCGGCACCAGGCTCAGGAACGGGTTGTGCTTAGGCTTGGGTACGTAGTGATGAACATGTTCCAGCACCTGCTCGTAGCTGTGTGGACCGGTGATCTCCAGCACCTTCGGGTGCACTTCACGGATCTGGTCCTCTTTTGCGCCCAGGCAGCCGGTCACAATCACTTTGCCGTTTTCCGTCAGGGCTTCACCAATGGCTTCCAGGGATTCCTGAACCGCGCTGTCGATAAACCCGCAGGTGTTCACGATCAC
This sequence comes from Enterobacter sp. SENG-6, assembly GCF_001605945.1. Lineage (NCBI taxonomy): Bacteria > Pseudomonadati > Pseudomonadota > Gammaproteobacteria > Enterobacterales > Enterobacteriaceae > Enterobacter > Enterobacter sp. SENG-6. The sequence goes on from NZ_LOMM01000022.1 coordinate 281,586, forward strand.
CATGTCGGCGTTGTCGTAGCTTGGCACCACGTCGTAGCCCTCGGTGCGAAGTTCGGTCAGGATGCGTTCAGAATCCACCAGGTTTTTCGGGCAGCCCAGGGAGACAAAGCCGATTTTCGGCGGGTGCGTAACATTGCTCATAGGTTAAAAATTCATCAATTATGGAGTTATCAGGGCGGGATTTTACAGCGTATCGCGGGGGATTTATACACTCTTTGCAGTGCAGATGATGCCCGCGCAGGTTGTAACATTGTAAAGAATGTTAATCAGTTAAGAATAATTGATCTCAGGCATTAAACTGTACAAAAAATAACCTTATTCTGACTGTGCACAGGGGCTGACAGAGGAGGAATGAGCATGTCCGTTGACAGACTGAAACGCGATCTGCTGAACAAGCTGATCAACGCCCGAATCGACCTTGCCGCATATCTGCAGCTGAGGAAGGCGAAAGGGTATATGTCAGTCAGCGAAAGCGAACATCTGCGTGATAATTTCTTTGAACTTTGCAATTTCATGCGTGAAAAAGCACCCATCCTGAAAGCGGAATACGCCGAAAGCGAATGTATAGCGCTGCGCCGCGCCGCCGAGGTGCTCTCCATTGCCGGGGTTTGTCTGATGAACGGACGCCATGACTGCCCGACTTTTATCGCTGTAAACGCGGAGAAGCTTGAAAACTGCCTGACAACGCTCTCTCTATGCATCATGTGTCTGAACGAGCACGCGAAGCTTGAACAGCACTGATTCCGGGGGAGGCAACTCCCCCTTCTGATTAAGCTTTTGTAAAAGTGATAACGTGCCTGGACGTAGTGGCTAATCTTTATGCCATATGCCGATAAAGGAGCGCGTTATGCACCGATCCTCGCTGATTTTCCTGCCTGCGTTGTTATTTCCGTTTTCGCTCCTTGCTGCGCCTGATGCGGTTAAGGTTGAGGTATTGCAGAACAAACTCGAACACCCCTGGTCGCTGGCATTCCTGCCGGATAACAAAGGGCTGCTCGTGACGTTGAAGGGCGGCCAGTTGAAACACTGGCAGGCCGGGAAAGGGCTGTCAGACCCGATAACAGGGGTGCCCAAAGTCTGGGCCAACGGACAGGGAGGACTGCTGGACGTGGTGCTGGCGCCGGATTTTGCCACCTCGCGCCGCGTCTGGCTGAGCTACGCCGAGGCAGGCGCTGACGGCAAAGCCGGAACGGCAGTGGGTTACGGGCGCTTAAGCGACGATCTTTCCCGCCTTGAGGCGTTCCAGGTGGTGTTCCGTCAGATGCCGAAACTCTCCACCGGTCACCACTTTGGCGGAAGGCTGGTATTTGATGGCAAAGGCTATCTGTTTATTGCGCTGGGCGAAAACAACCAGCGCCCGACGGCGCAGGATCTGGATAAACTCCAGGGGAAAGTGGTGCGCCTGACGGAGGATGGCAAAGTCCCGCCGGATAACCCCTTTGTGAACACCGCCGGTGCGCGGCCGGAAATCTGGTCTTATGGCATTCGTAACCCGCAAGGGATGGCGATGAACCCGTGGAGCGACAGGCTGTGGCTTAACGAACACGGCCCGCGTGGCGGGGATGAGATCAACATCCCGGAGAAAGGGAAAAACTATGGCTGGCCGCTGGCGACCCACGGTATCAACTACAGCGGATTAAAAATTCCTGAGGCGAAAGGTGAACACGTTGAAGGAACCGAAAAACCGCTGTTTGTCTGGAAAGTCTCACCCGCCGTGAGCGGAATGGCGTTTTATAACAGTGACGTGTTCCCGCAGTGGAAAAACAAGCTGTTTATCGGGGCGCTGAAAGAGAAGGATGTGATCGTGCTGAGCGTGAACGGCAACACGGTGACCGAGGACGGGCGGATCCTGGGCGACCGGAAACAGCGCATTCGCGATGTGCGCGTCGGTCCGGACGGCTATCTGTATGTTCTGACCGATGAAACGGACGGGCAGTTGCTGAAAGTCAGCCCGTCCGGGAGATGATCAGCTTACCGGAATCATCACCACGTTACGGTAGGCCGGGCGTTCGCTCAGCTGTTTAAGCCAGCGCGCCAGGTGAGGGCGCGGCGTCCACGTCAGACCGAGGTTGGTCAGGTTCCAGACAAATGGCGCAACGGCAATGTCGCCCACGCCGAAGTCGGCACCCGAGAACCAGGCGTGTTTCGCCAGCTCATCGTCCATCATCGCAAACAGATTTTCACAGGCGTCCTGCGCCGCATGAATGGCGGGATAGTCGCGCTCGGCTTCGGGGGTTCTGACCAGCCCCATCAGGATCACGCGGTGCGTGGGGGAGAGCGTCTGGTTGGCCCAGTCCATCCATTTTTCCCCCTGCGCGCGGCGGGCCGGATTTTCTACCCACAGACGGCCTTGTCCATACTGGGCGGCCAGGTAGCGGACAATGGTGTTGGATTCCCACAGCGTGGCGTCCGTCTCATCATCGCGCAGCAGCGGCACCAGGCCGTTCGGGTTCATCGCCAGGTAGTCGGCGTCTTTATTAACCCCATACTGCAAACCCGCCATTATCTGGTTAAACGGTAAATCCAGCTCCTCCAGCGTCCAGAGCACTTTTTTGACGTTGGTCGAATTATTCCTTCCCCACAGCGTAATCATAATTACTCCCGATAAGATGTGAATCCGAGTCAGCTTTTCGCCATGGTGAGATAAACCTAACAATTACGCAACAGAAGAGAAAAAAATCGCCTTAATCAAAGCGTATCTGAATGTTATTGCATAAACTTTAATAACTTTACCCTCGTTGGGTTTCATTAACCGTTTTAGTGCGCTATTACTCATCGCTTCTTGCGACACGGTGATGTGACGTAATTTTTGAATGGACACTCGGGTGGCATTTATGACGCGAAAAATGACTTCTCTGCGCAGCCTGGCGGCAGGCTCCGCGCTCCTTTTCCTGTTTGTACCAACTCTCTATGCGGCTGAGCAGGCTGCGCCCGAAGCGCCGCCGGTAGATGCGCGTGCCTGGATCCTGATGGATTACTCCAGCGGTAAAGTGCTGGCGGAAGGCAATGCGGATGAGAAACTCGACCCGGCCAGCCTGACCAAAATCATGACCAGCTACGTGGTTGGCCAGGCGTTGAAGGCGGGTAAGATCAAGCTCGACGATATGGTCACCATCGGGAAGGACGCCTGGGCGACCGGCAACCCGGCGCTGCGCGGGTCATCGGTAATGTTCCTGAAACCGGGGGATCAGGTTTCCGTTTCCGATCTGAATAAAGGGGTGATTATCCAGTCCGGCAACGATGCCTGTATCGCCCTGGCAGATTATGTTGCGGGAAGCCAGGACTCGTTTATTGGCCTGATGAACGGCTATGCGCAAAAGCTGGGTCTGACCAATACCACCTTTAAAACCGTCCACGGTCTGGATGCGCCGGGCCAGTTCAGTACCGCGCGCGATATGGCGCTGCTCGGCAAGGCGCTCATCCACGATGTGCCGGACGAATATGCCATCCACAAAGAGAAAGAGTTTACCTTTAATAAAATCCGCCAGCCGAACCGCAACCGTCTGCTGTGGAGCAGCAACGTCAACGTTGACGGGATGAAAACCGGCACCACGGCCGGGGCGGGTTATAACCTGGTGGCCTCCGCGACCCAGGGTGACATGCGTCTGATCTCGGTGGTGTTGGGCACCAAAACCGACCGTATTCGTTTTAACGAGTCAGAAAAACTGCTGACCTGGGGCTTCCGCTTCTTTGAAACCGTGACGCCGATTAAACCGGATGCCACGTTCGTCAGCCAGCGCGTCTGGTTTGGTGACAAGAGTGAAGTGAACCTGGGGGCCGGTGAAGCCGGGTCGGTGACCATTCCACGTGGTCAGCTGAAAAACCTGAAAGCGAGCTATACCCTGACCGATCCGCAGCTCACCGCGCCGCTGAAAAAAGGCCAGGTGGTCGGGACGATTGATTTCCAGTTAAACGGTAAGTCGATTGAACAGCGTCCGCTGATTGTGATGGAAGCGGTCGAAGAGGGCGGCTTCTTCAGCCGGATGTGGGACTTCGTGATGATGAAATTCCATAGCTGGTTTGGCAGCTGGTTTAGTTAAGTCTTCCAGCTTTTCACCCTCTCCCGGTGGGAGAGGGCCGGGGTGAGGCATCACACCGCACCCCTCTCAATACATTAACTTCACCTGCTGCGCCTTCGCGTAGGTCACGTATTCTTCATCCGGGCGGCAATCGCTGACGATGGCATTGAACTGTGCCAGCTCGCCCATCCGTGCCGGACGCACCTTGCCGAACTTGCTGTGATCCACCACCAGCACATGGTACTGCGCGGCGCTTAACGCCCAGTGTTTTACCGGTAGCTCTTCCAGGTTAAAACAGGTCGCCCCCTGACGGGTACTCACGCCCGCCGCGGAGTAAAACGCGATATCCGGGCACAAATTGCTGAGCGTGTCCTGAAGATTGAGCGGTTTAAAAATGGCGTTGCTGGCGTGGAACTCACCGCCGCAGAGGATCACCCGGCACTCGGGTTTCTCCTGAAGGGCCAGGAAGGTGTTCAGCGAGTAGCACACGGCGGTAAAGGGGATGCTGCTGTCGATGGCTTCGATTATCCACGGCGTGGTGGTGCCGCAGTCAAAAAACAGCGTCTGGTGCGGTTGCACCAGAGAGGCCGCCAGACGGGCGGCTTTGCGTTTCTCTTCAACCAGGCGCGTCTTTTGATCGCTGATCAGATAATGACTGGCGCTACGTGGCTCCAGCACAATATAGCCGCCCAGCAGCACGACGGGCGCGCTCTCGCTGTTCAGGTCACGGCGAATGGTCATCTCTGAAACGCCGAGGAGGGTAGCGGCTTCCTTAAGATGAAGCTTATCACTACGCTTCAGCGCCTGTATCAACTGAGCTATGCGGTCATCGCGGCGTGTTTCCATAGATCCTCAGGATGAAAAAGTGAGCCCCCGCAGGGCGGGGGCTCAAGTGTAACCTGTCATACCGGGGTTAGTCACGTATCCAGCCTTTGCGGATCGGGATAGCGAAAAGGGTGCGATAGAGAGACGAGAGTCCGCGATACAGCGCCAGCCCGAAGAGGTTCCACAGGATCGCCGCGCTTACGCAGCCGATCAGCCCCACCAGGAAGCCGCCTACCATATCCAGCGGCCAGTGTACGCCCAGATACACGCGAGACCAGGCAATGGCGACCGCAATGGCCATCAGCAGCGCACCTGACCACAGGCGATGCCAGAACAGGAAGGCCAGCGCAAAAGCAAAGATCACCGTACCGTGATCGCTTGGGAACGAGTCATCTGGCGCGTGGTGCAGGAAGGTATAGCCGACGTGTTCGACAAAAGGACGATCGTGCGGGAAGGCGAGACCCAGAACATAGCTGACCAGCACGCTGACCCCGAGCGTCATCGCCACTTTGATCACCAGCTGACGCTGCGCGTTGACCTGGCTGCGCGGTCCCCACAGCCAGAGGATAGCCGCCAGCACAGGCACAATACTGATCAGATCTTTTGCCAGGAAAGTGGCCAGATCGATCATCCACTCAGGCGAGGCCGGTGTGGCGTTGATCAGATAAAACAGCTGGTAATTCAGATTCTCTAACATAGCGTTTTTACTCTTTAGCAAACCAGGCAGAAACGAGGCCGTAGACCGCTACCTGGGAAAACCAGACCCACCACCCAGCCCACAGGTTGTGAGAGAAAAAATGCGCCCCGCGCATGACCTGGCCAAAGCCCATCGCCAGACCTAACACCACGCCGAAGGCCACAAAGCTCCAGGCGAGACGCGGACGTTCGCGCCAGAAGGCAAAGAACAGACCCATCACCATAAAGCCGCTGGACGCATGGCCGCCGGGGAAGCAGCGGCCAGGACCGCTGTCTGCCGGAGCGGAACTGAACAGCGGGTAAGAGACGGCCTTACCGCCATACTCCACCAGATCCCACGGGCAGCTGTGATGGCTCAGGCTTTTCAACACGCCAACCACCAGCGTGCCAAGCCCCATCAGCAGTGCGGCAGTGACCAGTCTCGCATTGCGCTTCCAGGCACCGTAAAACAGCGCACCCACCGCCATGGCAATGGCGATGTACTTCGCCAGCCGGTGGTTCAGCAGATCCAGCAGCGGGTTTTTCTGCAGCGGGAAACGGTGTGTTGCCGCGTCATACCAAAAGCCAGTGATCCATTTATCAAGCGTTTCGCCACGAGAAAGCCAGGTAAACACCACGGCAAGGGCGATCAGCACTAAAAGCTGATAACCATAAAAGCGCACAGGCAGGCGGTAAAGTTGTTTTGTCTTATTTGTCTGTAACTTAGACAATTCTGAACGAGGGGATATGCGGGTCATAGAGTTGGTTGGCAGCGTGAAATATGGCTATCATATTGGTGTCAACTTAAGGAAACCTTAAACAACGACGATAAATGCTTTATTTCTGTTTCTTCTGGATAATTTGCTATCTCAGACAGCGGCAATTCATTACACTCATCGCGATTTTTTCATCATAAAGAGATTGCATGTTAAACCGTTCTTCTTCGGGTACGCGTCTGGGTCGTCAGGCGTTACTTTTCCCTCTGTGTCTGGTGCTTTACGAGTTCTCTACCTATATCGGCAACGATATGATTCAGCCCGGTATGCTGGCCGTGGTGGCGCAATACAACGCAGGTATTGAATGGGTGCCGACCTCTATGACCGCCTACCTGGCTGGCGGCATGTTTTTACAGTGGCTGTTAGGGCCGCTGTCGGATCGTATTGGCCGCCGTCCGGTGATGCTGACGGGCGTGGTGTGGTTTATCGTGACCTGTCTCGCCACGCTGCTGGCGCAAAACATTGAACAGTTCACCCTGCTGCGTTTCCTGCAGGGGGTAAGCCTGTGCTTTATCGGTGCCGTTGGGTATGCCGCCATTCAGGAGTCCTTTGAGGAGGCGGTGTGTATCAAAATCACCGCGCTGATGGCGAACGTGGCGCTGATTGCTCCGTTGCTGGGGCCGCTGGTGGGCGCCGCGTGGGTGCATGTGGCACCGTGGGAAGGCATGTTTGTGCTCTTCGCCGTGCTGGCCGCCATCGCGTTCTTTGGCCTGCACCGCGCAATGCCGGAAACGGCCACCCGACTGGGTGAGACGCTGTCGCTGAAAGAGCTGGGACGGGATTATAAAGCAGTGCTGAAAAACGGCCGCTTTGTGGCAGGCGCGCTGGCGACGGGCTTTGTTAGCCTGCCGCTGCTGGCGTGGATCGCCCAGTCACCGGTCATTATCATCAGCGGTGAACAGCTCAGCAGCTACGAGTACGGGCTGTTGCAGGTGCCTATTTTTGGCGCACTGATTATCGGTAACCTTGTGCTGGCGCGTCTGACATCACGTCGCACGGTGCGCTCGCTCATCATCATGGGCGGCTGGCCGATTGCGGCGGGCCTTACCGTGGCCGCGGTGGCGACGGTGGTATCATCTCATGCCTATCTGTGGATGACGGCGGGGTTGAGTATTTATGCCTTCGGTATTGGCGTGGCGAATGCCGGGCTGGTGCGTCTGACGCTGTTTGCCAGCGAGATGAGTAAAGGCACCGTTTCGGCGGCGATGGGGATGCTGCAGATGCTGATTTTTACCGTCGGGATCGAGGTGAGCAAGCACGCTTATGCGCTCGGCGGCAACGGTCTGTTCAGCCTGTTTAACCTCGCCAACGGCGTGCTGTGGGTTATCCTGATGGTGATGTTCCTGAAAGACAAACGCGTCGGGAACGCCCTGCAGCCATAATTCTTATTCCCTCTCCCGGTGGGAGAGGGGCAGGGTGAGGGCACCAGAGCGCACGGAATCAATTAAACGGTGCTTCTCTGTTGAGCACCTTATCAATCACATCCAGTACGCCTTCCTCGTTATTATGCGGCGCTTCAAACCGCGCCGCTGCCTTAATATGCGGTCTGGCATTCGCCATCGCAAAGCTGAAGCCTGACTGGCGCAGCATCTCCACATCGTTCCCGCTGTCGCCGAAAGCCACCACCTCGCTGTCGTCAATGCCCCAGCGCTGTTGAAGGATCCGCAGGCCGTTGGCTTTATGCACGCCGGGGATAATCAGATCGATACTTCCATGGCCGGTCGTGACGGGCACCATAATGTCGTTGAGTTTTTCGTGCAGCATGGCCTGTATGCGCGGGATTTCATCGTCAGAAACGTTGAGCCCGAACTTGAAGAAAATATCGTTCAGGTTGTCGAAATCACTTACCATTTCGAGGCGATGATAATACTTCGCGGCGATAGCTTTGAACTCATCGTCATAGGCTTTGAGCGTATAGGCACTGCCTTTGCCGCAGGCGATAATCTCAATGCCGGGAACGTCGTTTAGCACGGCAGCAACAGTATCGAAGTGCGTTTTCGACAGTTCACCGTTAAAAACATCTTCCCCGGCGCTGACCACCCAGCCGCCGTTTTCGGCGACAAACGCAATCTCATGCGCAATCTCCGGGAAGAAGGAGATCAGCTGGTAATACTGGTTACCGCTGGCCACCACAAAGCGAATACCTTGCTCCTTCATGCGCGCATACTGCGCCAGAAAACGTTCGCGATTGTAGGTTTTCGCGTCGCTCAGGAAGGTGCCATCCATGTCGACTGCAATCAGTTTAACGCTCATATCCCTTCTCCAGTGTCGTTTGTTCTTTTTCCGGCTTCGCCACGGCGCGCGCCACCAGCGCCGCAATCATGACCAACCCTAACACCACCAGCATGGCGCTGCGCAGCCCGTAGTGCTCACCCAGGAAGCCCAGCAGCGGCGGCCCGACCAGGAAGGCCAGATAGCCTGTGGTCGCCACCACGCTGACGCGCGTCGGGGCATCCGGGCCGGTATCGCTGGCGGCGGATATGGTCAACGGGAAGCCAAGTGAGGCACCCAGGCCCCAGAGGATCACCGATACGCCGGCAATCCAGTCCACATCCACGAAGATGATCATCGCAATGCCCAGCCCGCCGAGCAGGGCGCTGGCGCGCACCACCGCCACGCGGCTGTAGCGGTCAATAAACCAGCCGCCGGTAAAGCGTCCGACGGTCATCCCCAGCGTAAACCCGGCGTAGATCAGCGAGCCAGAGGTCGGGCTAAACCCATGTCCGTCTACCATCAGCAGCGGCAGCCAGTCGTTGGCGGAGCCTTCAGCAAACGCCATCGCCAGCACCACCACGCCGATCAGCATCAGCTGGAAATCACGGTAGAACGGCAGCCCTTTTTCCGCCGTTTTATGTTCATCAGAGGTGTTTTTGCCCGTGCCGTCCGGAATGGCGCGGATGCCGGTCAGCACCGGCACAACAGAGATCAGCGCGGCCAGCAGGATATGCAGATTCGCGCTCACGCCGGAGGCCGTCAGCGCCATGCCCACGCCCGCACCGGCCAGCGTGCCAAGGCTGTAAAAGCCATGCATCATTGGCAGCACGGTTTTATTCATCTCGCGCTCGACCGCAGCCCCTTCAACGTTAATGGCCACTTCCGCCGCGCCAAAGCTGCCACCAAAGATCAACAGACCCAGGGCAAACATGACCGGCGAGGCATACCACAGCGCCACGCTGAGCACCAGCATCCCCAGTATTGCGCAGCACATGGTGGTGCGGATCACCGCCCGGGTACCAAAGCGCTTCACCAGCCACGCCGAGCAGAGAATACCGCTCATTGAGCCTATCGACAGGCCAAACAGCACAATGCCCATCTCAGCGGTGGAGACCGACAAAATGTCGCGGATTGCCGGGGTACGCGTGGCCCAGGACGCCATCAGCAGACCCGGAATAAAGAAGAACATGAAAAGCGCCCACATGCGCAACCGCAGGGCCTTACGGGATGAGGTCAGAGTCATTGAGATAAGCACCAGAAGCACAACAATAGCGACAACACTAGCAAGTTTGTGTACATTTGTACACAAATCAGATGAGGCATGTATGAGCAGACCACCTAACGACCCGCATCGCCGGGAGAAGATCCTGCAGGCGACGCTGGACACCATTGCTGAGCACGGTATCCATGCCGTCACGCACCGTAAAATCGCCAGCTGTGCCGGGGTTCCGCTGGGGTCGATGACCTACTATTTTGACGGCATGGAGTCGCTGCTGGAAGAGGCTTTCACGTGGTTTACCCGGCAGATGTCGCAGCAATACCGTGATTTCTTCGCGGGGGTAACCAGCCCGGAGATGGCGTGTGAATCCATCACCACGCTGATCCACAGCTCGCAGGTGACGACGCCGCACAACATGGCGCTGATGTACCAGCTCTACACTTTTATGCACCGCAGCGCGGCGCTGAAAACGGTAATGCAGGACTGGATGCAGATGAGCCAGACGACGCTTGAGCAGTGGTTTGACCCGGTCACCACCCGCGCGCTGGACGCCTTTATCGAAGGAATGACGCTGCACTTTGTCACCGACAGAGCGCCGCTAACGCGTGAGGAGATCCGGGCGATGGTGGGAAGGATTGCAGGCGAGAGGGACCGCTAGCCTGCAGGCCCGCCTCTATTTCTGGGTGATTTTTTTCCCGCTGGCATCCACGACGGCTTCACCGTCCTCTTTCGTAAATGCCCCTTTCTGCGCATCCGGCAGAATATCGAGGACCACTTCAGACGGGCGGCACAGGCGGGTGCCCAGCGGCGTCACCACAATCGGACGGTTAATCAGGATCGGGTGTTGCAGCATAAAACCGATAAGCTGGTCGTCAGTGAACGTCTCTTCTGCCAGGCCCAGTTGCTCATAGGGCTCCACGTTTGTACGCAGCAGCGCCCGCACCGAAATGCCCATGTCGGCAATCAGTTTGATCAGTTCATCGCGTGACGGCGGATTTTCCAGATACAGAATGATCTCTGGCTCGGTGCCGCTGTTGCGGATCATCTCCAGCGTGTTGCGCGAGGTGCCGCAGGCGGGGTTGTGGTAAATGGTGATGTTGGTCATATCAGTGGCTCATTACAGTGTGAAGGAGAGACGTAACGCCAGCGCGGCGAGCGTCACAAACAGAACCGGCAGCGTCATGATGATGCCCGTCCGGAAATAGTAGCCCCAGGTAATGGTCATGTTTTTTTGCGCCAGCACGTGGAGCCAGAGCAGGGTGGCGAGACTACCGATAGGCGTGATTTTTGGCCCCAGATCGCAGCCAATTACGTTGGCGTAAATCATCGCTTCTTTAATCAATCCTGTTGCCGTGCTGCCATCAATAGAGAGCGCGCCAATCAGCACTGTGGGCATATTGTTCATTATGGATGACAGGAAGGCGGTGATGAACCCGGTTCCCAGAGTAGTCACCCATAAACCGTGGGTGGACAGCACATTCAGTACGCCTGAAAGGTATTCGGTTAACCCTGCGTTACGCAAACCGTAGACCACCAGATACATCCCCAGTGAGAAGATGACGATCTGCCACGGTGCGCCGCGCAGCACTTTTCCGGTATTAATCGCGTGTCCGCGTTTTGCAACGGCGAATAAAATCAGCGCGCCAGCTGTTGCAATGGCGCTGACCGGAATGCCGAGAGGCTCAAGCACAAAGAAGCCGACGAGAAGAAGCAGTAGCACTATCCAGCCTGTTCTGAACGTCGGGAGATCGTGAATGGCCCGGGCGGGCTCCCGGAGTTTCGCAAGATCATATTCCGGTGGAATTTCCTTGCGAAAGAACAGATGCAGCATCACCAGCGTGGCAGCAATCGCGGCGACATCAACCGGGATCATCACCGAGGCGTATTCGCTGAACCCCAGCTTAAAGAAGTCTGCCGACACAATGTTGACCAGGTTCGAGACAATCAGCGGCAGGCTGGCGGTATCGGCGATAAAACCTGCCGCCATCACAAACGCCAGCGTGGCCTGCTTGCTGAACCCCAGCGCCAGCAGCATGGCGATGACGATAGGTGTCAGGATCAACGCTGCACCGTCATTGGCAAACAGCGCCGCAACGGCCGCACCCAGCAGCACGATATAAGTAAAGAGCAAACGCCCCCGACCGTTTCCCCAGCGGGCGACATGCAGCGCCGCCCACTCGAAAAAGCCGGACTCATCCAGCAGCAGGCTGATGATAATAATGGCGATAAACGTCGCCGTGGCATTCCAGACGATATTCCACACCACCGGAATATCGTTAAGGTGGATCACGCTGCTGGCCAGCGCCAGCACGGCGCCAATCGTCGCGCTCCAGCCGATACTGAGCCCTTTGGGCTGCCAGATGACCAGTACCAGCGTAAACAGAAAAATTACCCCTGCCAGAAACATCGTTTACTCCGTTATATCTGTTTTTATGAATGTGTTTAACATGACCCAGGAAGGCTATTCTTTAGCCTTGCACGCGTTTCTTCCCGCAGGCAGTTCCAGCTGTTATCGATGACGGTAGCTGCCCACGCAGGCATGTTCGGAGACAAACGGTAATAGACCCACTTCCCCTCACGACGGTCGATAACCAGCCCGGACTCGCGAAGTAAGGCCATATGGCGCGAAACTTTCGGCTGTGACTCCGTGGTTGCGGAGCAGAGATCGCAGACGCATAGCTCACCGGCTTCACGCAGAAGCATGACGATGGAGAGCCGCGTTTCGTCGGAGAGGGTTTTGAAAAGCTGGAGCGGGTGGAGCATGGTTGAACCCTGCGGATAGTTGATACATATTTGTTTAATCATATATGTTTGAGGCGGGGGAGGGAAGAGGGGGGATGATGGAGCAGAGAATTTCAGGCAACAAAAAACCCATCAACCTTGAACCAAAACGGCGGGGTTGATGGGCTCCACAAATTGGGGACATCAAAGAAAAGCAGTGGCACTAGTTATGACTGCCCCCTGATAAAAAAGTTCTGCGCATAACGAAAATTTTTTCGATACGCGCAAAGTTAAGAGTTATCCGAGTCCAGGCCAGATGATGATGATCAGCGTACCCGCCAGCGTAAGCAGTACGTTCGCGATAGCGTAGGTGCCCGCATAACCCAGCGCCGGGATGTTGCTGCGGGCGGTATCGCTGATGATTTCCATCGCTGGCGCACAGGTACGTGCACCCATCATTGCCCCGAAGAGCAGGGCGCGGTTCATGCGCAGCACGTAGGCGCCGAACAGGAAACAGATCACCACCGGCACCAGGCTGACAATAAGTCCGGAAACCAACATTTGCCAGCCGACGGCACCCAGGCTGTGGCCAATGCCGCTCCCGGCGCTTAAGCCGACACCCGCCATAAAGACCATCAGACCGAACTCTTTCACCATGTTCAGCGCGCCCTGCGGAATGTAGCCGAAGGTTGGGTGGTTCGCTCGCAGGAAGCCCAGCATGATCCCGGCAAACAGCAGCCCGGCGGCGTTGCCGATGCCAAAGCTAAAGTTGCTGAACTGGAAAGTGATCATCCCAATCATCAGGCCAACAATAAAGAAGGCGCAGAAGGCCAGCAGGTCGGTGACCTGGCTGTGAATGGAGATAAAGCCGATGCGGTCGGCGACGGTTTTCACGCGGCGTGCGTCGCCGCTGACCTGCAATACGTCACCTTTATTCAGGACGACATTATCGTCGATAGGCATCTCAATCTGGCTGCGGATCACGCGGTTCAGGAAGCATCCGTGGTCGGTCAGTTTCAGCTGCGCCAGACGACGGCCGACGGCGTTGTGGTTTTTAACCACAATCTCTTCGGTGACGATACGCATGTCGAGCAGGTCTCGGTCGAATACCTCTTTACCGTTACGGAAGCTTGGATCCAGCCGCGCGTGGGCATCCGGGTAACCCACCAGCGCGATGTCGTCGCCCATCTGCAGTACCGCGTCGCCGTCCGGGTTCGCCAGGATGCCGTTACGGCGGATACGTTCGATATAGCAACCCGTCTGGCGGTAAATCCCCAGCTCGCGCAGATTTTTACCGTCCGCCCAGGCGACCAGCTCTGGCCCGACGCGATAAGCGCGGATCACCGGAAGATAAACTTTTCGTTTGGAGTCCGTGTCCAGACCACGCTCGCGGGCGATTTGCTGGGCGCTGGTCTGCAGATCCTGATGCTGCAGTTTCGGCAGATAGCGTGCGCCTACAATCAGGCTCACCAGACCAATCAGATAGGTCAGGGCATAGCCCAGGCTCAGGTGATCGAGTGCGGTAGAAAGCTGTGCCCCGGCCATGCCGGAATGGCGCAGGGTATCGCCTGCACCCACCAGAACCGGTGTCGAGGTCATGGAGCCTGCCAGCATACCGGCCGTTAACCCGATATCCCAGCCAAACAGTTTACCCAGCCCTAACGCGATCAGCAGCGCACTGCCGACCATTACCAGCGCCAGCATCAGATAATTTTTGCCGTCGCGGAAGAAAATGGAAAAAAAGTTAGGACCCGCTTCCACACCAACACAAAAAATAAACAGCATAAAACCTAAGTTAAGCGCGTCTGTGTTAATGCTGAAATGCTGCTGACCTAATAATAAGGAGACGACTAAAACGCCAATGGAATTACCAAGTTGTACTGAACCCAGGCGCAATTTACCCAGGCAAAGGCCCAGCGCCAGTACCACAAATAATAACAGGATGTAATTCCCATTTAACAAGTCTGCGACGTTTATATTCACGGAGGCTAACTTCTTGTTTACCAGTAAGTTGTTGAATGAAAGGACATTTTGGGCTACTGTTTTCAGTGCCAGGGAATACTTCTACACTCCCTGCGGCCAAAAAAATTCCCTAAGACAATAGCAGCTGGATAGTTTAATCGCATTAGCTACCAACGGCTACTCATTATCGCATAACCGTATGCGGGTTTTGGCAAGGATTGCCGCATAACTTTATCCGATCGGGTGTCCACGCGACGAAACTTTATTTGATAGAGAAGTCAGGAGGATAATTTGAACATTAAAGGAAAATGGGCAGGGGCGATAAGCTGTTTCTTACTGTTCACCGTTGTCTGTATGTCATTAGCGTTTAATGTTAAGGGGGCATTCAGAGCCTCCGGGCATCCGGAACTGGGACTGCTCTTTTTCATTCTGCCTGGCGTGGCCGCGAGTTTTCTCTCGCGCGAGGGCGAGGTTGTTAAGCCGCTGTTAGGGGCAATGCTGGCGGCACCGCTGTGTCTGGTGCTGATGCGGTTGCTTTTTGTGTCCACGCGAAGCCTCTGGCAGGAGCTGGCCTGGTTGCTGAGCGGCGTATTCTGGTGCGCGCTCGGTGCGCTATTTTTCCTGTTTCTTCGCACACTGATACGGCATCAACGGTTACATAATAAAAAAGAATGAGGACGTCGTTGCGCCCTCATTGCGTCCTCATAACGGCAGCACGGTTCCGCCGGGCAATTGCACCCTCATTGGCCCCAGGATGCTATTCATCAGGAGATCGCCATCCGGCATAAACTCCATCTGCGCGTAAATGCCGTTGCCGCAGATATTGTCGTTAAATACGGTACTGTGCACGGTTTGCCCGGTATTCCAGTCCATACCTACCACCTTCCATCCGCCGTTATGGCGATAGTAACCGCTGGTATAAACCGTATTACTCGCAGAGCTGATGGCCGGGATCATGGTGTTGGAGCAGATATCAGCCCGGCTCCAGGTTGAACTCCAGCTGTGACTGACGGGATCCCAGGCAAAGCGCTCAACGCCCTGAGGGGAATCAAGGATCGGGCCGCGCGCCAGCGCGTCGGTAAGGGCGACTCCCGTACCGGTGCCTGCGCCCACGTTATTGACCACAAAGGCACCGTAGTCCTGAATCGCCACGGACTGATCGCTCTGGATGTATTCAGTGCTCAGGGGCAGACCGCAGGTTACCGGGATGATCCCCGCAATGCGCTCGCTGAACCCGGTTGGGATCGCATCGCGCCAGAAAGCCACCAGACTCATTCGCTTCTTACCGTCGGTAATTACCACCAGCTTATCGGCATCGCTGCCGAACCCCATTAATGTCGGCGTAGCCCCTGAACCCGAGCCGAAGATGGTCGGGTAGGTATCACCGGTGGGATAAGAACTTACCCATGCGCCATCGGCCGGATCGGCAGAGAGCGTGCTGCCTGTCCAGACGACTTTATGCATCAGCTTATCCGAGACGACATAAATACCGCCGTGTTCATCTACCGCCGCCGAGTTTGAAACGTACTCATCGGCTCCCAGCGTCAGGGTATGCACCGGGCCAGAGAAGGTGCGAGAAACGACTGAAATGGACCGCGTGCCCAGCACAACCAGATTCCCGTCATAGGTCAACACGAGACCTGTGATGGCCTGTCCTTCCGGAATAAATGCCGAGGTATCCAGCGTGCGTTTAATGCCTATCCCCAATAACGGTAAATCAGGAACATTCAACCCAACGGCATAGACTTTTGTGCCGTAGTTAGCGAACAAGGTATTGGTGTTATCCACAAGGCAATAGGCACTGTTAATTCCCCCGGAAGGGGTAACCGGTGAGAGTTGAGAAGTGATCCCTTCGATCACGCCAGGTGAATCCAGAGGTTGGGTGAGCAGTGTCACCAGCAGGTCTATGGGAAACTGAGTCAGTCCCGGAACGGGAAGGCGTGCTACGGGTGTAAAGGCATTACCGCTGGTACTGATATAGGTAATGCCGGTCCAGGTAACTCCCCACATATAATCGGGTGAGGGGGAGGCGAGGGTCATGATGTTAATGGGACCATTGACCGCCTGCGGTAGAGCAGGCGTGAGCGGTAACGACGCATGCACTGTACTTTCACCCGACGGAACCGGAAACGGCAGCGAGTCGGATTGAGAAGAGTCGAAGTGTGTGATAGCGGCTTTAGGGGCGGCGAGATAGGTATTCACGACAGGGTTCATGGTGTATCTCCACGGGGTAACCTGCATAACGGACGTTGCCCAGCGTCAGGCAACGACCTGCCCGGAACACAATTTATCTGTATATATATACAGTATTTTGAGTTCGTTCAGAAAGTATAATCAGATCGCCCGGCTTCGCCAGAGAAAATAGAAAGTTTTTAATTAGTTGATTTTTATATATTTATTTTTGTTTTGTCTATGTAATAGGTTGAGGTGGGGAACCCGGATTTCATCATAAAGAGCATTTGTGAAGAAATACGCAAGGGGGTATTGAAAGGTCTGTCCTGACGAAATGCATCAAAACCCTATTTAGGGAAGGTCTTGTAAGTTGTTGATTTATTAAGGATGAATTGAATGAGTTGAAAAAAGGGTTAAAGGCATCAGAATTGATTATTTTCTTTTACGACAATACGATAGCGATGTTTGCTTTCAGTGCACTGCCGTACAGGCAGCTTAGAAAACACCTCTACAGCGCTGGAGTTCGGAAACATCGTGCACTGCCGTACAGGCAGCTTAGAAAAGCGCCGAAGTGCCACATCTGCGGGTCTGTAAGTGCACTGCCGTACAGGCAGCTTAGAAACCATGCGCCGAAGCCTCAGGCTCAAGCAGAATGTGCACTGCCGTACAGGCAGCTTAGAAAAGTCTCCCAAGGTTTTAAACTTACGTTTGCCCGTGCACTGCCGTACAGGCAGCTTAGAAAGTAAAGACCCAAGAAAAAAAGAAGGTAATCATGTGCACTGCCGTACAGGCAGCTTAGAAATTTTGGTAAGTGCCAGAATCGCGAGAGGACGGGTGCACTGCCGTACAGGCAGCTTAGAAAAAATTCGCAGGGATTTATTGTTGCCGCTTATAGTGCACTGCCGTACAGGCAGCTTAGAAATTTGGCGATAATTACGGATGGAGGTCGGGCGTGTGCACTGCCGTACAGGCAGCTTAGAAAGCAGCCAGACACGCTGGTGATGGCCGACATTTGTGCACTGCCGTACAGGCAGCTTAGAAATATGCCAGTGCATTAATTTATGACTGGTATGCGTGCACTGCCGTACAGGCAGCTTAGAAAGGGCCGCGACCTCAGAAAGCATGTCGTCCATCGTGCACTGCCGTACAGGCAGCTTAGAAATGAATGTCGGGATTGGTAGGCGACCTACTGCCGTGCACTACCGTACAGGTAGCTTAGAAAGTCACAGTACGCCGTGACGTGCTCATTTGGCTTGTGCACTGCCGTACAGGCAGCTTAGAAAGGAGGTAAAAACGCCAGACGAGCTGGCGAAAGGTGCACTGCCGTACAGGCAGCTTAGAAAGGCTTCGTAGTCCGGCGTCTGGTGCAACTCAAGTGCACTGCCGTACAGGCAGCTTAGAAACACTCAAACCAACCGTCTGCAAAGCCGATTGCGTGCACTGCCGTACTGGCAGCTTAAAAAGAATTAACCGACAGTTCCGGGAGCAGAGACATTTTTACTGCCGTTCAGGAAGATTTATAGCAACCTGGCCGTCAACAATGCCGGGTGGCGCTGCGCTTACCCGGCCTACAATCGGCATTAATATCAAGGAATTGCATTATTTATCGTAGGGCAAAATGCAAGACGCGCACTGGATTACCAGGCTAATCCATGCATCATATGGCTCAATTCTATTGGGTGAAGTGAAAAAGCAATGACTGGCAAATAGATAAAACCCCACGTCAGGGCGCGGGGTTTGCTTAGTGATTACTGAGCGGCAAACAGACCCAGATGTTCTTTAGCGTAAGCTTCAAAATCGGTGCAGCCGCCAATGTGTTTCTGATCGAGGAAGATCTGCGGTACGGTTTCAACCGGTTTACCCACGGTTTTTTCCAGATCGGCTTTGGTGATGCCTTCTGCGTGGATATCCACATAGCGGAAGTTAAAGTCATCACGCTCTTCAGTCAGTTTTTCAGCCAGCTCTTTTGCGCGCACACAGTAAGGGCATCCTGGACGACCAAAAATTACTGCAAACATTTCTCTCTCCTCAAAAAACAAGCCTGACGGCGAATGACACGTATAGTGCACGATAACCTGCCGTCATTAAAGTAGGTTTCGCCTGTCGCTTTAATATCCTTGAGCTATGTTTCGCCAATTACATGCCGCGCATCATTGCCTATACTGGCTGCCACACGTATTAAGCAAGACAAAGAGAGAGACGATGACGCCAACAATTGACCTGCTCCGTTCCCACCGTTCTATCCGCCACTTCACCGATGAGCCCATTACCGAGGCGCAGCGTGAGGCCATCATCGACAGCGCCAGAGCCACCTCGAGCTCCAGCTTTCTGCAGTGCAGTTCGATTATTCGCATTACCGACAAGGCCATGCGCGAGCAGCTGGTGACGCTCACGGGCGGACAGAAGCATGTAGCCCAGGCCGCCGAGTTCTGGGTATTCTGCGCTGACTTTAACCGCCACCTGCAAATTTGCCCTGAAGCCGAGCTGGGGCTGGCAGAACAGCTGCTGCTGGGTGTGGTCGATACCGCGCTGATGGCGCAAAACGCCTTCACGGCGGCGGAATCGCTGGGATTAGGCGGCGTGTATATCGGCGGGCTGCGTAACAATATTGAAAGTGTAACCGAACTGCTGAAGCTGCCGAAGCACGTCCTGCCCCTGTTCGGTCTCTGCCTCGGCTGGCCTGCTGACAACCCGGATCTCAAGCCGCGCCTGCCTGCAGCGATGCTGGTCCATGAAAACCACTACCAGCCGGTCGACAACGACGTGCTGGCGCAGTATGACGAGGAACTGGCGCACTACTACATGACGCGCGGCAGCAATAACCGCCGCGATACCTGGAGCGACCACATCCGCCGTACCATCATTAAAGAAAATCGCCCGTTTATTCTTGATTATCTGCATAAACAGGGCTGGGCGACGCGCTAGTCCATTCGGTATGATACGCAGGCTTTTCCCATGTCTTTAGAGAGGTGCAGGGTGAAAATTGCCATTTTGTCCCGGGATGGAACGCTCTATTCATGCAAACGCCTGCGAGAAGCGGCGGCAAAACGCGGACATCAGATTGAGATCCTCGATCCGATGTCCTGCTATATGAACATTGACCCTGCAGCTTCCTCGATCCATTACAAAGGCCGCAAGCTACCGCATTTTGATGCGGTGATCCCCCGCATTGGCTCGCAGATCACCTATTACGGTACGGCCGCGCTGCGCCAGTTTGAAATGCTGGGCAGCTATCCTCTCAACGAATCTGTCGCCATTTCCCGCGCCCGGGATAAGCTGCGCTCGCTGCAGCTGCTCGCCCGCCAGGGTATCGATCTCCCGGTCACCGGTATCGCTCACTCCCCGGACGACACCAGCGATCTGATCGACATGGTGGGCGGCGCGCCGCTGGTCATCAAACTGGTGGAAGGCACACAGGGTATTGGCGTGGTGCTGGCAGAGACGCGACAGGCGGCAGAGAGCGTGATTGACGCCTTCCGCGGCCTGAATGCGCACATTCTGGTGCAGGAGTACATTGAAGAGGCCAAAGGGCGCGATATCCGCTGTTTCGTGGTGGGCAATGAGGTGGTGGCGGCCATTGAGCGTCAGGCGAAAGAGGGCGATTTTCGCTCCAACCTCCACCGGGGCGGCGTTGCGCGGGTTGCTGACATCAGCGAGCGCGAGCGGGAGATCGCCGTGAAAGCGGCGCAAACGCTGGGGCTGGACGTGGCAGGCGTAGACCTTCTGCGCGCAACGCGCGGGCCGCTGGTGATGGAAGTGAATGCCTCGCCCGGGCTGGAAGGGGTAGAAAAAACCACCGGTGTCGATATTGCAGGTAAAATGATTGCATGGATTGAGCGTCATGCCACGCCGGGCTACTGTCTTAAAACGGGTGGTTAAATGGATTACCGCGCACTTTTTGAGTACCCTATGCGAAGTTTTTACTAAAGAGGCTCCACCGCGATGGATTTACAGGTCGTTCCAACACTGGATACGTTACGTCAATGGCTTGATGATGCCGGTATCACCTTCTTTGAATGTGATTCCTGCCAGGCGCTGCATCTGCCTCACATGCAGAATTTCGACGGCATTTTTGATGCCAAAATCGATCTCATTAACGACGTGATCCTCTTCTCTGCGCTGGCAGAAGTTAAGCCGTCTGCGCTGCTGGCGCTGGCCTCTGACCTCTCTGCGATCAACGCCAGTTCTTTGACGGTGAAAGCATTCCTCGATATACAGGATGATAATCTGCCAAAACTGGTCGTTTGCCAGTCTTTGTTCTCCGGCGCGGGGCTCTCCTTCAAGCAGTTCGCCTGGTTTATGCGTTTGAGTGAAGAGCAAATTTCAATGGTAATGATGGAAGCCAATGCACACCATCTGCTGTACAGCGCGGAAGACGATGCAGAGAATAATGATGCATCTCCCAATTTTCTTCACTAAGCCTGTCTGACTTTTGCGCAGTCGCTGCCAGAGCGGCTGCATAACGCCATTTATTCTGCTGCTTTTAACCTTTCTTTAAAGAATTTTTCACCTCCCCAAAGGCCATTTCGGCTTATCACGTAGACATAACCTGCATAAAAAATTGATAAAAGGCGTTTTTTCGTCTGGGCTATAGCCGGAGACACGGGCTACAGTTATTCTTGCGATGCTTAAAAAAGCGAGCGGATCCTGCCGGGTAAAGAGGTTTCTTTTTATTTTGAGCAGAGCGACAAACTATGCATGATTTTTGCATATATCCAGATTGCACAGTTTTAGTTCGTTTGTTAACGAGCTTTCAGAAGGAATAACACTATGATCGCCTTGAATAAAAAATGGTTATCGGGTCTGGTTGCGGGTGCTCTGATGGCCGTCTCTGCCGGCACGCTCGCTGCGGAACAAAAAACGCTGCATGTTTATAACTGGTCTGACTATATTGCCCCGGACACGGTGGCTAATTTTGAAAAAGAGACCGGCATTAAAGTGGTCTACGACGTGTTTGATTCCAACGAAGTGCTGGAAGGCAAACTGATGGCAGGCAGCACCGGTTTTGACCTGGTGGTACCGTCCGCAAGTTTCCTGGAGCGTCAACTGACCGCAGGCGTTTTCCAGCCGCTGGACAAGAGCAAGTTACCAAACTGGAAAAACCTCGACCCGGAAGTGCTGAAGCTGGTCTCTAAGCATGACCCGGAGAACAAATACGCCATGCCGTATCTGTGGGCGACCACCGGTATTGGCTACAACGTGGATAAAGTCAAAGCGGCGCTGGGCCCGGACGTCAAGCTGGACAGCTGGGACGTGGTGCTGAAGCCGGAGAACCTCGCGAAGCTGAAAAGCTGCGGCGTCTCCTTCCTGGATGCCCCGGAAGAGATTTTCGCCACCGTGCTGAACTATCTCGGCAAAGATCCGAACAGCAACAAGGCGGATGATTACACCGGCCCGGCAACCGATCTGCTGCTGAAGCTGCGTCCGAATATCCGTTACTTCCACTCTTCACAGTACATTAACGACCTGGCTAACGGCGATATCTGCGTGGCAATTGGCTGGGCAGGGGACGTCTGGCAGGCGGCTAACCGTGCGAAAGAGGCGAAAAACGGCGTGAATGTCTCCTACTTCATTCCGAAAGAGGGGGCGCTGGCCTTCTTTGATGTCTTCGCCATGCCTGCCGATGCGAAAAACAAAGATGAAGCGTATCAGTTCCTTAACTATCTGATGCGTCCGGAAGTGATTGCCCATATCAGCGACCATGTCTACTACGCCAACGGTAACAAGGCCTCCTTGCCACTGATTAGCGAAGAGATCCGTAATAATCCGGCTATCTATCCGCCAGCGGATGTGTTTGCCAAGCTCTTCACCCTGAAAGTTCAGGATCCAAAAATTGACCGCGTACGTACCCGTGCGTGGACCAAGGTGAAAAGCGGGAAATAACGGCGTTTGGTAACGTTGCCCGGTGGCGCTATCGCTTACCGGGCCGACACAACCCGTAGGCCGGGCAAGCGTTCGCGCCGCCCGGCGATGCGCACCCTGACGGTGCGTTTGCACCAGTTTTGATCTATGCCGGAGAACACCCCGTGAATGACGCGATCCCCCGCCCGCAGGCGAAAGTCCGTAAAGCGCTGACCCCGCTACTTGAAATTCGTAACCTCACCAAATCTTTCGATGGCCAGCATGCCGTGGACGACGTCAGCCTGACTATCTACAAAGGCGAAATATTTGCCCTTCTCGGGGCGTCTGGTTGCGGTAAATCAACCTTGCTGCGCATGCTGGCCGGGTTTGAACAACCTACCGCCGGGCAGATTGTGCTGGATGGCGTGGATCTCTCCAGCGTACCGCCGTATCAGCGTCCGATTAACATGATGTTCCAGTCTTACGCACTGTTCCCGCATATGACGGTGGAGCAGAACATCGCGTTTGGCCTGAAGCAGGACAAGCTGCCAAAAGCCGAAATCACCGCGCGTGTGGCGGAGATGCTGAGTCTGGTGCACATGCAGGAGTTCGCGAAGCGTAAACCGCACCAGCTTTCTGGTGGTCAGCGTCAGCGCGTGGCACTGGCCCGAAGCCTGGCGAAACGCCCGAAACTGCTGCTGCTTGATGAGCCGATGGGTGCTCTGGATAAAAAACTGCGCGACCGTATGCAGCTCGAAGTGGTGGATATCCTCGAACGCGTAGGCGTGACCTGCGTGATGGTCACCCACGACCAGGAAGAGGCCATGACCATGGCCGGGCGTATCGCGATCATGAACCGCGGTAAGTTCGTGCAGATTGGCGAGCCGGAAGAGATTTATGAACACCCGACTACCCGTTACAGCGCGGAGTTCATCGGCTCGGTGAATGTTTTTGAAGGGCTGCTGAAAGCGCGTGAAGAAGACGGGCTGATCATCGAATCGCCGGGGCTGCAGCATCCGCTGAAGGTCGACCCGGATAACTCCGTGGTAGACAACGTGCCGGTCTATATCGCCCTGCGACCGGAGAAAATCATGCTCTGTGAAGATCCTCCGGCCGATGGCTTTAACTTTGCCGTGGGCGAAGTGGTGCACATTGCCTATCTGGGCGATCTCTCTATCTACCACGTCCGTCTGAAGAGCGGGCAGATGCTCAGCGCCCAGCTTCAAAACGAACATCGCTACCGTAAAGGACTGCCGACCTGGGGCGACGAAGTGCGTCTGTGCTGGGATGCGGACAGTTGTGTCGTGCTGACGGTATAAGGAGCGGCCAATGAGTACACTTGAACCGCCAGCCCGCGTCGAAAAACCGGGCGGCTTTGCGCACTGGCTGGCGCGCATGCAGATGAACCACGGCCGCAAGCTGGTGATTGCCATGCCTTACGTGTGGCTGATCCTGCTGTTCATGCTGCCGTTCCTGATCGTTTTCAAGATAAGCCTGGCGGAAATGGCGCGGGCGATCCCGCCTTACACCAATCTGCTGGACTGGGCAGACGGCCAGCTGACGCTGACGCTTAACCTTGGCAACTTCCTGCAACTGACGGAAGATCCGCTTTATGTCGAAGCCTACCTGCAGTCGCTGCAGGTGGCGGCCATCTCCACGCTCTGCTGTCTGCTGATGGGCTACCCGCTGGCATGGGCGGTGGCGCACAGTAAGCCCTCGACGCGCAATATTCTGCTACTGCTGGTGATCCTGCCGTCGTGGACCTCGTTCCTGATCCGCGTCTACGCGTGGATGGGGATCCTGAAAAATAACGGGGTGCTGAATAACTTCCTGATGTGGTTAGGGGTTATCGATCAGCCGCTGACTATTCTGCACACCAATCTTGCGGTCTATATCGGGATTGTGTACGCCTACCTGCCGTTTATGGTGCTGCCGATCTATACGGCGCTGACGCGTATCGATTACTCGCTGGTGGAAGCCTCGCTGGATCTGGGCGCCCGTCCGCTGAAGACTTTCTTCAGCGTGATTGTGCCGCTGACCAAAGGCGGGATTATCGCCGGGTCGATGCTGGTGTTCATTCCGGCGGTTGGGGAGTTTGTGATCCCGGAACTGCTCGGCGGCCCGGACAGCATCATGATTGGCCGCGTGTTGTGGCAGGAGTTCTTCAATAACCGCGACTGGCCGGTAGCCTCTGCGGTGGCGATCGTGATGTTGCTGCTGCTGATCGTGCCGATCATGTGGTTCCACAAGCATCAGCAGAAACAGATGGGAGACCACGGATGAACAACTTACCGGTAGTGCGCTCTCCGTGGCGAATTGCGATCCTGGTGATCGGCTTTACCTTCCTGTATGCGCCGATGCTGATGCTGGTGATCTACTCGTTCAACAGCTCCAAACTGGTCACCGTATGGGCTGGCTGGTCGACGCGCTGGTACAGCGAACTGTTCCACGACGATGCGATGATGAGCGCGGTGGGGCTGAGCCTGACCATCGCGGCGCTGGCGGCCACGATGGCCTGCGTGCTGGGCACGATTGCCGCGCTGGTGATGGTGCGCTTCGGGCGTTTTCGCGGCTCGAACGGCTTTGCCTTTATGATCACCGCGCCGCTGGTGATGCCGGACGTGATCACCGGCCTGTCGCTGCTGCTGCTGTTTGTGGCGCTGGCGCATGCCATTGGCTGGCCGGCGGATCGCGGCATGCTCACCATCTGGCTGGCGCATGTGACCTTCTGTACCGCGTACGTGGCGGTGGTCATCTCCTCGCGTCTGCGCGAGCTGGATCGCTCCATTGAAGAGGCGGCGATGGATCTCGGTGCCACGCCGGTGAAGGTCTTTTTCATCATCACGCTGCCGATGATTATGCCTGCGGTGATCTCCGGCTGGCTGCTGGCCTTTACCCTGTCGCTCGACGATCTGGTGATCGCCAGCTTTGTTTCCGGGCCAGGGGCGACGACGCTGCCAATGCTGGTCTTCTCCAGCGTGCGCATGGGGGTGAACCCGGAGATCAACGCCCTGGCGTCGATTATCCTCGGCGTGGTCGGAATTGTCGGATTTATCGCCTGGTATTTGATGGCGCGCGCGGAAAAGCAGCGCGTGCGCGATATCCAGCGTGCAAGACGCGGCTGAAGGAATTATTATTTCCAGTGATGTGCCGCGCATGACGCGGCACTGTTTTTCAGGGAAGTAAAACATTGGGATTATTAAAAAAATCACGTCTTACGCACGCTCGTCCAAACGTACCTGCGCTGGTGCAGGTGGCGGCGCTCGCTATTATTATGATCCGCTGTCTTGATGTACTGATGATCCTCAACACCCTGGGGGCGCGCGGCATCGGTGAGTTCATTCACCGCAGCGTGCAAACCTGGAACCTCACGCTGGTATTCCTCAGCAGCCTTGTGCTGGTGTTTATCGAAATCTACTGCGCGTTTTCGCTGGTTAAAGGGCGCAACTGGGCGCGCTGGGTCTATCTGCTGACGCAGGTGACCGCCGCCAGCTATCTGTGGGCCGCCTCGCTGGGCTATGGCTATCCGGAGCTGTTCAGCATTGCCGGTGGATCCAAACGTGAGATCTTCCATGCGCTGGTCATGCAGAAATTACCCGATATGCTGGTGCTCCTGCTGCTCTTTGCTCCAGCTTCAAGCCGGCGGTTCTTCCGCCTGCAATAATGTGTATAATCGCAGCCCTCGTTATTCTTAAGGTTTTCCTATGCAGTGCGCACTCTATGACGCCGGACGCTGCCGCTCCTGTCAGTGGATAGAACAGCCGGTCTCTCAACAACTCACCGCCAAAATGGCCGACCTGCAACAGCTGCTGGCTGAACATGCGGTGGGTGAGTGGTGCGCCCCCGTCAGCGGCCCGGAGCAGGGTTTTCGTAATAAAGCCAAAATGGTGGTCAGCGGCAGCGTAGAAAAACCGCTGCTGGGCATGCTGCATCGCGACGGCACGCCGGAAGATCTCACCGGCTGCCCGCTTTATCCTGCCTCGTTTGAGCCGGTCTTTGCGGCACTCAAACCGTTTATTGCCCGCGCGGGGTTAACGCCTTATAACGTCGCCCGTAAGCGCGGTGAGCTGAAATATCTCCTCCTGACCGAGAGCCAGATGGACGGCGGTATGATGCTGCGTTTCGTGCTGCGCTCGCAAGCCAAGCTGGAACAACTGCGCGCGGCGCTGCCGTGGCTGCAGGAGCAGCTTCCGCAGCTTAAGGTCATTACCGCCAATATTCAGCCGGTGCATATGGCGATCATGGAGGGGGAGACAGAGATCTTCTTCACCGGGCAGCATGCGCTGGCGGAAACGTTCAACAACGTGCCGCTGTGGATCCGCCCGCAAAGTTTCTTCCAGACCAACCCGACGGTGGCGAGTGCGTTATATGCCACCGCCCGCGACTGGGTGAGGGCGTTAAACATCCATCATATGTGGGATCTGTTCTGCGGTGTCGGGGGCTTTGGTCTGCACTGCGCCACGCCTGAGATGCAGCTGACCGGGATTGAGATCGCCGCCGAAGCGATTGCCTGCGCGAAACAGTCTGCCGCTGAGCTCGGATTAACCAATCTGCACTTCCAGGCGCTGGACTCCACGCAGTTCGCGACCGGCCAGGGCAACGTACCGGAGCTGGTGCTGGTCAACCCGCCGCGCCGGGGCATTGGCAAGGCGCTGTGCGACTATCTGAGCCAGATGGCGCCGGATTACATTATTTATTCCAGCTGCAACGCCCGTACCATGGCAACAGATATCGCTCATTTGCCGGGCTACCGCGTTGAACGCGTTCAGCTTTTCGATATGTTCCCGCATACCGCGCATTATGAAGTGTTGACGTTGTTGGTGAAAACGCGCTAATCCTTAACATCGCCCGGTGGCGCTGCGCTTACCGGGCCTACAAGTTCGGGTAGGTCGGGTAAGGCGTAGCCGCCACCCGGCTTTGTTTGCTTACCCCAGTAATGCGACTCCCGCCTCTGTTTTTAGCCAGCGTGGCGCTTTCAACTGGTCGGCAAAGTAGCCTGTCAACTCAAAGAGCAGATCGCCCATTACGCGGGCTGACTCCGGCGCAAGTTCTCCCCCAATTAAGAGTTGCGTAATCTCCTCACAGTAACGGCACAGTTGATCAGCCTCTGCGTTGAATGCAGGTTCGCTTTCCGGGAAAACATCCACCGTTAATCGTTCATACAAATGTTCCGGCACAGGCTCCAGTAGCATCGGGCGGAGTAAGGCAAGACAGGCAGCGAGGCGGCCACAGAGCGCGAGTTTTCTGCCAGGATCGGTTTCTTCTACCAGCGCTTCGCAGTAGCGCTGGCAGTAGTCGGCTAGTTCGGTGAAATCGGTATTGTGATTAACAGGAAGCGTGAGAAGCGTGTCTGAAAAAGACGAGACAATAGACATATAAACATCCTCAGTATGTTGGTTTGCCCCCGCCACTGAAAATGCCAATTTTCTTTGGTGGCGGAGTCGGACGAGGTTGGCATAACCGGACATACTGAGAACCGGCGCGCTTTTCAGCACCCTCGTCCGACTCACCATTGAAGTGTAACCGGACGCACAGCGTAAAAAAAGTATCACGCCGTCAGTATGTTATGCAGGATGCCAATCCCGGCACCAGATTTTGCTGGTGTGAGGTGAACATACGCCTGTAAAACCTTAATAAAAAGAGGGACTGAAAGGATAAGTTAAATCCTGCGAGGCTGCTTCAGAAAATACAGAGGGGATCGGTTGAGTGGTTTGTTAGCCCGCAAAATCTTCAACAAAATGTGAACTCTTCAACCCTGCGAAATCAGGTAAGCTTACGTCATAAGAGATGAAATAAGGCTTACCCATGAAGCAGATCCTGCTGGTGGAAGATGACCACGATATCGCGGCACTTCTGCGACTCAATTTAGAAGATGAAGGCTACACCATCACCCACGAGCCCGACGGCGGCAACGCATTACAGTGCCTTGAAAAACAGCCGTGGGACGCGGTGATCCTCGATCTCATGCTCCCCAACGTCGACGGCCTGGAGATTTGCCGTCGTATTCGCCAGATGACCCGCTACCTGCCGGTGATCATTATCAGCGCTCGCAGCAGCGAAACCGATCGGATCACCGGCCTGGAAACCGGCGCGGATGATTATCTGGCAAAGCCGTTCTCGGTGCAGGAGCTGATTGCGCGCATTAAGGCGCTGTTCCGCCGCCAGCAGGCGATGGGGCAGGCGCAGAGTGCCGGGAATATTCAGGCGCATGGCCTGACGATCGACCCGCTGGCCCGCAGCGTGCTGCTTCACGGCCAGATGGTGGATCTCACCCCGCGCGAGTTTGAACTGCTGTACTTCTTTGCCCGCCATCCTGGCGAGGTCTTCTCGCGTCTGGCGCTGCTGGAGCAGGTGTGGGGCTATCAGCACGAAGGTTACGAGCATACCGTTAACACCCATATCAACCG
The DNA here is from genome assembly GCF_001605945.1 of Enterobacter sp. SENG-6. NCBI lineage: Bacteria > Pseudomonadati > Pseudomonadota > Gammaproteobacteria > Enterobacterales > Enterobacteriaceae > Enterobacter > Enterobacter sp. SENG-6. The sequence continues at coordinate 310,417 of NZ_LOMM01000022.1, forward strand.
CCTGCGCATCAAGATTGAAAAAGACGCTGCCGAGCCGGAGATCATTCGCACCGTCTGGGGCAAAGGCTATAAATTTGCGGAGCCGCACCATGATGCGCCGCTTTAGCCTGAGCCAGCGCCTGACGCTGCTGTTCATTTTACTGATGATGCTCTGTGCCGCCGTCGCCTGCGCCGTCCAGCTCTACAGCAGCATGCAGTATGGTAACGCCATGGTTCAGCGTCTCTCTGGCGGCCTGGCGCAACAGATCGTGCAGCGCGAACCAATTCTGAACGCCCAGGGCAGGGTCGACCGTACCGCGCTGAAACCGCTCTTTGACAGGCTGATGACCTTCAACCCGAGCGTAGAACTGTACGTCGTCTCCCCGGATGGCGATATCCTGGCCGATGCCGCCCCGCCGGGCCATATTCAGCGACAAAGCATCAATCTCGCGCCGGTACAGGAGTTCCTCAGCGGTGCGGCCATGCCGGTTTTTGGCGACGATCCGCGTAGCCAGAACAAGAAAGTGTTCAGCGCGACGCCGTTACGTCAGGACGGCGAGCTTAAAGGCTATCTGTATATTATTTTACAGGGCGAGGAGTCGAACGCGCTGGCGGACATGGCCTGGCACAAGGCGCTGTGGAGTACGGTGCTCTGGTCAATGCTGTGGGTGGCGCTGTTTGGCCTGCTGGCGGGCTTACTGATCTGGTACTGGGTCACGCGTCCGGTTAAACGGCTGACGCGTGAAGTGGCCGGGCTGGAGCATGACAGCATGAGCGCGATACGCGCGCTGGCGGTCCAACAGCCGGATGCGACAGCAAAAGATGAAGTGGCGCTCCTGCGTAACAATTTTATCGAGCTGGCACGCAAAATCACCCACCAGTGGGATCAACTGGCCGACAGCGACCGCCAGCGCCGGGAGTTTATCGCCAATATTTCCCACGACTTACGCACGCCGCTGACCTCGCTGCTGGGCTATCTGGAGACGCTGTCGCTGAAATCCGCCACACTGACGCCGCAGGAGCATCAGCAATACCTCGCCACGGCGTTGCGTCAGGGGCAAAAGGTGCGTCACCTGTCACAGCAGCTGTTTGAGCTTGCGCGTCTTGAGCACGGCGGCATCAAGCCCCAGCGCGAGCGTTTTGCGATGGGAGAGCTTATTTCCGACGTGGCGCAAAAGTTTGAGCTCACGGCGCGCACGCGCGAGCTTCAGCTCCAGATAGACGTTCCCGGGCCGCTGCCGCTGGTGTATGCCGATGTCTCGATGATAGAGCGCGTGGTGACCAATCTGCTGGATAACGCCATCCGCCATACCCCCACCGGCGGCAAGATCCGTCTCGCCGTATGGCAGGAGAATGAAAAGCTACAGGTTGAGGTGGCCGATTCAGGAACCGGTGTGGATGCCGCGCTGCGCGACGATCTGTTCCAGCGGCCTTCAGCGTTGAATCCGCAAGCATCGCGGGAGAATCGCGGTGGGTTAGGGCTGTTGATTGTCAAACGGATGCTGGAACTACACGGGGGAGGGATCAGGCTGATGGAGTCGGTGAGCGGGGCGCGATTCAGGTTCTTCGTGCCGTTGTGAGAGAGTGCCGGGTGGCGCTGCGCTTACCCGGCCTAGAGACCACCCCCGCAGGCCGGACCACCCGACAAAAAGAGGTTATTGCGGGAACCACTGGTCGCTGATTTTCTGATACGTACCGTCAGCTTTAATCGCCTTCAGCGCGCCGTTCAGTTTTGCCAGCAACGCTTTGTTATCCGGACGCACCGCAATGCCCAGACCCGTACCGAAGTATTGCGGATCGGTCACTTTTTCGGTTGCCGTACCGAGCTGCGGGTTGGTTTTCAGCCATTCGTTTACGACCGCGGTGTCACCAAATACGCCATCGATACGGCCATTTTTCAGATCGATAATCGCGTTCTGATAGCTGTCATAGGCCACGGTTTTCACTTCAGGATGTTTGTCCTGCAGGTATTTCTGGTGCGTGGTGCCGTTTTCCATCCCGATGCGTTTGCCTTTCAGCTCATCAAAGGATTTATAAGCCCCTTTCTTCGCAATGACCACCGCCGAGTTGGCGTAGTACGGGTCGGTGAAGGCCACCTGCTTGCTACGCTCTGGCGTGATGTCCATACCGGAGATCACCGCGTCGTATTTTTTAAATTTCAGGGACGGGATCAGGCTGTCAAAGGCATGGTTGGTAAAGGTGCAGTCGGCCTGCATCTGTTTGCACAGCGCTTTCGCCAGATCGATATCAAAACCCACGATCTGGTTGCTGGCATCCAGCGATTCAAATGGTGGATACGTGGCAGAAACGCCGAAATTGATTTTATCGGCAGCCGTTGCGCCTGCGGCAAACGTTGCCAGTAATGCGGCCAGAACTAACTTTTTCATTGTAATACTCCCGTCTGTAGGTCTTATGAAAGTACAATGCCATTTAATGAATTTATAATCAATATAAATGATTAAATATTTATTGTGGAATAAAAAAAAGCGGATAACCCATCAGGTTACCCGCTTTATCAATACCGTTTTATGCATTTACGTGATTAATTTCTGCGCTCAAATGCCAGCGCTTTACGCTCGATCAGGCGCATCATCAGCGTCAACAGTCCGTTAACTACCAGATACACCACGCCTGCCGCGCCAAACACCATCACATCGTAGGTGCGTCCATAGAGCAGTTGCCCGTGGCCCATCACTTCCATCAGGGTGATGGTGTAGGCCAGCGAGGTACTCTTGAACACCAGCACCACTTCGTTGGAGTAAGAGGAGAGGGCACGCTTAAAGGCGTACGGCAGCAAAATGGCCAGCGTATCTTTTTTGCTCATGCCGAGCGCGCCGCAGGACTGCCATTGTCCTTCCGGAATGGCGCGGATCGCTCCGTAGAACAGCTGAGTGGTGTAGGCAGCGCTGTTCAGTGAAAGGGCGATCAGGGCACACAGCCACGGCTCAGAGAGCAGATGCCAGATAACCGGATACTCCTGCAGCGACGGGAACTGGCCCGGGCCGTAGTAAATCAGGAAGATCTGCACCAGCAGCGGCGTACCGGTAAAGAGGGTGATATAGCCGCGCACAATCCACACCAGCACCGGCGTTTTCAGCGTCAGGATGATGGTAAAGATCAGCGCCAGGATCAGCGCCACGATGATGGACGCCACGGTCAACGTCAGGCTGGTGTGCAGCCCTTTCATCAGCTCGGGTAAATAGTCCAGCATCAGCCTGGTCTCCGTTCAAAGCGCGTCGCACGCAGGTCAATACGCTTAAGGATGTACTGACTCAGCAACGTGATCACCAGGTAGATAGCCGCCGCCACAATGTACCAGGTAAACGGCTCCTGGGTGCGGGTAGCGATGCTTTTGGTCTGCAACATTAAATCGTTAACGCTTATCAGGCTCACCAGCGCCGTATCTTTCAGCAGCACCAGCCACTGGTTCCCTAAACCCGGCAGGGCATGACGCCACATCTGCGGCATCACCAGGCGGAAGAAGATCGCCGCTTTCGACATTCCCAGCGCCTGGCCAGATTCCCATTGTCCTTGCGGTACCGCTTTCAGCGCACCGCGCAGGGTTTGCGACGCGTACGCAGAATAGAGCAGGGAAAGGGCAATGACGCCACAGAGGAACGGGCTGACGTCGAAGTTTTCAATCTGCATCTGCACCGGGATCTGCACGACGCCAAGATTGAGGGTAAAGCCGTCCGACAGCGTCAGCAGCAGCTGTGAGGAACCGAAATAGATAAACAGGACCACCAGAATCTCCGGTAGCCCACGCAGCACGGTGACCAGCGCGGAGCCGGTCCAGGCGACAGGGAACCACTTTGCAGATTCCCATACCGCAAAGAACATCGCCAGCACCAGGCCGATAATCAGTGCGCAAACGGCAAGGCCGACGGTCATCCCGGCGGCGCTTGCTAAAGGAAGAATTTCATTCATCAGGAATTACTTCTGGAACCATTTTTTATAGATGGTTTCGTAGGTGCCGTCTTTCTTCACTTTTTCCAGCGCAGCGTTGAATTTCTGCTGCAGCTCAGTGTTGCCCTGACGAACGGCAATCCCCAGACCTGTGCCGAAGTAGTCCTTATCGGTCACTTTGTCGCCCACTGGCGCGAGTTTATCGTTGGCTTTCAGCCATTCGGTTACTACCGCGGTGTCACCAAACACGCCATCGATACGGCCGTTCTGCAGATCCAGCTTCGCGTTCTGGTAGCTGTCGTAAGGCACGGTGGTGATTTCCGGATGTTTATCCATGATGAATTTCTGGTGCGTGGTGCCGTTCTGTACGCCCACTTTTTTGCCTTTCAGCTGGTCAACAGAGGTAAATTTCCCTTTCTGACCAATAAACAGGGCGGAGTTGTCATAGTACGGCGTGGTGAACAGCACCTGCTTTTCACGCTCTGGGGTGATGTCCATACCGGCCATCACGGCGTCGATACGGCGGAACTTCAGGCTTGGGATCAGGCTGTCAAACGCCTGGTTGCTGAAGGTACAGGTCGCGTCGATCTCTTTACACAGCGCGTTAGCCAGATCGACATCGAAGCCCACAATCTTGTTGTTGGCGTCGATAGATTCAAACGGAGGATAGGACGCTTCGGTGGCGAAACGGATGGTCTGGGCTGCGGTAGCGGAAAGGCTGACGCTAGCGAGCAGCGCGGCAATCAATACTTTTTTCATTATCATTTTCCCTGGCACTCTCAGTGAGATAAGTAGTTTTTGAAGGCATCGGTTTGCGGGTTGGTAAAGCAACTCGCATCACCTTGCTCAACGATATACCCGTTTTCCATGTAGACCACACGGCTGGCGGTTTTACGCGCCACTTCCACTTCATGGGTGACGATGACCTGAGTAATGTTGGTTTCCGCCAGCTCACGAATGATGCTCACGATCTGGGCGGTGATTTCCGGGTCCAGCGCGGCGGTCGGCTCATCAAACAGCAGTACCGCTGGCTCCATCATCAGCGCACGGGCAATCGCCACACGCTGTTGTTGACCCCCGGAGAGGTGCAGCGGATAACGATCGCTGTAGGGCTTAAGGCGCAGACGCTCCAGCAGCTTTTCAGCACGCGCCATCGCCTGATCCTTGCTCAAACCGAGAACGCGGCAGGGCGCTTCAATCAGGTTTTGCAGGACGGTCAGATGCGGCCAGAGGTTGTATTGCTGGAAGACCATGCCAACGTTTTGACGCAGTTCACGAATCGCTTTATCGGACGGCGTTTTCGCAAAATCAAAGTGGTTACCGGCGATAGCCAGCGTTCCTGAACGGGGCATTTCAAGCAGATTAAGGACACGCAAAAGAGAACTTTTACCCGCGCCACTTGGGCCAAGCAAAACCAGCGTTTCGCCTTCCGGGCACTCCAGCGTGATGTCGAACAGCGCCTGGTGTGCGCCGTAGAAGCAGTTAATGCCGTTTAGTTTAATACTCATCGGGGCAGTCTTTACTCATCCAGGCAATCTATAGCAATTGAGGCCGCAGATAGTACCGTTGACAGAATAGTTATGCAATATTTCTGCGTTAAAAGTTAAATATAACCCGTAATACCCCTTAAACATAGCACAAAATAGCGAAGCCCAAGGTCGGCGAGTATAAATGTCGGCATTCCGCATGAAATGCCGCACATTTTTCGGGGTTTACAATTCTGAAACAGTGGGTTTAGCGATTCTCAATCGACTGGCGCAGCGTGCCTGCCGGGGCATGAACGCTCCCGCCGATATAGCGTACGTCATCCACCGCCCAGCACTGGCCTTCGCGGATCATCAGCACTTCATCCTGCCAGGTTTGGGTGCCCTGGGTCAGCTTCACGCGCAGGGGGATGTTACGCGCATCGGTGTTCGGGATGGTCGAGGCGCTGGCCACCTCGGCGCTGTCTGGCAACGTCGTGCGGCTGGAGAACGGATCGGATTTCAGCAGCGCGTTGTGCTGCGGATCGCGCGTGGCATCGTTCAGCAGTTTTGCCAGCCCATCGCTCAGATACGGACGCAGGCCGGCGAGATCGTTGCTGCGGTGTTGAATGCGATAATCATAGAACTGTTGCGCCACGGTATCCGGGCCACCCTCTATACAGGGGCCGCTGCGGGTACCGATATCCTTAAAGGCTGGCGTGACCGTGTTGGTACACGCGCTGAGCACCAGCGCGCAGGGCACCAAAAGCGTTAAAGCAGAGTAGCGCATGTTGATTTCCTTATTTATTAACTATCCTTTCAATCATAGCGTAACGAACCGATAATGCTGGTGAAGTTATGGGCTAAGGCATTGAACGCTAAAGAAGGAGAGAAACCATGCAGTTTTCAACAACGCCAACCCTGGAAGGGCAGCCGATTACCGAGTATTGCGGTGTGGTCACGGGCGAAGCCATTCTGGGGGCCAACATTTTTCGCGATTTCTTTGCCGGTATCCGCGATATCGTCGGCGGCCGCTCTGGCGCGTATGAAAAAGAGCTGCGTAAAGCCCGGGAAATCGCCTTTAAAGAGCTGGGCGAACAGGCCAAGGCACTGGGGGCGGATGCGGTCGTGGGGATTGATATTGACTACGAAACCGTCGGTAAAGAAGCGAGCATGCTGATGGTGAGCGTAAGCGGTACGGCGGTGAAAACCCGTCGATGAAACGCGCGTTTTCAACACTCCTGCTGGCGCTGTTGCTGGCAGGGTGCGCCACGGAAAAAGGCATTGTGGATAAAGGCGCCTATGAACTGGATACCCGCCACCAGGCGCAGGCGGCCTATCCGCGCATCAAGGTGCTGGTTATCCACTATACGGCGGATGACTTTGACAGTTCGCTGGCCACGCTGACGGACAAGAACGTCAGCTCCCACTATTTGATCCCGGCGAAGCCGCCCGCACCGGACGGTAAACCGCGCATCTGGCAGCTGGTTCCCGAGAACGAACTGGCCTGGCATGCGGGTATCAGCTTCTGGCGCGGCACCAACCGCATTAATGATACGTCGGTTGGCATTGAGCTTGAGAATCGCGGCTGGCAAAAAACGGCCGGGGTAAAACACTTTTCCCCGTTCGAACCCGCGCAAATTGCGGCCCTGGTGCCGCTCGCAAAAGACATTATTGCCCGCTATCACATTAAACCCGAGAACGTGGTGGCCCATGCGGATATCGCGCCTCAGCGCAAGGACGATCCCGGCCCGCTGTTCCCGTGGCGCGAGCTTGCAGAGCAGGGGATTGGCGCCTGGCCCGACGCGTCCCGGGTGGCGTTCTATATGAACGGGCGACCACGGTATCAGGCCGTGGAGACCGCAGCGTTACTCGATTTGCTCGCGCGTTACGGTTACGAGGTTCCCGACAACAGCACCCCCGCTCAGCAGAAGCGCATCATTATGGTCTTCCAGATGCACTTCAGGCCGCAGCTGTGGAACGGCGTGGCAGATGTGGAAACGCTGGCCATTGCCGAAGCACTTTTAGAGAAATACGGGCAGGGGTAATCCTTCGGGATTAACCCGAATACCTCGTTTTTGTGAGCATGATCATAAGATTAATCTTAAGTACATTCTCAATTCATTTTAAGTAAATTGATTTAAAATCGGGTAATGACTCCAACTTACTGATAGTGTTTTATGTTCAGATAATGCCCGATGACTTTGTCATGCAGCTCCACCGATTTTGAGAA